>NZ_JBKCLH010000200.1:0-25545 GCF_046300915.1 Roseateles sp. | reverse complement strand
CGCAGGTCATCGCTCTCCATCTTGCTGATCTGGGTCGTGCTCAGACCGGCCATCTGGGTCGACGTCATGGCCCGGGCCTGATCGGTGCTCAGGGCCACGATCTGGTCGGTGGTGAGCGCCTTGACCTGGTCGGAGTTGAGTGCGCGGACGGCGTTGGTGGACAGGGCCTCCACATCGTCCGTGGTCATCTTGGACAGCTGGGTGGTGCCCAGGGCTGCCACTTGAGCGGTGGTCAGGGCCTTGACCTGATCGGTGGTCAGGGCGTTCAGATCATCGCTGTTGAGGCCGTTGACCTGGGTGGTCGTGAGCGCGGCGACCTGGGCCGTGGTCAGGGCTCCGATCTGGTCGGAGTTCAGGGCCGCCAGCTGGGTGGTGTTCAGGCCACGCAGGGCTGCGGTGCTCAGGGCGTTCAGATCATCGCTCTGCATGGCGGCGACCTGGGCCGTGGTCAGACCGGCCACCTGGGTGGTGGTCATGGCACGGGCCTGATCGGTGCTGAGGGCCACGACCTGATCGGTGGTGAGCGCCTTGATCTGGTCGGAGTTGAGCGCACGCACTGCGGCCGTGGACAGAGCCTCGACATCGTCCGTGGTCATCTTGGACAGCTGGGTGGTGCCCAGGGCTGCCACTTGGGCGGTGGTTAGGGCCTTGACCTGATCGGTGTTCAGCGCATTCAGGTCGTCGCTGTTCAGGCCGTTGACCTGGGTGGTCGACAAGGCCGCCACCTGGCGGGTGCTCAGGGCGCCGATCTGGTCGGAATTGAGGGCGGCCAGCTGGGTGGTGCTCAGGCCGCGCAGGGCGGCGGTGTTGAGCGCGTTCAGGTCATCGCTCTGCATGGCGGCGACCTGGGTGGTGGTCAGACCTGCGACCTGGGTGGTGGTGAGTGCGCGCGCCTGGTCGGTGCTCAGGGCCACCACCTGGTCGGTGGTGAGCGCCTTGACCTGGTCGGAGTTCAGTGCACGGATGGCATTGGTGGACAGGGCCTCAACATCGTCCGTGGTCATCTTGGACAGCTGGGTGGTGCCCAGCGCGGCCACCTGGGCCGAGCTCAGGGCCTTGACCTGATCGGTATTGAGCGCGTTCAGATCATCGCTGTTCAGACCATTGATCTGCGTGGTACTCAGCGCCGCGACCTGGGTGGTGGTCAGCGCGCCGATCTGGTCGGAGTTGAGCGCTGCGAGCTGGGTGGTGTTCAGGCCACGCAGGGCGGCCGTGCTCAGTGCATTGAGGTCGTCGCTCTGCATGGCGGCGACCTGGGCGGTGGTCAGACCGGCCACCTGGGTGGTGGTCATGGCACGGGCCTGCTCGGTGCTCAGGGCCACGACCTGGTCGGTGGTCAGTGCCTTGATCTGGTCGGAGTTGAGCGCACGGACGGCGGCCGTGGACAGGGCCTCGATGTCGTCCGTGGTCATCTTGGACAGCTGGGTGGTGCCCAGGGCCGCCACTTGAGCCGTGGTCAGGGCCTTGATCTGGTCGGTGTTCAGCGCGTTCAGGTCGTCGCTGTTCAGGCCGTTGATCTGGGTGGTCGACAGGGCCGCCACCTGGCGGGTGCTCAGGGCGCCGATCTGGTCGGAGTTGAGCGCGGCCAACTGGGTGGTGCTCAAGCCGCGCAGGGCGGCGGTGTTCAGCGAATTCAGGTCATCGCTCTGCATGGCGGCGACCTGGGCCGTGGTCAGGCCGGCCACCTGGTTGGTCGTGAGCGCGCGCGCCTGGTCGGTGCTCAGGGCCACCACCTGGTCGGTGGTCAGGGCCTTGATTTGGTCGGAGTTGAGCGCACGGATGGCGTTGGTGGACAGGGCCTCCACATCGTCCGTGGTCATCTTGGACAGCTGGGTGGTGCCGATGGCGGCCGCCTGTGCCGAGGTCAGCACCTTGATCTGGTCGGTCGTCAGCGCATTGAGGTCGTCGCTGTTCAGGCCATTGATCTGGGTGGTCGTCAGCGCCACCACCTGGGCGGTGCTCAGGGCGGCGATCTGATCGGAGTTCAGGCCAGCCAGCTGAGTGCTCGTCAGGCCGCGCAGGGCCGTGGTGCTGAGTGCATTGAGGTCATCGCTCTGCAGGGCGGCGACCTGGGTGGTCGTCAGGCCGGCGATCTGGGTGGTCGTCAGGGCCTTGGCCTGATCGGTGGTGAGCGCGATCGCCTGGTCGCTTGTCAGGGCTTTGACTTGGTCACTGGTGAGGCCACGCACGCCAGAGGTGGAAAGCGCGGCAAAGTCCTCGGTGCTGATCTTGGTGAGCTGCGTGGTGCCGATGGCGCCGATTTGCGTCGAGCTCAGTGCCGGCAGCTGATCCGTGGTCAGGGCATTCAGATCGTCGCTGTTCATGCCGGCGATCTGGGTGGTGGTGAAGGACCTGACCTGGTTCGTGGTCAAGGCCCCGACCTGATCGGAGTTCAGCGCGGCGATCTGCGCCGTGTTGAGGGCGCGGATGGCCGTGGTGTTGAACGCAGCCACGTCCTCGGTCTGGAACCAGCCGATCTGGTTTGTGTTGAGTGCGGCGATGGCCTTGGTGCCCAGCGAGGCGACCTGCAAGGTCGTCAAGGCGGCAATCTGGTCCGAGTTGAAGGCGGCCCAGTCCTCAGTGGTCAGCTTGCTCAGCGTCGTGGTGGTCAGGCCAGCAATCTGGGTAGTGTTGAAACCGGTAATCAGAGAGGCCATGGTGTACTCACTTTTCAAGAGCTTGCGCTCGGCTGATCAGGCTCCCGCCGTTTCCTTCAGAGGGGCCGTATCGCTTCGTTGCTAAACCGCCGGCTCCATGCTGGCGCCCGGCGGTTTCGGTTCATGAAGCTGCCACTGCCACAGCAGGGCAATGGCGGCTTCCCGACTCCTTCGCTATTTCGGAGTCTGGAGAGGGAACTTGAGCGGGCCGGCCCCGAGGCAAGACTGAGCTCGCCCTCGGACCCTGAGCCCGTAGCGCGATTCTTGGGGCGCGGCAGTATCGGCACTTGCTGCAAAAACCTGAGCTTTTCCTTGCTGTTCTCGATTTGGTGTGCGCTATTCCACGGGTTAAATGCGCTCACCTACCCGACGAGCGCCAACGCATGCCCCCTGCCCAGTACCAGCTTGTCACGCTGATTCCCGCCTACAAGACCAAGTACATCGGCGAGTTGCTGATGGCCCTGGCCGTGCAAACGCGGCCCGCTGATCTGATCCTGATTTCAGATGACAGCCCGGGTGCTGAGTTCGCGCGCGCGCTGGAGTCGCCCGCTTACGCGGGTTTGCGGGCTGCTTTGCCCATCGAGGTGCATCAGGGGCCGCGCAACGGTGCTTATGAAAATTTCAAGGCGCTGATCGCGCTCTGGGCGGAGCGGTCCGACTATGTCCATTTGCTGCTGGATGACGACCTGCTTTACCCCGAGTTCTATGAACAGCATCTGACCGGCCACCGCCAGGGGCGTTTCTCCTGCAGCATCAGCGCGCGCTGGACGGCGGCCGAGAACGGCATGCCCATTCGGGGCATGCCGGTGCCGCCAGCCGTCAAGGCCGATCCCTCGCGCCTGCTGGCCCTGGATGCCGGCGTGATGTTCACCACCACCGTGCCGGAGTGCAAGAACTGGTTCGGTGAGTTCTCCAACTGCATCCTGACCCGGGAAACGGCGCCCCTGCTGCTCAAGCCGGAGTTCGAGGGCGTGTCCTATGCCGGGCTCTGGGACCTGGGCGCCTTTCTGGCCGCCAGCCTGGTGGCGCCGGTGCTCTATATCCAGGAGCGCCTGGGTGCTTTCCGCACCGGGGGGGAGGGTCACTCGGCCCAGCTGATGGGCAAGCACATGAAGGCGGCGCATCTGGGCTACTCGGCCCTGGCCCTGGGTGGCAAGCGTCTGGGCCAGCTCAGCGCGGAGCAGGCGCGCCGCTGCTATGCCGGCATTGCTCCGGCCCTGGTGCAGCGCTATGGCGGCCAGGAAGACATGCAGGTCTTTGCCCAGCTGCTGTTCCGCATGGCGGCCGGCGAGGACGCGGCGGAGGCCGAGTTTCTGGACCAGTGGAACCGCTTCCTGACCTCGCACCAGCTCTGAAGGGCCATGAGCAAAACCCTGCAGCGCGTTGAGCGCCTCAAGTCCCTGATCTCGGCCCAGTCGCCGCTGGATCTGGAGGCCTGGGTGCGATCTTTGCTTGTGCACTACTTCTTCCATGTCTCGGACCGGGGGCGGATCGAGCTCAGCGACGAGGGCCCGCGGGTGCTGAATCTGCTGAGCCCCACCGTCTTCAAGGGGGCAGGGCGCTTTCGCTTCAGCAACCAGACGGTGTTTGGCGTGCCGCGCTCGCCCGGAGCCTATGCCTGCAGCTATATCGAGTCGCGCACGCCCGAGTCCCTGATTGAGATCGGCCGCGGCACGGTGTTCAACAACCGCGCCACCCTGATCTCGGAGGGCGCGGCCATCCGCTTCGGGCAGGATTGCCTGATCGGCCCCGAGCTGCTGGTGCTGGACAGCAATTCCCACGAGCTGGCGCCCGCGCGCCGGCGGGAGCCCGACCGCCAGCCCCGCGAGGTGCGGGTGGGCCATAACGTTTTCATCGGCGCCCGGGTCACCCTGCTCAAGGGCGTGGAGATTGGCGATGGCTGCATCGTCTCCGCCGGAGCCGTAGTCACGCCGGGTTTCAAGGCGCCGCCGCTGAGCATCGTGGCGGGCACTCCGGCACGGGTGATCGGCAACGTGCCCCAGGACGAAACGCCGTCGGCCCCCGCCGCTTGAATCTAGAAAAGGACCACCGTGAGCAAGAAGAAATTCATCAGCATGATGGGCATGCCGGTCACCGAGCAGCTGGGCTCCCAGATGTGGCACTTCGCCGCGCTGAGCTATATCGCCCACCGCACCGATCACCGCGTGGTCTTTTTCCAGGAGCATGCCCAGACCGGCCGCGGTCTGCGCCTGCACCAGAACTTCGACAACCTGCCCTTCGAGCTGATCTCCATCGCCGATCTGGGCGAGGGCGATCAGGTCTACAGCATCTTCCCGCTGAACAAGCAGGTGGCCGTTGAGTCCGCCGTCTACCAGCTCAACCCCGGGCTGAACTACGACTTCCAGGGCCTGTTCTCCAGCTACAAATACTGGTGGCCCTGGCGCGAGCAGGTGCGCGCCATGTACCAGTTCCGCGCGCCGGTGCTGGAGCAGGCCCGGGCCGTGGTGGAGCGGGCGCGCAAGCCGGGCCGGGCCCTGGTGTCCCTGCATGTGCGGCGCACGGACTACCTCAACGGCTTCTTCGTGAACGTGAACATGGACTATTTCAAGGCCGCCTTCGCGCAGTTCGAGGGGCAGGCGGTGAGCTATCTGGTGTTCTCGGACGATCTGCCCTGGTGCAAGGAGGCCTTTGCCGATCTGCCCCATGTGGAGTTTGCCGAGGGCAATGAGGCCATCGTCGATATGTGCGCCATGTCCTTGTGCGACCACAACATCACGGCCAATTCCTCCTTCAGCTTCTGGGGCGCCTTCCTGAACGCCAATCCGGGCAAGCGCATGGTGGCGCCGGCCCGCACCCTGAAGTCGGATCTGATGATTCCTCACCTGAACTACTGCTGGCTGCCGGATGACTTCATCCTGGTGGACGCGGGCAATGTCTGAGACGACGGGACGCACGATGAGCCAAAGCAATCCCAAGGTGGCCCTGATCACCGGCGTGACCGGCCAGGACGGGTCCTATCTGGCCGAGTTCCTGCTGGAGAAGGGCTATGTGGTGCACGGCATCAAGCGCCGCGCCTCCTCCTTCAACACCGAGCGCATCGACCATATCTTCCAGGACCCGCATGTGGAGTCGCCGCGCTTTCATCTGCACTACGGCGATCTGAGCGATACCAGCAATCTGATCCGTATCGTGCAGGAGGTGCGGCCGGACGAGATCTACAACCTGGGCGCGCAAAGCCATGTGGCGGTGAGCTTCGAGTCGCCCGAGTACACGGCCGATGTGGACGGCATCGGCACCCTGCGCCTGCTGGAGGCCATACGCATCCTGGGGCTGGAGAAGAAGACCCGCTTCTACCAGGCCAGCACCAGCGAGCTCTACGGCCTGGTGCAGGAGGTGCCGCAGCGCGAGAGCACGCCCTTCTACCCGCGCAGCCCCTATGCCGTGGCCAAGATGTACGCCTACTGGATCACGGTGAACTACCGCGAGGCCTATGGCATCTACGCCTGCAACGGCATTCTCTTCAACCATGAGAGCCCGCGCCGCGGCGAGACCTTCGTCACCCGCAAGATCACCCGGGGCCTGTGCAATATCGCCCAGGGTCTGGAGGACTGCCTCTATGTGGGCAATATGGACGCGCTGCGCGACTGGGGCCATGCCCGCGACTATGTGCGCATGCAGTGGATGATGCTGCAGCAGGAGCAGCCCGAGGACTTCGTGATCGCCACCGGCGTGCAGCACAGCGTGCGCGAGTTCGTGCGCATGAGCGCGGCCGAGCTGGGTCTGGGCCTGCGCTTCGAGGGCCAGGGCGTGAACGAGATTGCCGTGGTCGAGACCATTGCCGACGCCGAGAAGGCGCCCGCCCTCCAAGTGGGCGATGTGATCCTGCGCGTAGACCCGCGCTACTTCCGCCCCACCGAGGTGGAGACGCTGCTGGGCGACCCCAGCAAGGCCAAGCAGAAGCTGGGCTGGGTGCCCGAGATCAGCCTGGCGCAGATGACGGCCGAGATGGTGGCCGCCGATCTGGACCAGGCCCGCCAGCATGCCCTGCTCAAGCGCCATGGCTACCAGCCCACGGTGAGCCACGAATGAGCGCCAGCGCCTTGCCGCCGCGTCCGCGCGTCTGGCTTACCGGCGGCCAGGGCATGGTGGCGCGCAATATCGCCGAGCATGCCGCTGCCGCGGGCTGGGAGCTGATGGCGCCCTCGCGCGCCGAGTTGGACCTGGAGTGCGCCGAGGCCGTGCAGGCCTTTGTGCGCGAGACCCGGCCCGATGTGGTGATCCACGCGGCCGGGCGGGTGGGCGGCATCCAGGCCAATATCGCCCACCCGGTGGACTTTCTGGTGCGCAATGTGGACATCGGCCGCAACGTCATCATGGCCACCCATGCGGCCGGCGTGCCGCGCCTGATCAATCTGGCCAGTTCCTGCATGTACCCGCGCCAGGGCCAGAACCCGCTGCGCGAGGAGCTGGTGCTGGCTGGCGAGCTGGAGCCCACCAACGAGGGCTACGCGATTGCCAAGATCTTCGCCACCCGGCTGTGCCAGTACCTGCGTCGCCAGGAGCCGGCCCTGCAGTACAAGACCCTGATCCCCTGCAATCTCTACGGCCGCTTCGACAAGTTCGACCCCGCGCATTCGCACCTGATCCCGGCCGTGATCCGCAAGATCCACGAGGCCAAGCAGGCCGGTGCGGCCACGGTTGAGATCTGGGGCGACGGCCTGGCCCGGCGCGAGTTCATGGACGCGGCTGACCTGGCCGATGCGGTGGTGCGCCATGTGGCCCAAGGCGAGAGCGCCCCGGAGCTGATGAATATCGGCCTGGGCTTCGACTACACGATCAACGAGTACTACGCCGCCGTGGCGCGCGTGGTGGGCTGGCAGGGCGAGTTCGTGCACGACCTGACAAAGCCTGTGGGCATGCGCCAGAAGCTGGTGGATGTGAGCCGGCAGACGGCCTGGGGCTGGGCGCCTCAGATCAGCCTGGAGCAGGGCATTGCCCGCTGCTACGACTATTTTCTCGACAAGGTGGCTTGAGACATGACTTACCGCTTTCCGCTCGCAACATCGTCCTGGGGCGCCGAGGAGTACGCGGCCATGGCCGGCGTCATCGCCAGCGGCCACTTCACCATGGGCGAAAAGGTGGCCACCTTCGAGCGCGACTTCGCGCGCTACACCGGCTCCAAGTACTGCGTGATGGTGAACTCGGGCTCCTCGGCCAATCTCTTGATGACCGCGGCCCTGTGCTACACCAAGAACGAGCGGCTGAAGCTGCAGCGCGGTGACGAGGTGATCGTGCCGGCCGTCTCCTGGCCCACCACCTACTACCCGCTGCACCAGTACGGCCTCAAGCTCAAGTTCGTGGACATCGACCCTGAGACCCTGAACTACGATCTGGAGGCCCTGGCCTCGGCCATCGGCCCGCGCACCCGGGCCATCATGATCGTGAACCTGCTGGGCAACCCGAACGACTTCGAGGCCATCCGCGGCCTGATCGCCGGGCGTGACATCGTGCTGATGGAAGACAACTGCGAGTCCATGGGCGCCACCTACCAGGGCCGCCAGGCCGGCACCTTCGGCGTGGTGGGCAGCTTCAGCGCCTTCTTCTCGCACCATATCTCCACCATGGAGGGCGGCCTGGTTGTCACCGACGACGAGGAGCTCTACCACGTGATGCTCTCGCTGCGCGCCCATGGCTGGACGCGCAATCTGCCCAAGCACAACCATGTCTGCGGCACCAAGAGCGACGACCCCTTCGAGGAGAGCTTCCGCTTCGTGCTGCCGGGCTACAACCTGCGGCCTCTGGAGCTCTCGGGCGCCCTGGGCATCGAGCAGGTCAAGCGCCTGCCCGGGCTGATCGCCGCGCGTCGGGTCAATGGCCGGGCCCTGCAGGCCGCGTTCGCCGACCATCCGCGCCTGATGATCCAGCGCGAGCTGGGCGAGAGCAGCTGGTTCGGCTTTGCCCTGACCATACGCCCCGGCGCCGGCAGCCGCCGCGAGCTGGTGACGGCACTGCAGGAGGCGGGCTTCGAGTGCCGCCCGGTGGTGGCGGGCAGTTTCGCCAAGAACACGGTGGTGCAGTACTTTGACCACGAGGTGCATGGCGTGCTGCGACACGCCGAGTACCTGGACCAGCACAGCCTCTTCGTGGGCAATCACCACTACCCCATCCCCGAGGCCGTGGAGGCCCTGAGCCGGATCTGGCGCTGAGCTTCTGAAGCGGGCAGGGCGCCGGGAGGCGTCCCCCTCCCGGAGCTGGCTTCAGGCCTGGGCGGCCGCCGCGTTCAGCCCGTTCTCGAAATGCGCGCGCATCAGGCGCGCGGCCGTGGCGCCGTCGCGCTGGCCCAGGGCCTGCATCAGGGCGCGGTGCTCGGCCAGGGACTCGGCCAGGCGTCCCTGCTTGAACAGGGAGTGATGTCGGTTGAGCTTCATCACCCGGCGCAGATCGGTGACGATCTGCTGGCGCCAGCGATTGGCCTCGATCTCCAGCAGGCGCAGATGGAAGCGCTCGTTGGCAGCAAAGAAGGCGTCGCGCTGCCCCACCTCGCGCTCCAGCTGCTCGTGCAGGGCCTGCAGCTCGGCCAGCTCGGCCGCGCTGGCACTTTCGGCCACGCGGGCCGCAGCATCGCTCTCCAGCAGGGCTAGCAGCTGGTAGGCCTCGCGCACATCGCGCTCGCTCATCTCGGTGACATAGGCGCCGCGGCGCACCTTCATGGTCACCAGGCCTTCCACCGCCAGCACCTTGAGCGCCTCGCGCAGCGGGGTGCGGCTGATGCCCATCTCCTGGCAGAGCTTGAGCTCGTCGATCCAGCTGCCGGGCTCCAGCTCGCGGCCGAAGATCTGCTGGCGCAAGCGCTCCGCCACCTCCTGGTAGAGGGCGCGGGGGGCGAGCTGGGTGGCGGCAGCGGTCATCGTGGCATCAGATTCTAGTCAGCTTTGAATTCATAATTATGAATAACTGATGCGGGTATGATGCCCGGATCGCAGGAGCCGTCAACCATGTCCGAGTCGCACAAGCCCAGCCCGTCCTCCGAATTCGCCCCCGCCAGCCTGGAGCAGTGGCACAAGGCTGCCGCCAAGTCGGCGCCGGGCGGCGATGTGGCGGCGCTGAACTGGACCACGCCCGAGGGCCTCACGGTCAAGCCGCTCTACACGGCCGAGGACACGGCCGCGCTGCCCTACACCAACACCCTGCCGGGTTTCGAGCCATTCCTGCGCGGCCCCCAGGCCACCATGTATGCGGTGCGGCCCTGGACCATCCGCCAGTACGCCGGCTTCTCCACTGCCGAGGAGAGCAATGCCTTCTACCGCAAGGCCCTGGCCGCGGGCGGGCAGGGCGTGTCGGTGGCCTTTGACCTGGCCACCCACCGCGGCTATGACAGCGACCATCCGCGCGTGACCGGCGATGTGGGCAAGGCCGGCGTGGCCATCGACTCGGTGGAGGACATGAAGATCCTGTTCGACGGCATCCCGCTGGACAAGGTTTCGGTCTCCATGACCATGAACGGCGCCGTGCTGCCGGTGCTGGCCGGCTATGTGGTGGCGGCGGAAGAGCAGGGCGTGTCGCAGGACAAGCTCAGCGGGACCATCCAGAACGACATCCTCAAGGAGTTCATGGTCCGCAACACCTATATCTACCCGCCCGAGCCCTCGATGAAGATCATCGGGGACATCATCGAGTACACGGCGAAAAACATGCCGAAGTTCAACTCGATCTCGATCTCGGGTTATCACATGCAGGAGGCGGGGGCCAACCAGGCGCTGGAGCTGGCCTTCACCCTGGCCGATGGCAAGGAGTATGTAAAGACCGCGATCGCGAAGGGCATGGACGTGGACGACTTCGCCGGCCGGCTCTCCTTCTTCTGGGCCGTGGGCATGAACTTCTATCTGGAGATCGCCAAGATGCGGGCCGCGCGCCTGCTCTGGTGCCGGATCATGAAGGGCTTTGGCGCTAAGAACCCCAAGAGCCTGATGCTGCGCACCCACAGCCAGACCTCGGGCTGGTCGCTCACCGAGCAGGACCCCTACAACAACGTGGTGCGCACCACCATCGAGGCCATGGCCGCGGTCTTTGGCGGCACCCAGAGCCTGCACACCAACTCGCTGGATGAGGCCATCGCCCTGCCCACCGAGTTCAGTGCCCGCATCGCGCGCAACACCCAGCTGATCATTCAGGAAGAGACCCACATCACCAATGTGGTGGACCCCTGGGCCGGCAGCTACATGATGGAGAAACTCACCCAGGACATGGCGGACAAGGCCTGGTCCATCATCGAGGAGGTCGATGCCATGGGCGGCATGACCCAGGCCGTGGACAGCGGCTGGGCCAAGCTCAAGATCGAGGCCAGCGCCGCCGAGAAGCAGGCGCGCATTGACTCGGGCAAGGACGTGATCGTGGGCGTCAACAAGTACAAGCTGGCCAAGGAAGATGCGATCGACATCCTGGACGTGGACAACGTCAAGGTGCGCGAGAGCCAGATCGAGCGGCTCAAGAGCATCAAGGCCAAGCGTGACAGCGCCGCAGTGCAGGCCGCGCTGCAGGCTCTGACGGCCGCGGCCCAGAGCGGCCAGGGCAATCTGCTCGACCTGAGCATCCAGGCCGTGCGCCTGCGCGCCACGGTGGGCGAGATTTCCGACGCGCTGGAAGCCGTCTATGGCCGCCACCGCGCCGACACCCAGAAGGTCACCGGCGTCTATGCCGCGGCCTACGACTCCGCCGAGGGCTGGGCCAAGCTGCAGGGCGAGATTCAGGCCTTTGCCGAGGAACAGGGCCGCCGTCCGCGGGTGATGATCGCCAAGCTGGGACAGGACGGGCACGACCGTGGCGCCAAGGTGGTGGCCACGGCCTATGCCGACCTGGGCTTCGATGTGGACATGGGCCCGCTGTTCCAGACCCCCGAGGAATGCGCGCGCCAGGCCATCGAGAACGATGTGCATGCGGTGGGGGTCTCGACGCTGGCCGCCGGCCACAAGACCCTGGTGCCGGCCATCATTGCCGAGCTCAAGAAGCAGGGTGCGGACGACATCATCGTCTTCGTGGGCGGCGTGATCCCGCAGCAGGACTACGACTTCCTGTTTGATGCCGGCGTCAAGGGCATCTACGGCCCCGGCACCCCCATCCCGGCCAGCGCCAAGGATGTGCTGGAGCAGATCCGCAAGGCTGTGGCCGACGCCGGGGCGGTGGCCTGATGCAACTGGCTCCGGCCATTCTGGGGGGCGCCGGCGCGGTCCAGCGCCGCGCCATGGCCAAGGCCATCACCCTGCTGGAATCCACCCGCGCCGACCACCGCGCCCAGGCCGATGTACTGCTCACCGAGCTGCTGCCGCACACCGGCCGCTCCCTGCGCCTGGGCATCTCCGGCGTGCCGGGCGTGGGCAAGAGCACCTTCATCGAGGCCCTGGGCCTGTTCCTGATCGCGCGCGGCCACCGGGTGGCGGTGCTGGCGGTGGACCCCAGCAGCAGCGTCTCGGGCGGCTCTATCCTGGGCGACAAGACCCGCATGGAGCGCCTGTCCATGGACGAGCGCGCCTACATCCGCCCCAGCCCCAGCAGCGGGACACTCGGCGGTGTGGCCGAGAAGACCCGCGAGGCCCTGCTGGTCTGCGAGGCGGCGGGCTATGACATCGTCATCATCGAGACCGTGGGCGTGGGCCAGAGCGAGATCGCCGTGGCCGGCATGACGGATATGTACTGCCTCTTGCAGCTGCCCAATGCCGGTGACGATCTGCAGGCCATCAAGAAGGGCGTGATGGAGCTGGCCGATCTGGTGCTGATCAACAAGGCCGATCTGGACCGCGCCGCCGCCACCCGGGCCCAGGCCCAGATCGCCTCCTCGCTGCGGCTCTACGGCCTGCATGGCCACCCCGAGCATGCCCACCATGACCAGACGATTTGGCACCCGCAGGTGATGCCGCTCTCGGCCCTGAAGGCTGATGGCATCGAAGCCTTCTGGGGCCAGGTCGAGCGCTTTCGCGACATCCAGCAGGCCAATGGCCGCTTTGTCGCCAAGCGCCAGCAGCAGGCCCAGGCCTGGATGTGGGAGCGCATCTATGCCGGCCTGCGCGAACAGTTTTCACAGGCGCCGGCAGTCCGCGCCATCCTGGCCGAGACCACGGCCCAGGTCCTGAACGGCAGCCTGGCGGCCTCGACGGCCGCCCGACGACTCTTGAACCGATTCTCCGGAGACGAGCACCATGCATGACATTCAACAGATGCTGGAAGACAAGCGCGCCAAGGCGCGTCTGGGCGGCGGCGAGAAGCGCATCGCGGCCCAGCATGCCAAGGGCAAGCTGACGGCGCGCGAGCGGCTCGAGCTGCTGTTCGACGAGGGGTCGTTTGAAGAGTGGGACATGTTCGTCGAGCACCGCTGCGTGGACTTCGGCATGGCCGAGAACAAGATCCCCGGCGACGGCGTGGTGACCGGCTACGGCATGATCAACGGCCGCCTGGCCTTTGCCTTCAGCCAGGACTTCACCGTCTTTGGGGGCGCGCTCTCCGAGGCTCATGCCGAGAAGATCTGCAAGGTCATGGACCAGGCCATGAAGGTGGGAGCCCCGGTGATCGGCCTGAACGACTCGGGCGGCGCGCGCATCCAGGAAGGCGTGGCCTCGCTGGGCGGCTATGCGGATGTGTTCCAGAAGAATGTGCTGGCCTCCGGCGTGATTCCGCAGATCAGCATGATCATGGGGCCCTGCGCCGGTGGCGCGGTCTACTCGCCGGCCATGACCGACTTCATCTTCATGGTGAAGGACAGCAGCTATATGTTCGTCACCGGCCCCGAGGTGGTGAAGACCGTGACGCATGAGGAGGTCACGGCCGAGGAGCTGGGCGGCGCCTCCACCCACACGGGCAAGAGCGGGGTGGCGGACCTGGCCTTCGAGAACGATGTCGAAGCCATCCTGATGCTGCGGCGCTTCTTCAACTACCTGCCGCTCAACAACAAGGAGAAGGCCCCGGTTCGCCCCAGCGGCGACCCCGGCGCGCGCCTGGACTTCTCGCTGGACACCCTGGTGCCCGAGAACCCCAACAAGCCCTATGACATGAAGGAGCTGATCCTCAAGGTCGTGGACGATGGGGACTTCTTCGAGCTGCAGCCCGACTACGCCAAGAACATCCTGACCGGCTTCGCCCGCATGGAGGGTCAGACCGTGGGCATCGTGGCCAACCAGCCCCTGGTGCTGGCCGGCTGCCTGGACATCAAGAGCAGCATCAAGGCCGCGCGCTTCGTGCGCTTCTGCGATGCCTTCAGCATCCCGGTGATCACCTTTGTGGACGTGCCCGGCTTCATGCCCGGCACCTCGCAGGAGTACGGCGGCATCATCAAGCACGGCGCCAAGCTGCTGTACGCCTATGCCGAGTGCACCGTGCCCAAGGTGACCGTCATCACCCGCAAAGCCTATGGCGGCGCCTACGACGTGATGAGCTCCAAGCACCTGAGGGGCGATGTGAACTTCGCCTGGCCCAATGCCGAGATCGCGGTGATGGGTGCCAAGGGTGCGGTGGAAATCATCTTCCGCGAGGACAAGGGCAACCCCGAGAAACTGGCCGCCCGCGAGGCCGAGTACAAGGCCCGCTTCGCCAACCCCTTTGTGGCCGGCGCGCGCGGCTTTATCGACGATGTGATTCAGCCCCACGAGACCCGCAAGCGCATCTGCCGTTCGCTGGTGATGCTCAAGGACAAGAAGCTGGAGAACCCGTGGCGCAAGCACGGCAACATCCCCCTCTGAGTCGGCTGGCCGTGCTGCTGCTCATGCTCGCCGCACCGCTCGTTCAGGCCTCGCCCCGCGCTGCGGCCTGCGTGCAGACGCTGGAGCCGGTTCAGCAGCCCGAGCCGGCCGCCAGTGAGCTGCCTGGCGACAAGCTGGCGCAAGCCCGCTTCGAGCAATGCGCCGCGGAGCGTTTCGGCGCCACGGCGCTGCCGCTCGCACCGCGCTGTGCGGCCGATCTGGCCGAGCTGCCGGTCATCCTGCTGTACCGCGTGGACGGGCTCAGCCGGGCGGAGGCGCAGGCCGATCTGCAGCGCGCCGGTCAGCTGGATGATGGCAGCGAGTACGCACGGCGCGCGCCCCTGATGCTGAGCTTCGGCTACCAGGGCGCCGGCCCCCAGAAGGGACGGGTGTCGGAGTGGATGACTGCACGTCTGGCCGAGTGGACCGAGCGCTGCCTCAGTGGGCGCTTGTCCGCAGTCAGACCCTGAGAGACAAGAACACTGTGTCGCTGGCCCCGTGCCGGCATGGAGAACGATATGTTCAGCAAGATCCTGATTGCCAACCGCGGTGAAATTGCCTGCCGGGTCATCATGACGGCCCGCAAGATGGGCATCAAGACCGTGGCCGTCTATTCCGAGGCGGACAAGGATGCCCGCCATGTGGAACTGGCCGACGAGGCCGTGCTGCTGGGCGCAGCACCCAGCCGTGAGTCCTATCTGGTGGCCGACAAGATCATTGCCGCCTGCAAGGCCACCGGCGCCCAGGCCCTGCACCCCGGCTATGGCTTCCTGTCGGAGAACGAGGACTTTGCGCGCCGCTGTGAGGAGGAGGGCATTGTCTTCATCGGCCCCAAGCATTACAGCATCGCGGCCATGGGTGACAAGATCGCCTCGAAGAAGCTGGCCAATGAGGCCAAGGTCAACACCATCCCCGGCCACAACGAGCCCATCCTCTCGCCCGAGGAGGCGGTGCAGATCGCCCAGAAGATCGGCTACCCGGTCATGATCAAGGCCAGCGCTGGTGGTGGCGGCAAGGGCCTGCGTGTGGCCTTCAATGACAAGGACTGCTTCGAGGGTTTCACGTCCTGCCGCAATGAGGCGCGCAACAGCTTTGGCGACGACCGCGTCTTCATGGAGAAGTTCGTCGAGGAGCCGCGCCATATCGAGATCCAGGTCCTGGGCGACGCCCAGGGCAATGTGGTGTATCTCTGGGAGCGTGAGTGCTCCATCCAGCGCCGCCACCAGAAGGTGATCGAGGAGGCGCCGTCGCCCTTCATCAGCGAGGCCACCCGCAAAGCCATGGGCGAGCAGGCCGTGGCCCTGGCCCGGGCCGTGAAGTACCAGAGCGCGGGCACGGTGGAGTTCGTGGTCGGCAAGGATCAGAGCTTTTACTTCCTGGAGATGAACACCCGTCTGCAGGTGGAGCATCCGGTCACCGAATGCATCACCGGGCTGGATCTGGTGGAGCAGATGATCCGCGTGGCCGCGGGTGAGCCGCTCTCATTCGGCCAGGCCGATATCAGGCGTGAGGGCTGGGCCATCGAGTGCCGCATCAATGCGGAGGATCCCTTCCGCAACTTTCTGCCCTCCACCGGCCGCCTGGTGCGCTACCAGCCGCCCGAGACCAGCATGGAGCAGGCCGCGCCCGAGCGCTTTGGCGTGCGTGTGGACACCGGCGTCTACGAGGGCGGCGAGATCCCCATGTTCTACGACTCGATGATCGCCAAGCTCATCGTGCACGGCCAGGATCGCGCCGAGGCGATTGCCAAGATGCGGGAGGCGCTCAATGGCTTTGTGATCCGCGGCATCTCCAGCAATATTCCCTTCCAGTCCGCGCTGCTGGCGCACCCGGATTTCCAGGCCGGGCGCTTCAACACCGGCTTCATCGCCCAGCACTACGGCGGTGGCTTCCACGCCGAGGACGTGCCGCACGAGGATCCGCTCTTCCTGGTGGCCCTGGCCGGCTTCATCCGCCGCAAGGCCCGCGAGCGCGAGGCCGGCATCAGCGGCCAGCTGCCCGGCCACGAGGTGCGCATCGAGCATGACTATGTGGCCGTGGTCAATGAGGGGGGCGGCAAGAGCAGCCGCCATGCCCTGCATATCGACGAGTTCTCGGGCCATCTGGGTGAGGCCCATGTGCGCGTGGGCGAGAAGAGCTATCGCATTGTCAGCCTCTCGCGCCTGAACGACATCCGCATCGAAGGCCTGGTCAATGGCGAGCGCTTCGTGGCCCAGGCCGAGCGTGGCACGCTCAAGAATCCGCTGGCCTATCGCATCCAGCACAACGGCCGGGCCATCGAGGTCACGGTGTTCTCGCCGCGAGCGGCCGAGCTGCAGGCCTTGATGCCCTACAAGGCCCCGCCCGACACCAGCAAGCAGCTGCTCTCGCCCATGCCCGGTCTCTTGGTGCAGATCGCGGTGCAGCCTGGACAGCTGGTGCAGGCCGGCGAGCGCCTGGCGGTGATCGAGGCCATGAAGATGGAGAACATCTTGATTGCCGAGCGCGACGTGAAGGTGGCCGCGGTGCTGGCCAAGACGGGCGAAAGCCTGTCTGTCGATCAACCCATCCTGAGCTTCGAGTGATGGAAAACAAGCCCTACAAGATCCTCGGCATCCAGCAGATCGCCATCGGCGGTCCCGACAAGGCCGCCTTGCGCAAGCTCTGGGTGGATGTGCTGGGTCTCGAAGTCACCGGCAATTTCGTCTCCGAGCGCGAGAACGTGGACGAGGACATCTGTGCCATCGGCACCGGCCCGCACAAGGTCGAGGTGGACCTGATGCAGCCCCTGGACCCCGAGAAGAAGCCAGCCGTGCACGCCACGCCGCTCAATCATGTGGGCCTGTGGGTGGACGATCTGCCCAGGGCCGTGGAATGGATGAGCGCGAATGGCGTGCGTTTCGCCCCCGGTGGCATCCGCAAGGGTGCGGCCGGCTATGACATCTGCTTCATCCACCCCAAGAGCAATGAGGAGTTCCCCATAGGCGGGGAGGGCGTGCTGATCGAGCTGGTGCAGGCGCCGCCGGAGGTGGTGGCGGCACTGGGCGGCTGACAGCGGCAGCAGTTTCTGAGAGACTTCGCGTTCTGCGAAGTCTTGATTGGCTGCTTGTGTAGTTTGCTGTGGCTGGCGAAGGCTATCGTAGGAGGCCCGACATCGGGTCTTAGCCACTCAGCCAGGAACGCCATGCAAGCTCATCAAGCCGCTTTCCCCACGATCTCCCAAGCGCCCGGCCGCTCGCTGCGACGTGCCGTGCTGATGCTCGGTGTGGCGGCGCTGGCCCTGCCGGTGATGGCGGCCGACAAGAGTGCGGCTTCCAACTGGCCGCAGCGTAACCTGACCTGGATCGTGCCGTTTCCTGCCGGCAGCGCCACCGATCAGATGGCACGCGTGCTGGCCGAGCAGGTCAGCAAGGCCGCCGGCCAGGCCATCGTGGTGGACAACAAGCCCGGCGCCAATGGCACCTTGGGCACCGCCCATGCCGCCAAGGCCGCAGCCGATGGCTACAGCTTCCTGATCGCCACCAGCACCACGCACGCGGCCAATGCCTCCTTGTACCGCCGCCTGCCCTACGACCCGATCAAGGATTTCACCCCCGTCAGCCGTCTGGCCGAGATTCCCTTCGTCATGCTGACCCATCCGGCCGTGCCCGCGGACACGCCGGAGAAGCTGGTCGCCCATATCAAGGCCAATCCCGACAAGCTCGCCTGGGGCTCGGGCTCCAGCGGCAGCCTGATTCCCGGCCACGCTTTCGTGAATGCCCACAAGCTGCAGATGATCCACGTGCCTTACAAAGGCGTGCAGCCGGCCATGACGGACGCCCTGGGCGGCCAGATCCAGCTGGTGTTTGCCGATCTGGCCTCGGCCACGCCCCAGGTCAAGGCCGGCAAGCTGCGCGCCCTGGCCGTGACCTCGGCCAAGGAGCACCCCATGCTGCCCGGCGTGCCGCCCATGAACCGCGGCGCCGTGCCCGGCTTCGAGATGACGGCCTGGTTTGCCATGTATGCGCCCGCCGGCACGCCCGAGCCCGTGCTGGCCAAGATGAACCAGTGGGTGCGTGCTGCGTTGAGCGACAAGACCCTGCAAGCCAAGCTGGCGCCCGGTGGTTTCGAGCTCACGCCCAGCAGCCCGGCCGAGCTGGGTCTGTTTGCCGCCAAGGAAACCCTCAAGTGGGCCAAGGCCGTGAAGTCGGCCGGCATCACGCCCGAGTAAGCGGCTCGGGACGCCAAAGGCAGCCGAGGCAGACGCCATGCGCCTGGACCTGACCACGCTCAATCTCGTGCTGGCGATCGAGCAGACCCGCTCCATCACCCGCGGGGCCGAGCGCGAACACCTGGCCCTGGCAGCGGCGTCCAAGCGGGTCTCGGATCTGGAGGCGCGCCTGGGCGTGCAGCTCTTCGAGCGCCGCGCCCGCGGCGTCGAGCCCACCGAGGCCTGCCGCGCCCTGGTGCGCCATATCCGCTCCCTGCATGCCTCCCTGCATGCGCTGGAGAGCGAGGTGATGGAGTTCGCCCGCGGCATCAAGGGCCATCTGCGCATCGCGGCCAATGCCGGCTCCATTGCCGAGTGCCTGCCTGCCGATCTGGCCGCCTTCAGCCAGGCCCATCCGCAGATCCGCATCAGCCTGGAAGATCAGACCAGCGCCGAGGCTCAGGCGGCGGTGGCCGAGGGCAGGGCGGATGTGGCGGTGTTCACCGCGCCGCTGCTGGACAACCGCCTGCAGACCTGGATCTATCGCCCGGCCCGCCTGGCGGTGCTGGTGCCGCGTGGCCACGCGCTGGCGCGGCAGGAGACGGTCAGCTTCGAGGCTCTGCTGGACTACGACCTGATCGGCCTGCATGCCGGCGCGGCCGCCCAGGAGCTGATGCGCGAGCAGGCCCAGGCGCGCGGTCGCACGCTCAATGCGCGCCTGCAGGTGCGCGGCTTCGACGCCATTGCCCAGCTGGTGGAAGCGGGCCTGGGCGTGGCCGTGCTGCCCGAGGCGCCGGCCGAACGCTTCGCCAAGGTTTTTGAAGTGAAGCGGCTGCGCCTGTCTGACGACTGGGCGCAGCGCGACTATGTTCTGGGAGTGGCGCGCCAGGAGCGCCTGCCCACCGTGGTGCAGCGCTTTGTGGACGCGCTGTGCCCAGGCCATCAAGAGGCCCAAGCCCCAACAGCAAATATGAAGACGACGAGGTAAGCCAGCCATGACAGCACGCACGCTTTACGACAAGCTCTGGGACGAGCATGTGGTCCACACAGAGGACGACGGCACGGCCACGCTCTATATCGACCGCCATCTGGTGCATGAGGTCACCAGCCCGCAGGCCTTCGAAGGCCTGGAGCTGGCCGGCCGCAAGGTCTGGCGCCTCTCGGCCAATCTGGCGGTGAGCGACCACAATGTGCCCACCACCGACCGCAGCCAGGGCATTGCCGACCCGGTCTCCAAGCTGCAGGTGGACACCCTGGACAAGAACTGCGACCGCGTGGGCATCACGCAGTTCAAGATGAACGACAAGCGCCAGGGCATCGTGCACGTGATCGGCCCGGAGCAGGGCGCCACCCTGCCGGGCATGACCGTGGTCTGCGGCGACAGCCACACCTCCACCCACGGCGCCTTTGGCGCGCTGGCGCATGGCATCGGCACCTCCGAGGTGGAGCATGTGCTGGCCACCCAGACCCTTTTGGCCAAGAAGGCCAAGAACATGCTGATCAAGGTCGAGGGCCAGGTCATGCCGGGCGTGGGCGCCAAGGACATCGTGCTG
The DNA here is from genome assembly GCF_046300915.1 of Roseateles sp. Lineage (GTDB taxonomy): Bacteria > Pseudomonadota > Gammaproteobacteria > Burkholderiales > Burkholderiaceae_C > Kinneretia. Next base: position 5,483 of record NZ_JBKCLH010000200.1, on the reverse strand, counting down.
GCCATCATCGGCAAGATCGGTACCGCGGGCGGCACCGGCTACACCATCGAGTTCGGTGGCTCGGCCATCCGCGCGCTGTCCATGGAAGGCCGCATGACGGTCTGCAATATGGCCATCGAGGCGGGCGCCCGCGCCGGCCTGGTGGCCGTGGATGAGACCACGATCCACTACGTGAAAGGCCGCCCCTTCACGCCAGGCACGGATCCGCAACCTGGCCAGTTTGCGGGGGGCGTGGCGTGGGAGCCGGCCGTGGCCTACTGGCGCACCCTGCACAGCGACCCCGGCGCACACTTCGACGCCGTGGTGGAGCTGGATGCCACGCAGATCAAGCCGCAAGTGACCTGGGGCACCAGCCCGGAGATGGTGCTGTCCATCGAGGACCGCGTGCCCGATCCCGACAAGGAGAAGGATGCCGTCAAGCGTGGCGCCATCGAGCGCGCGCTGCAGTACATGGCCCTGGAGCCCAACAAGGCCCTGGCCGATATCCGCATCGACAAGGTCTTCATCGGCTCCTGCACCAACAGCCGCATCGAGGACATGCGCGAGGCCGCTGCCGTGGTCAAGCGCCTGGGTGGCCGCATTGCCAGCAATGTGAAGCTGGCCCTGGTGGTGCCCGGCTCGGGCCTGGTGAAGGAACAGGCCGAGCGCGAAGGTCTGGACCAGGTCTTCAAGGCCGCGGGCTTCGAGTGGCGCGAGCCCGGCTGCTCCATGTGCCTGGCCATGAATGCCGACCGCCTGGAGCCGGGCGAGCGCTGCGCCTCCACCAGCAACCGCAATTTCGAAGGGCGCCAGGGCGCCGGTGGCCGCACCCATCTGGTCAGCCCGGCCATGGCCGCCGCCGCTGCCATGCAAGGTCACTTTGTTGACGTGCGCCGCATCGCCTGAGCGAGAAAGAGAACACCATGGAAAAGTTCACTGTGCACAAGGGCCTGGTGGCCCCGATGGACCGCGAGAACGTCGACACCGACGCCATCATCCCCAAGCAGTTCCTGAAGTCCATCAAGCGCAGCGGCTTCGGGCCGAATCTGTTTGACGAGTGGCGCTACCTGGATCCGGGCGAGCCCGGTCAGGACCCGGCCAGCCGCAAGCCCAACCCGGACTTCGTGCTGAACCAGCCGCGCTATGCCGGCGCCTCCGTGCTGATCGCGCGCCAGAACTTCGGCTGCGGCTCCAGCCGTGAGCATGCGCCCTGGGCCTTGGAGCAGTACGGCTTCCGCGCCCTCATCGCGCCCAGCTTTGCCGACATCTTCTTCAACAACTGCTTCAAGAACGGTGTGCTGCCTATTCAACTGCCCGAGGCCCAGGTGGCCCGGCTGTTTGATGAGGTGCACGCCTTCCCGGGCTACCAGCTGACCGTGGATCTGGAGCGCCAGGTGGTGGTGAAGCCGGACGGGGCCGAGCTGGCCTTCGAGGTCCAGCCCTTCCGCAAATACTGCCTGCTCAACGGCTTCGACGATATCGGCCTGACCCTGCGCCATGCCGACAAGATCAAGGCCTATGAGGCCGAGCGCATCGCCAGCAAGCCCTGGCTCAACAACCGCCTGATTGGATAAGAAGATGAAGATCGCAGTTCTGCCTGGTGATGGCATCGGTACCGAAATCGTGGCCGAGGCCGTCAAGGTCCTCAATGTCCTGGACCTGCCCCTGACGCTGGAAAGCGCGGCCGTGGGCGGCGCCGCCTACGAGGTGGCCGGCCACCCGCTGCCCGAGTCCACCCTGCAGCTGGCCAAGGACGCCGACGCCATCCTGTTCGGTGCCGTCGGCGACTGGAAGTACGACAAGCTGGACCGCCCACTGCGCCCCGAGCAGGCCATCCTGGGCCTGCGCAAGCACCTGGGCCTGTTCGCCAACTTCCGCCCGGCCATCTGCTATGAACAGCTGACCCATGCCTCCAGCCTCAAGCCCGAGCTGGTGGCTGGCCTGGACATCCTCATCATTCGCGAGCTGACCGGCGACATCTATTTCGGCCAGCCGCGCGGCCGCCGTACCGCGGTGGACGGGCATTTCCCCGGCGCGGAAGAGGCCTTCGACACCATGCGCTACTCGCGCCCGGAGATCGAGCGCATCGCCCATGTGGCCTTCCAGGCCGCGCGCAAGCGCAACAAGAAGGTGACCTCGGTCGACAAGGCCAATGTGCTGGAGACCTTCCAGTTCTGGAAGGACGTGATGATCGAGGTGTCGGCCCAGTACCCGGACGTGGAACTGGACCATATGTATGTGGACAACGCCGCCATGCAGCTGGTCAAGGCGCCCAAGAAGTTCGACGTGGTGGTCACCGGCAATATGTTCGGCGACATCCTCTCGGACGAGGCAGCCATGCTGGCGGGCTCCATCGGCATGCTGCCTTCGGCCTCGTTGGACAAGAACAACAAGGGTCTGTATGAACCCAGCCATGGCAGCGCGCCGGACATCGCGGGCAAGGGAATTGCCAATCCTCTGGCTACAATCCTGTCTGCTGCCATGATGCTCAAGTTCTCCCTCAACCAGCCCGAAGCCGCCGCTCGTATCGAGCAGGCGGTGCAGTCCGTGCTGGCCCAGGGTCTGCGTACCGCGGACATCTGGAGTGAGGGCACCCAGAAGGTGGGCACGCGCGAGATGGGTGATGCGGTCGTCAAGGCCATCACCACCACCAAAACCATTAAGAGCTAGTCCAGCTCCGGTTCGTCTCGCCCCTACACCCCCAAAGGCGAAGCGAGCCGGAGGGGGAAGAGACAAGAGTTTCATTCAACTCACTTTCTGTTAGGGCGATAGAGGTATCACGATGACGACACTGGTAGGACTGGTTGGTTGGCGCGGCATGGTCGGCTCCGTGCTGATGGACCGCATGGTTGCCGAGCGGGATTTCGATCTGATCGAACCCCTGTTCTTCAGCACCTCGAATGCGGGCGGCACCGCCCCGGCGCAGGCCAAGAACGAGAGCAAACTGCAGAACGCCTTTGATATCGAGCAGCTCAAGCGCTGCGAGATCATCATCACGGCCCAGGGCGGCGACTACACCAACGAGGTCTTCCCCAAGCTGCGTGCCGCCGGCTGGAACGGCCACTGGATCGATGCGGCGTCCAGCCTGCGCATGCAGGATGACGCGGTCATCATCCTGGACCCGGTCAATATGCCGGTGATCAAGGATGCCCTGGCCAAGGGCGGCAAGAACTGGGTGGGTGGCAACTGCACCGTGTCCTGCATGCTGATGGGCGTGGGCGCGCTCTACAAGGCCGGCCTGGTCGAGTGGATGAGCACCCAGACCTACCAGGCCGCCTCCGGCGGTGGTGCCCAGCATATGCGCGAGCTGCTCACGCAGTACGGCACGCTGAACGCCGAGGTCCGCGCCCTGCTTGACGACCCCAAGAGCGCCATCCTGGAGATCGACCGCAAGATCATCGCCAAGCAGCGCAGCCTCTCGGCCGAGGAAACTGCCAACTTCGGCGTGCCGCTGGGCGGCTCGTTGATCCCGTGGATCGACAAGGATCTGGGCAATGGTCAGTCCAAGGAAGAGTGGAAGGGCATGGCCGAGACCAACAAGATCCTCGGCATTGGTGAGGGCTTCGGCTCGCCCGCCATTCCCGTGGACGGTTTCTGCGTGCGCGTGGGCGCCATGCGCTGCCACAGCCAGGCCCTGACCTTCAAGCTCAAGAAGGATGTGCCCGTGGCCGAGCTCGAGGCCATGATCGCGGCCGACAACGAGTGGGTGAAGGTGGTGCCCAACACCCGTGAGGCCACGCTCAAGGACCTGACCCCGGTGGCCGTCACCGGCACCATGACCATCCCGGTCGGCCGCATCCGCAAGCTGGCGATGGGCCCCGAATACGTCGGCGCCTTCACCATCGGCGACCAGCTGCTCTGGGGCGCGGCCGAGCCGCTGCGCCGCATGCTGCGCATCCTGCTGGACCGCTGAGGAGTTCGGCCATCGGTCCGTTCCCGGCGGGCCGAGGCGTTGCCCACAAGCGACATGGCTGTAACGGGTGGTGAATGAGCCGGGTCTACCCGGCTGATTTCAGCCTTTGCGTGAGCAGATGAGCGTATATGCTTGACGCTGTTGTGATTTCATATCGCAAGACGTCGGGATAACAGCCATGCAAAACGCTGTTGGCGAGACAAGAAAAGTCGTCAAGACAGGCGGACGCTTTTGGGTGTCCGCCTTGTTGCTTTGGGGGATGCCTTGAAATTTAATCGAAGCGCTATGGGCCGTTTCGCCTTGACCCATGTGGCGGTGGCCGCCCTGGGTTTGGCCAGCACGGCTGCCTGGAGTCTGGGTCTCGGACGTCTGACGGTGCAATCCGCGCTGGGTGAGACGCTGAAGGCCGAGATCGACATCAGCTCCATCACCCCCGAGGAAGCTGGCACGCTCAAGGTCCGCATTGCGCCGCCGGATTCCTACCGATCTGCCGGTATCGAATACAACAGCGTCTTGAGCGGCACACAGGTGCAAGTGGCGCGCCGTGGTGACGGCCGACAGGTCCTGCGTCTGTCCAGCGACAGATCGGTGCAGGAGCCTTTCGTCGATGTGATCCTGGAGTTGACCTGGGCTAGCGGCCGTCTGGTGCGCGAGTACACCCTGCTTTTCGATCCGCCGAGCTTGGCTCGCCCCGCGGCGCCGAGCGATGGCACGTCTGCTGCCATGGCCGCCGCACCGGCCGAGGCTCGTCCCGTGCAAGCCCCCCGGCCGCCCAGCAGCAGCCCGATTCCGCCATCGGCCGCGTCCGTGGCAGCGGCGCCTGCGCCGGCACCGGCACCACGGCCTGCTGCGGCCGCGCCGCAACGCGTCGAGGCGCCCGCCGCCAAACCCGCACCGCTCGCATCAACGGCGGACGGCGAATACAAGGTCCGCCCGGGCGATACCTTGTCGCGCGTGGCCAATCGCACCAAGCCCGCGGGCATTTCCCTCGAGCAGATGCTGGTGGGCCTGTATCGCAACAACCCCGACGCCTTCCTGGGTGAGAACATGAACCGGCTCAAGGCCGGCGTGGTGTTGCAGGTGCCCGGCAGCGAGCGTCTGGGCGGCGTCAGCACGGACGAAGCGCGCCAGATCATCCAGGCCCAGAGTGCCGACTTCGGCGCCTACCGCCAGCGCCTTGCCGGTGCTGCGCCCGAGCAGCGTCTGGAAGACAACCAGCGCCAGGCCAAAGGCCAGGTGCAGGCCGCCGTTGAAGACCGCAAGCCCGCGGCACCGGTCAGTCCCGACAAGCTGACCCTGAGCAAGGGTGGCAAGCCGGCTGAGGCGGCCCCGGAGGCCAAGCTTTCCAAGGAGAGCGAGAAGAAGGCGGATGCGTCCCGCGTGGCCGAGCTCACCCGCAATGTGGAAGAGCTCAAGAATCTCTCCAGCCAGACCAAGCCTGCTACACCCGCCGCGGCCGCATCCGTGGCGCTTGCTGCGCCAGTGACGATGCCTGCTGCACCTTCGGCCCCCCGGGCCGCTTCGGCTGCACCGCTCATGGCCTCATCCGCCCCGGCCTCCGCGCCCGCATCGGCGCCGGCCCTGGCCCAGC
>NZ_JBKCLH010000199.1:0-3085 GCF_046300915.1 Roseateles sp. | reverse complement strand
GGCAATGGATGCAGGGTGATGCTCAGCGGCTCGCGCGCCTGCAGGGGCTGGGGCGGGGAGGCCCGCATCGGTCGGCTGCCCTCACGCAGCAGCCAGCCCAGCAGCCACAGGTGCAGGCCCAGCACCGCCAGCATCAGCAGGGCCCGGGGGCCATATGCGGAGGCTGGCGAGACAAGCATCAGGCTTCGTCCGCGCCGTCGGGCAGCTCGGGGCCGGCTTCGTAGCTCAGCAGATCGCCGGGCTGACAGTCCAGCACCTCGCAGATGCGGGCCAGGGTCTCGAAGCGCACGCCGCGCACCTTGCCGGATTTGAGCAGGGAGAGATTGGCCTCGGTGATGCCGATGCGCTCGGCCAGCTCGCGCGAGCGCATCTTGCGCCGCGCCAGCATCAGGTCCAGGGTCACCACGATGGGCATGCTGCGCGTCTGATCAGACGAAGGACGCGTTCTCGTCCGCCACCCGTGCCGCCTCATGCATCACCCGGGCCAGCGCCAGCAGTACCAGGCCCGCGAGCAGGCAGGCGAGCTGGTTGAAGTCCAGATTGAGGACCAGCATGCGCTTGCCCGCAGGATTGCCCAAGGTAAGGGCGAGCACGGCCAGGGTGCGGCTGAGCGGCAAGGCCAGCACCAGCAGCAGCAGGGCCGCCCCGCTCTTTTGCAGATACTGGGCCGTGCGTTGACTGAACAACTCGCCCCGACCCAGGCAGCCGAAGAGCTGCCAGACCTGCCACAGCGCCCAGAGGGCGACGGCGCTGGACAGCAGGCTGGCGCCCAGCCCGCCCAGGCGGGCCAGCCCGTCCAGCTGCAGCGCGGACAGGCCCCATTCCGAACGGGCCACCGACTCCACCCATGCAGGCTGTGCCCAGAACAGGGCGGGCATGCCCAGCATCAGCAAGCCCAGCAGGGCGCAGACCAGACGCACCCAGCGAGAGAGCCGGGCGATACGGCGCTGAGCGTCCTGGGCTTGGGGCGTTTTCTTCATTTGTTTACTGTAAAACAATAAAAAATGGCTGTAAATCAGCAAGTGCTTGCCAGCTCAGCAGGCCGGCCGAGCTTGCGGCACACTGCCGGGCTTGAACGACTTGGGCCGCTCGAGCCCTGCTGCCATGGAATCCACACGCTTGGGACGCTCGTCCCTGAACGTCAGCCGCATCTGCCTGGGCACCATGACCTTTGGCGAGCAGGTGGACGAGGCCGGCAGCCAGGCCATCCTGGACCATGCGGTCGCCCGGGGCCTGAACTTCATCGACACCGCCGAGATGTATCCGGTACCGGCCCGGGCGGACACCTTCACGCAGACCGAGCGCCTGATCGGCCGTTGGCTGAAGGCCCGGCCTGGGCTGCGCGAGCGCCTGGTGATCGCCACCAAGGTCAGCGGTCCCTCGCGCGGCTATGACTGGATTCGCAACGGCGCCCAGGATCTGAGCGCCGACGACATCGTGGCCGCCTGCGAAGACAGCTTGCGGCGCCTGCAGATCGAGACCATCGATCTCTACCAGATCCACTGGCCGCTGCGCCATGTGCCCATGTTCGGCGGGCTCTTCTACGAGCCCGAGAAGAATCGTGAGGTGAGCTCCATCGCCGTCCAGCTGGAGGCCCTGGATCGCCTGGTGCGGGCCGGCAAGGTGCGCGAGATCGGCCTGTCCAACGAGACGGCCTACGGGGTCTGCGAGTTCGTGCATCAGGCCGAGCGCGGGGGGCTGCCACGCATCGTCAGCGTGCAAAACCCCTATGCCCTGGTGAACCGGGTGCTGGAGAACGGCCTGGACGAGGCCATGCAGCGCCACGATGTCAGCCTGCTGGCCTACTCACCCCTGGGCTTTGGCAGCCTGACGGGCAAGTACGACGCGCGGGGCCTGGATGATCCGGCCAAGCCGGGGCGCCTGGCGGTCTTCGAGGGCATGCGCAAGCAGCGCTGGGCCCGGCCCGAGACCCTGGCAGCCGCGCGCCGCTACAACGCCCTGGCCCGGGAACATGGCATGAGTGCCAGCCGCATGGCGCTGGCCTGGTGCTATGGTCGCTGGCAGACCGCCAGCACCATCATCGGTGTGACCAGCATGGCCCAGCTGGATGAAAACCTCGACGCCTGGGGCACCCGGCTGGCGCCCGAGCTGCTGGCCGAGATCGACCGCATTCGCTGGGAAATTCGCGACCCGGCCCAGTGAGATCGGCCCCGGCTCTTGCAATCGCGGCACTCATCCCCTGATGAGCTAGAGCCCCAAGCGTTCCGGAGTCTTGCCACCATGCACATTGCCTGTCCCCATTGCCTGGCCACCAACCGCGTACCCGAGTCGCGTCTGCAGGAGCAGCCGGTGTGCGGGCGCTGCGGCAAGGAACTCATGCCCGCTGCGCCGGTCGAGCTCAGCGATGCCAGCTTCCAGACTTACATCAGCCGCACCGAGCTGCCGGTGCTGGTGGATTTCTGGGCCGACTGGTGCGGGCCTTGCAAGATGATGGCGCCGCAGTTCGCCCAGGCCGCGGCGCAGCAGCCCCTGATCCGCTTTGCCAAGCTGGATACCGAGGCCCATCGCGCCACCGCCGCGGCCCACCAGATCCGCAGCATTCCCACCCTGATCCTCTTCCTGGGCGGGCGCGAGATCGCCCGGCTGTCCGGCGCCCTGAGCAGCGCCGAGCTGCAGCGCTGGTTGCAGCAGCAGCTGGCGGGGCAGCGCTGAAGCGCGAGGGCTGAGCGCGATCATGGTGCGCGCTCTACAATGAGGCCGTGTTTGCTTGGCTGCGCCTCCTTCTGCTGGCTCTGCTGATTCCCGCCTACGGCTGGGCAGCAGCGCCCTGGGCGGCGAGCACCGGCCCGCAGGCTGTGGCGTCGCCCTCGGCGCACTGCGCCGCGATGCCTTCGCCGCTGTCAGCAGCGTCCGATAGCGCCGACAACACAAGCCTGCTGGAGCTGCAGGACGTCGCTGACACCTCAAGCGAACTGCCCGAGCATGGCCTTCCCGCGGCCGGCGACCAGCCCACCCAGCCCGGCACCCACAAGCCCTCGGCCCGGACCTGGCCCGAGGCTCCCGAGGCGCCGCCGCAGCGCCTGCTGCGGCCGCCCCAGCACCAGGCCAGATCCGGCCCGCCGGG
>NZ_JBKCLH010000198.1:0-4557 GCF_046300915.1 Roseateles sp. | reverse complement strand
TCGCCGGCCACCACCGCGAAACCGCGGCCCTGCTCGCCCGCGCGGGCCGCTTCCACCGCGGCGTTCAGCGCCAGGATATTGGTCTGGAAGGCGATGCCGTCGATCACGCCGATGATGTCGTTGATCTTCTTGGAGCTGGTGTTGATCTCGTCCATGGTGGCCACCACCTGACCCACCACCTGACCGCCCTTGGCCGCGGCCGTGGAGGCGCTGGAGGCCAGTTGATTGGCGGTTTGCGCCGCGTCCGCCGTCTGGCGCACGGTGCCCGTCAGCTGTTCCATGCTGGAGGCGGCCTGCTGGAGATTGGAGGCCGTCTGCTCGGTGCGTTGGCTCAGGTCCTGGGCGCCCAGGGCGATCTCGCTGGAGGCCGTCGTGATGGAGCCCGTGGTACTGCGCACGTCCAGCATGATGTGCTGGATCTTCTCGGCGAAGGTGTTGAAGGACTGCGCGATACGCCCGATTTCATCGCGGCCGCTGGCCGGCAGGCGCTGGGTGAGGTCGCCACCGCCAGCGCTGATTTCGTCCAGTGCGGCGCGAACATTGTCCAGGCCGCGCAGCATCGCGGTCACCAGGCCCGCCACCAGCACGCCGGCCACCGCGGCCACGATGACCAGGGCGATCAGCGATGTGTTGACCAGGCTGGACAGGGAGGCCAGGGCCTCGCCCTTGTCGGCCGCGGTGACGAGCACCCAGTCGGTGTCGGCAATCGCGGCTGCGCGCAGCAGCACGGTCTGCTCGCCCACCTTGGCCTCGACCCAGCTGGCCCCTGGTTTGACACTGGACTCCAGCGCCGCAGCATCAAACTGGGCACTCATCTCGGAGGTGGGCTTCATGGCCAGATTGGCGTCCGGGTGCGCAATGATCTTGCCCTGGCGAGATACCAGGAAGGCCCAGCCCGCGGGCGTGGGCTTGATGGACTTGACGGTCTCCACCACACCATCGAGATAGACATCCGAGGCGACGACGGCCAGAGTCTGTCCGCCTTCTTTGACCGCCTGGGCAAAGGTCACCACCAAGCGCTTGGTGCCAGCGTCCACGTAGGGCTCGGTGAGCACGGGGCCGTTGGCCGCCGCCGCCTGCTTGTACCAGGGGCGTGCCGTCGGGTCGTAGTCCGGTGGCAGGTCGTTTTGTGGCGTCGAGAAGTGGACCTTCTTGTCGGCCAAGCCGATGTAAGCGTTGTCCATGCGCCCGGACTTGGCGGCTTGGACCAGCATGGGAATGGGGTCGGCCTGCTTGGCCACGGGCTGCAATGCCACCACGATATCGCGCTGCGTACGTACCCATTGCGCCACGGTGGCACCATGTGCCGAGGCCAGCGCATCCAGGCTGGCCTGCACCTGGGCCTGGGTGTGTTTGCGCACGATCAGATAGTCGGCAACGGTGACCACGCCGAGCGCAATCACCACGGCTCCGACACAGAAGGCGATCAGTCTGGTCTTGATCGATTCGAACATCACGGGCTCCTGGAACAAACAAACGTTCAGACAAAAAAGGGGCAGAGCCAGTCCGCGGCTCTCCCCCCCCTTGATATCCCTGGGTGCCGGTGCTTGCCGGCACGCCTGTTCTTATGTCGTCCGGGCCGCCGTCGGCTCAGGCTCTCGGCGGCGCTGATGCATGATCGCTGCGGCTAGAAAGTCTCCCAATCGCCGTCACTCTTGCCGGTATTGACAGGGGCTGCGGGCTTGCTGGCCGGGGCAGGGGGCTTGGGTGTCGGCCTGGCGGGCTTGCTGGTGGGGGCTGTCGGTGCAGCACGGCCGGCCGAGGCGCCGAGCTTGGGCGAGCTGGCTGGCTGGCGAGGGGCCGGTGCTGGCGCCGGGCTGCTTTGTGCGCCGGAGAGGCGGAACACGCTGACCGCCTGCACCAGACGCTGGGCCTGCTCGCGCAGGCTCTCGGCGGCGGCGGCCGATTCTTCCACCAGGGCCGCATTCTGCTGGGTCATCTGGTCCAGCTGTGTCACCGACTGGTTGACCTGTCCAATGCCCTCGCTTTGCTCACCAGCGGCAGCGCTGATCTCGCCAATGATGTCCGAGACGCGCTGCACGCTGGCCACGATCTCGTCCATGGAGGTGCCGGCCTCCTGGACTAGGCGGCTGCCGATCTCGACCTTGTCCACGCTGGCACCGATCAGGCTCTTGATTTCCTTGGCGGCCTCGGCCGAGCGCTGTGCGAGGGTGCGCACCTCGCCGGCCACCACCGCGAAACCGCGGCCCTGCTCGCCCGCGCGGGCCGCTTCCACCGCAGCGTTCAGCGCCAGGATATTGGTCTGAAAGGCAATGCCGTCGATCACGCCGATGATGTCGTTGATCTTCTTGGAGCTGGTGTTGATCTCGTCCATGGTGGCCACCACCTGACCCACCACCTCACCACCGCGTGCTGCCGCTGTGGAGGCGGAGCTCACGAGCTGATTGGCGGTGCGGGCCGAGTCGGCGGTCTGCCGCACGGTATTGGTCAGGCTGTCCATGGAGGAGGCCGTGTTCTGCAGATTGGAGGCCGTCTGCTCGGTGCGGTTGGACAGGTCCTGATTGCCGGTGGCGATCTCGGCGCTGGCTGTGCCTATGGAATCCACCGAATGACGCACGGTACCTATCATGTCGGCCAGGCGCTGCCGCATGCTCTCCGCGTCACGGGTCAGCATGCCGATCTCGTCCTTGCGATCGCTGTGCATGGGCGTGCTCAGGTCGCCCTGGGCAATGGCGCGCACGCCGCTGTTGAGTTGTCCGAGTGGCTTGGCGACCCAGTTGCGCAACAGCCAGGCCAATCCCAGGCCCAGCAGCACCGTCGCCCCACCCAGCATCAGCCAGAAGGGCACCATGGTGGCCCAGTGCGAGGCCATGGCCTCGCCGCGGGAAACCTGGGCGATCACCCAGTGACCGGTCTTGGGATTCTTGCGAACGATGGCGAAGTCATCTTTGCGCCCGCTGCCCAGCACATCGTGCACCTTGTCGATGTAGGTGCCGTCCCCGAGTTCGTCCAACTGCTTGAGCAGCTCGGGCGCGACCTCGCTGACCAGTTTGCCCTTGGCATTCGGGTGGACGGCGAAGCGGGCCTGCTGCATATCCTTGCCCACCGTGAGCAAATAGATGCCCCCGGTTTCGAAGAACTTGGACTCGGCGGCCATCTTGCCGATGGCGGCCTCAAAGGCGTCCAGATCAAAGCCGATGAACAGCAAGCCCACCTGCTTGCCGGCATCGTTGCTGATGGGCTCGTAGTAGGCCATGTAGGGGCGGCCAAAAAGCACGGCGCGACCGGTATAAGGCTTGCCACTCGACACGGTAGCGTAGGCGGGATGCTGCTTGCCCAGCATGGTGCCGACGGCGCGCTCGCCCTTCTCATTCTTGAGCGAGGTGGTGATGCGAAGAAAGTCGTCGCCCTTGGCGGCGAACACGGTGGCCACGCCACCGGTATTGGCTGCGAACTTGTCGACCTGGGTGTAGTTGTCGTTGAGCTTGGGCCCCCAGTCGCGCAATTCCCCGGTTTCCTCGTTGAGGGTGAAGGCCGGGCCAAACTCCTGACGGAAGCTGCCGAAGCTTCGCTGCACCAGGGTGCGCGAGGTGTCGTCCATGGCATTCATGGCGTCAAGCACAGCCTCTGCCTTGTCTCCGACCCAGGAGACCACACGCTCATGCGCCACGCGCGTCAGGAGCACGCTGACGGCACCGCTGATGCCCAGCAGCACAACAGCAAGACTGACGACGCCAATCAGGGAGACCCGGCGCGCAAGGGAATAGGTGTTAGCGGTTGTCATGATGAGGTTGCTCGATTCTTCTAGCCGACAACAGGCCAAAAAAAACCCGCCGGACCAGGGCGGGTTTCAGGCAAGGACTAGCCGATCACAGAATCCATCAGGCCCATGTCGGCGCTGCTCATCAGGCCCTCAATGTCCATCAGGATGAGCATGCGCTCGCCGACCGCACCAATACCGGTGATGAAGCTGGTGTCCACCGCGCTGGCATTGAGCTCAGGGGCAGGGCGGATGGCATCGCGGCTGAGTTCCAGCACATCCGATACCGAGTCCACCACGGCGCCCACGACGCGGTTGCGGACGTTGAGAACGATCACCACCGTGAAACCGTTGTACTCGGCGTTGGGGCATCCCAGCTTGAGTCGCAGGTCGACGATCGGGACGATCACGCCGCGCAGATTGACCACGCCCTTGATGAACTCGGGGGCATTGGCGATGCGGGTGGGCTGTTCGTAAGAGCGAATCTCCTGAACCTTCAGGATGTCGATGCCGTATTCCTCGCTGCCCAGGCGGAAGGTCAGATACTCGCCGCCGGCAGGCCCCTGGGCCTGCGCGGCAAGGGCGCCCGCTTCACGACGCACCAACTGGGTGGATTCGCTGATGGTTTCCATGGCTTACCTCGTTTTAGGGGATGGAACTATTGTGGTGCTGAGCGGCTGATCTGTGCTGGAGATGTTCAGCCCAGGTGTCAGAAAGTTTCCCAGTCGCCGTCGGCGGTGGGGGCCGGTGCGGGCTTGGCAGGGGCGGGTGCAGGTCGGGGCGCAGCGCTAGCGGGCCTGGGCGCCAAGGACTTGGCGGCCGCACCGGTGTTGGCG
>NZ_JBKCLH010000197.1:0-21906 GCF_046300915.1 Roseateles sp. | reverse complement strand
GCCGCATCGCGGCGCTCCAGGTCTTTGACACCATCCGCTTCGCGCAGAAGGCCTGTTCCAACATCCATATCCTCAAGCTGATGCGCGAGCAGGGCGTCAAGGTGGATGCGGTCTCGCGCGGCGAGATCCTGCGCGCCCTGGCCGCCGGCTATCGCGCCGGGGCGGATGGCGAGATCGTCTTCACCGCCGACCTGCTGGACCGCGAGACCCTGGCCACCGTGGCCGAGCACCGCGTGCCGGTGAACGCCGGCTCCATCGACATGCTGGGCCAGCTGGCCGCGGTCTCGCCCGGCCATCCGGTCTGGCTGCGCATCAATCCGGGCTTCGGCCATGGCCACAGCAACAAGACCAATACCGGCGGCGAGCACAGCAAGCATGGCATCTGGCACAGCGAGCTGGGCGCCGCGCTGGACGTGATCCGCGCCCAGGGCCTCAAGCTGGTTGGCCTGCACATGCACATCGGCTCGGGCGTGGACTACGGCCATCTGGCGCAGGTCTGCGGTGCCATGGTGGACCTGGTGCGCCAAGCCAAGGAGTCCGGCCATGATCTGCAGGCCATCTCGGCCGGGGGCGGGCTTTCCATTCCCTACCGCGAGGGCGGGGCGGTGATCGACACGGCCCATTACTTCGGCCTCTGGGATGCGGCCCGCAAGCAGGCCGAGGCCCTGCTGGGCCATGGTCTGCACCTAGAGATCGAGCCGGGCCGCTTCCTGGTGGCCGAGGCCGGCTTGCTGCTGGCCGAGGTGCGCGCCACCAAGAACGCGGGCGCCAACCATTTCGTGCTGGTGGATGCCGGCTTCAACGAGCTGATGCGCCCCGCCATGTACGGCGCCTTCCACGTCATGGAGATCCTGCCGCGCGACGGTGTGGCGCGCCCCCAGCGGCCCAGCGTGGTGGCCGGGCCGCTGTGCGAGTCGGGCGATGTCTTCACCCAGGAGGACGGCGGTGTGGTGGTGCCGCGCGCGCTGGCCGAGGCGCGGGTAGGCGATCTGCTGCTGATCCATGACACCGGGGCCTATGGCGCCTCCATGTCCAGCAACTACAACAGCCGGCCCCTGATCGCCGAGGTGCTGGTGGAGGGCGACGACCCCGCCTCGGCGCGTTTGATCCGCCGCCGCCAGACGGTGGAGGAGCTGCTGGCCCTGGAGACCGGGCTCTGAGACCGATCCCATTGAGGAAATCGCTTGCTTACGCCTTGCTCAATAGGCGCAGGCAATTGGGGTGATTTGATTAAACAACCCTGTGGGGGATGGGCCATCGATATGATTCAGCCCATTCTTTCAACCCACAGCGGAGTGCATACATGTCCCTGATCAACACCCAAGTCCAGCCCTTCAAGGCCCAAGCCTTCCACAACGGCAAGTTCATCGAGGTGACCGAGCAGTCCCTGAAGGGCAAGTGGTCCGTGCTGATCTTCATGCCGGCCGCCTTCACCTTCAACTGCCCCACCGAAGTGGAAGACGCCGCCGAGCACTACGCCGAGTTCCAGAAGGCCGACACCGAGGTCTACATCGTCACCACCGACACGCACTTCTCGCACAAGGTGTGGCACGAGACCAGCCCGGCCGTGGGCAAGGCCAAGTTCCCCCTGGTCGGTGACCCGACCCACGCCCTGACCAACGCCTTCGGCGTGCACATCCCGGAAGAAGGCCTGGCCCTGCGCGGCACCTTCGTGATCAACCCGGAAGGCGTGATCAAGACCGCCGAGATCCACTCCAACGAGATCGCCCGCGACGTCAAGGAAACCCTGCGCAAGCTCAAGGCTGCCCAGTACACCGCCAAGAACCCCGGCCAGGTCTGCCCGGCCAAGTGGAATGAAGGCGCCAAGACCATCGCTCCCTCGCTGGACCTGGTCGGCAAGATCTAAGCCTCTACCAGCCCACCCCGTGTTGAGGTCCGTCCTCATCACCGCCTGCAGCATTTCCGGCGGCCCGCGTGCCGCCGGGATGCCCCTGGCCGCCTGTTCGCAAAGGAGGCCAGCTCTCAAAGTCGCTTGATACAAGAAGGAAGCATCACCATGTTGGACGACACCCTGAAGACCCAGCTCAAGGCCTACCTGGAGCGCGTCACCCTGCCGTTCGAGATCGAGGCTTCCTTGAGCGACTCTGAGAGCTCCCGCGAGCTGCAGCAACTGCTGCAGGACATCGCCGCGATGTCCGACAAGATCACGCTGAAGCTGGACGGCCAAGACGTTCGCCGCCCCTCCTTCAGCCTCAAGCGCACCGGTACCGAGCAGAGCCTGCGCTTCGCCGCCATCCCCCTGGGCCATGAGTTCACCTCCCTGGTGCTGGCCTTGCTGTGGACCGGCGGCCACCCGCCCAAGGTCGAACCCGAGCTCATCGAGCAGATCAAGAGCCTGGACGGCGACTACGCCTTCGAGGTGTATATGAGCCTGTCCTGCCACAACTGCCCGGACGTGGTGCAGGCCCTGTCCCTGATGTCGGTGCTCAATCCCAAGGTCAAGACCGTGGTGATTGACGGCGCCCTGTTCCAGGACGAGGTCAATGCCCGCGAGATCATGGCGGTGCCCTCGGTCTACCTGAACGGCCAAGTATTCGGCTCCGGCCGCATGAGCGTGGAAGAGATCGTGGCCAAGCTGGATACCGGCGCCGCCGCCCGCGATGCCGCCAAGCTCTCCGCCAAGGACGCTTTCGATGTGCTGATCGTCGGTGGCGGCCCGGCCGGCGCGGCCGCGGCGGTCTACGCCGCCCGCAAGGGCATACGCACCGGCATTGCCGCCGAGCGATTCGGCGGCCAGGTCAACGACACCCTGGCCATCGAGAACTACATCTCGGTGCTGGAGACCGATGGTCCCAAGTTCGCCATGGCCCTGGAGTCCCACGTCAAGCACTATGGCGTGGACATCATGAACCTGCAGCGCGCCGACAAGCTCACCCCCGCCAGCGAACCGGGCGGCCTGATCGAGGTACAGCTGGCCAATGGCGGCGTGCTCAAGAGCAAGACCGTGATCCTCTCCACCGGTGCGCGCTGGCGCAATGTCAATGTGCCCGGCGAGCAGGAGTACAAGAACAAGGGCGTGGCCTATTGCCCGCACTGCGACGGTCCGCTGTTCAAGGGCAAGCGCGTGGCGGTGATTGGCGGCGGCAACTCCGGCGTGGAAGCTGCCATCGACCTGGCCGGCATCGTGGCCCATGTCACGCTGCTGGAGTTCGGTGAGCAGCTGCGTGCCGACGCCGTGCTGGTCAAGAAGCTGCAAAGCCTGCCCAATGTGACCATCATCACCCAGGCCCAGACCACCGAGTTCACCGGCGAGGCCGGCAAGCTCAATGGCCTGAACTACACCGACCGTGCCAGCGGCGAGGCCAAGCGCATCGAATTGGAAGGCGTGTTCGTGCAGATCGGTCTGGTGCCCAACACCGAATGGCTCAAGGGCACGGTGGAGCTGTCCAAGTTCGGCGAGATCATCGTCAACGCCAAGGGTGAAACCTCGGTGCCCGGCGTGTTTGCCGCCGGCGACGCAACGACCGTGCCCTACAAGCAGATCGTGATTGCCGCTGGCGACGGCGCCAAGGCGGCGCTCTCCGCCTTCGACCACCTGATCCGCCACTGAGCGCCCCATGCGGCGGGCTGCCGAGCTCCGCACAGCATGAGCGGCTCGCCGAGTCACTGCCGCCCAACATCGGCAGTCAAGGAAAAGCGCCCAAGAGGCGCTTTTTCATGAGTGCTCAGCCCCGGTATCCCAAAGCCTGCGAGATCTGCGAGGCGGTTTCCTTGAGCCGGGCCAGCCAGCCTTCTTCCAGGCGGTCAGCCGGCGCCGAGATGGACAGGCCCGCCACCAGCGTGCCCTGGTCGTCGTAGATGCCGGCGGCCATGCAGCGCACGCCCAGCTCCAGCTCCTCGTCGTCGCGCGAAAGGCCGCGCTGTCGGATCAGGGCCAGCTCGCGCTCCAGGGCATGGATGTCGGTGAGGCTGTTCTTGGTGTGGCCGGCCAAGCCGGTGCGGGTGGCGTAGGCGCGCACGCGCTGCGGGTCGTCGCTGGCCAGGAAGAGCTTGCCCACCGAGGTCAGGTGCAGGGGCGCACGGCCACCCACGGCCCGCACCACCTGCATGCCCGAGCGCTCGCTGTAGGTGCGCTCGATGTAGACGATCTCGTCGCCCTGGCGCACCGAAAGATTGACCGGTTGATGGGTGAACTTGTGCAGCTCGCGCATGGGCGAGAGCGCCGCATCGCGCACATCCAGGCGGGCCTTGACCAGATTGCCCAGCTCCAGCAGGCGCATGCCCAGGCGGTAGCTGCCGGCCTCGGGGCGGTCGACGAATCGACCGATGGCCAGGTCGTTGAGAATGCGGTGCGCGGTGGAGGGGTGCAGGCCGGTGGCCTCGCTGATCTGCTTCAGTGACACGGGGTCCTGATGACTGGCCAAGACGTCCAGCAGCGCGAAGCTGCGTTCCAGCACCTGGATGGCGGGCGTTTGCCCCTCTTTGCTCTTCATGGCCCTGCTTGTGTGTTGTTTTCTTCTGCTGTCATGGCCCGGCCATATCCTGGGGTCGGCGGGCTTTCCATGGATGTTTGATTGTGCGGGATTCTGAGTCGATTTTGCATGGCGAAATGCTGCGCCGCATCATTGTGTTGTTTGCAGGGGTCTTGCTGGCGCTCTCGGCGCAGGCCCAGTCCGGCCCCGGCTGGCTGCGGGTGCCGGCGCCCCAGGGCCGTCTGGTCGCGGCCGATATCGCCCTGGTGATCAATCGCAGCGACCCTTATTCGGTGGCGGTGGGTGCGGAGTACGCGAAAAAGCGCGGCCTTGCGCCCCAGCAGCTGATCACGCTCGATGTGCCGCGTCAGGCGGTGCTGAGCCCGGCCGAGTTCGAGGCCTTCAAGAGCCAGCTGGACGAGCGCCTGAGCCCCCAGGTGCAGGCCCTGGTGCTGGCCTGGAGCCAGCCCTATGCCGTGGCCTGCAATTCCATCACCGGAGCCCTGGCCCTGGGCTTCCAGCCCGAGCTGTGCAAGAACAGCTGCGCGGCCTCCAAGCCCTCGCCCTATCCGGCCTATACGGGGCACAAGCCCTTCAGCGATCTGGGCCTGCGCCCGGCCATGCTGCTGGCGGCACGCTCGGTGGAGAGCGCCAAGGCCCTGATCGAGCGCGGCGTGGCGGCCGACCGCTCCCTGCTCGAACGCGGCACGCCGCCGGTGCAGGCCGTGTTTGCCGCCACCGAGGACAAGGCCCGCAATGTGCGCGAGCCCCTGTTCCCGCCCGAGAGCCGGCTCTGGGCCTACGGCCTGCAGACCCGGCGCGTGGCCCAGGCGGCCCTGCCCGAGCTCAGTGAGGTGCTGCTCTACCAGACCGGGCTGGCGCGGGTGGAGGGACTGGAGCGCATGCCCTTCATCCCCGGCGCCCTGGCCGATCACCTGACCTCGCTGGCCGGCCAGTTGGAGCGCAGCAGCGGCCCACAGATGAGCGCACTGGACTGGATCGAGGCGGGCGCCACGGCCAGCCATGGCGCGGTGAGCGAGCCCTGCAACCATCTGCAGAAGTTTCCGCATCCGCAACTGCTGCTGCTGAGCTATCTGCAGGGGCAGAGTGCGCTGGAAGCCGATTGGCGCAGCGTGCTGTGGCCGGGTCAGAGCGTGTTCGTGGGCGAGCCGCTGGCGGCACCCTATGGCCGCAGCGGGCCCTGAGCGCCCAGTACCGCCTGCGCGGCGGCGCGGCCCGAGCGCACCGCGCCCTCCAGCGTGGCGGGGTAGGGGCCGTCCACATAGTCGCCCGCGGCCCAGATGCCCGGGGCCACGGCCGCTGCTGGGCGCTGCAGGCCCGGGGTGCAGGCAAAGGTGGCGCGCTTCTCGGCCAGGCAGCGCAGCAGGGTGGGCGGGCTGCGCCAGGTCAGCGCCGCCTGGGCCTGGGCCAGCACGGCCGCCGCGGTAGCGTCCAGGCCTCGCTCCACCCAGGGCGCAGCGCCGCTGATCACGAAGGCAAAGCGTCCGGGCGCATGGCCCAGCTGGCCCAGGTCAAACGCGAACTGGGCGGGCTGCTCCGCGTTCTCGTGCAGGGCCACCATGGGCGCGGGCAGGGCGCTGCCGGGGCTCTCCAGATAGACCGTCACGATGGGCTCGAAGCGCAGGGCCGCGGCCCGCGCTGCCCAGTCCGGCGCCAGCGGTGTGACCAGGCGGGCCGCCTCGCTGGCGCTACAGGCCAGGATCACGGCATCAAAGGCTTCGCCGTCCAGGCGCGGGCCCGGCTCCAGCCGGCTGATGCGGCGTTGCCAATGCAGCGCAGCATCGCGTGCCTCCAGCCAGGCGGCGGCCGGCTCGGCCAGCAGCTCGCTCAAGGGGCGGCGCGGCAGCAGCAGATCGGCCGAGCCCGGGCCGCTGAAAAGGGCGTCGCGCAGCACGCGCAGAAAGACCTGGGCGCTGGCCTCGCGGGCCGGGGTGTTGAGCGCGGCCACGCACAGGGGATCGATCAGCTCCTGGCGCACGGCGGCGGGCAAGGCCTGGCACAGCGCGTCCACGCTCAGGCGCGGGTCGCAGTCAAAGCCGCTCAGGGCCCAGCCCAGGCTGGCGCGCAGCAGGCCCAGGCGGGCGCGCCAGGGCCAGGCGCCATAGCCCAGCACCGCGCGCGCAAAGGCCGGCAGGGGCGGGCCGGGCGGCAGGCGCAGGCCCTCGTGCTGCGGGTAGCGCAGGCGCAGGGGCAGGCGCAGCAGCAGCTCGTCGGGCCGGGCACCCACCTGGCGCATCAGGTCCAGGCTCTCGCGGTAGGCGCCGATCAGGATGTGCTGGCCGTTGTCCAGGCGCGGTTCCGCGCCGTCCAGGCTGCGGGCGCGGCCACCGGGCCGGGCTGCCATCTCGAAGAGGCTGACCTGCTGCCCAGCCTGGCTGAGGGTGACGGCCGCGGCCAGACCGGCCCAGCCCCCCCCGACAACAGCAATCTTCATGACCGAGCGGCCGCCGCAGAACCGGCTCTGCCGGGCTGCCGGCGGTGCCCCCTTGAGGGGGCCGGCGCAGCCGGTAGGGGGGGAGCCATCACCTGCCTCGCCAATTGGTCTTCATCGCGATCCAGAGCTTGCGCAGCGGGGTCAGCGAGATGCGCTGCTGCAGCACCTGGAAGTCCTCGGCCTCGATCTCGCGCAGCAGGGCGCGGTAGATATTGGCCATCATCAGCCCGGGCTTCTGGGCGCGGCGATCGGCCTCGGGCAGCAGGGCCAGGGCCTCGTCGTAGAGGGCGTGGGCGCGCGCGGCCTGGAACTGCATCAGGGCCGTGAAGCGCTCGCTATAGCCCCAGGGCTTGTCGCGCTTGAGGATCTCGTGGGCCTTGACGTCGAACTGCTGCAGCTCGGAGACCGGCAGGTAGATGCGGCCGCGCCGGGCGTCGTCGCCCACGTCACGGATGATGTTGGTGAGCTGCATGGCCAGGCCCAGCTTGTGGGCGTAGGCCACGGTCAGGGCGTCTGTGCGGCCGAAGATGCCCGAGGCCACCTCGCCCACCACGCCCGCCACCAGATGGCAGTAGCGCTGCAGGCCGGGGTAGTCCAGGTAGCGAGTCTGGTCCAGGTCCATCTGGCAGCCCTCGATCACCGCATTCAGATGCTCGGTGCGGATGTCATAGTCCGCCACATGGGGCATCAGGGCCTTCATCACCGGGTGCTGGGGCTGGCCCGCAAAGGCATTGGCCACCTCCTTGCGCCACCAGGCCAGCTTGGTGGCGGCCACGCCGGGGTCCTGGATCTCGTCCACCACATCGTCCACCTCGCGGCAGAAGGCGTAGAAGGCAGTGATGGCCGCGCGCCGGGGCGGCGGCAGGAAGAGGAAGGCGTAGTAGAAGCTGGAACCGCTCTTGGCCGCCTTGTCCTGAACGTATTGCTCGGGCGTCACGCCTGGCCCTCCGCGGCGCGCATGCGCAGGCTGCCCGTCAGCATGGGCGGCAGGTCCAGGGCGGTGATGCGGGGGCGGTGAGTGAGGCTGGCGTGATCCATCCGGCGGATTTTCTCAAGAATGCGCAGGCCGCCTTGTACCACCAGACGCAGCTCCCAGCCCGCACGCCCCGGGATGCGGTGCACCAGGGGCGCGCCTTCCAGCATCAGGGCGCGGGCCCAGTCGCAGAGCTCGCGGATCAGCGCGCGCGCGGCCGGGCCGTCGCGCCCGGCCAGCAGGTCTTCGGCGCTCAGGCCGTGGCGGGCCAGATCGTCGGCTGGCGCATAGACGCGGCCGCGCGGCAGGTCGCGGCTGAAGTCCTGCCAGAAATTGATCAGCTGCAGGCTGCTGCAGATGGCGTCGGAGTGGCGCAGCGAGGCGGCGTCATGGATGCCGTAAAGGTGCAGCAACAGGCGGCCCACCGGATTGGCCGAGCGGCGGCAGTAGTCCAGCAGCTCGGCGCGGTCGGCGTAGCGATGCTTGACCAGATCCTGCTCGAAGGCGTCCAGCAGGGCCTCCAGCAAGGGCAGGGGCAGGCGGTGGCGTGCGATCACCGGCCCCAGGGCGGCAAAGACCGGCCGCAGCCAGCGCGGGGAGGGCGCCGCCCCCGCGGCCACGGCATGAAGGTCGGCGCGGTAGGCGCGCAGCGCGGCCAGGCGCTGCTCGGGGCTGTCATCGCCCTCGTCGGCCAGGTCGTCGGCGCAGCGGGCGAAGTGGTAGATCGCCACCACAGCGGGGCGTAGCGTTGGCGGACACAGCCAGGACGCTACCGGGAAGTTCTCGTAGTGCTCTATGCTCACGCGGAGCATTGTCCCCGGCTTTGCCGGGCCCAAGGCAGTGAGTTCAGCTGTTTGACAGCAGCATGCTCGGCCCATACATTACTGACCGGTTAGTCAGTTGCAGAGTCCAGGCTCGGCTGGGCTCAGCCTTTCATTGAGGTTGTCCATGCCCCATGTTCTGAGGTCGGCTCGTGCCGGCGCTTGCCAGGCTTTGAGCGTTTCGCTGCTCCTGATGTTGCTTGGCTGCGGTAGGCAGTCCGCTCCCCCCGAGCCCGTGCGGGCGGTGCGTACCCAGGTGGTGATGCAGGAGAGCTCCGGACCGGTGCTCGAGTACGCGGCTGAATTGAGGGCTCGAACCGAGTCGCGCCTGGCCTTTCGCGTGGGCGGCAAGCTGCAGGAGCGCCGTGTCAGTTTGGGTGATGTGGTGAAGCCCGGGCAGGTGCTGGCGCGGCTGGATGCGCAGGACCTGATGTTGGCCCAGGAGGCCGCCCGTGCCGCGATGAATGCCGCGCGGGTCAATCGCGATCAGGCCGGGGCCGATTACAAGCGCTTCATCGATCTGCATCAGCAGGGCTTTATCAGTGCCGCCGAACTTGAGCGCCGTGATGCGGTCTTCAAGGCCGCCCAGGCGCAGCTGGACCAGGCCAAGGCGCAGGCCACCGTGCAGAGCAATCAGTCGGACTACGCTCAGCTGCGTGCGGATGCCGCGGGTGTGATCACCGGCGTTCTGGCTGAACCGGGCATGGTGGTCGGGGCGGGGGCGCCTGTCTTGCAGCTGGCGCATGATGGCCCTCGGGATGTCGTGTTCTCGGTGCCGGAACAGATGGTCGGTCGGCTGCGCGAGGCAGCTGGGCGGCCCGGCGCGCTGAGCGTACGCCTGTGGGGTGGTGAGCAGCTTGCGCAATCGATTCAGCTGCGCGAGGTTTCGGCAGCGGCCGATCCTGCGACGCGGACCTTTCTCGTGAAAGCCGATGCCGGCAAGCTCGACGCCCGCCTGGGGCAGACGGCCACGGTGCGACTGGAACTGCCCAAGCAGCACAACTTCATCAAGCTACCCCTCAGTGCGGTGCTGGAGCAGCAGGGCAAGACCTCGGTCTGGGTGCTCGATGCCAAGAGCATGACGGTCAGGCTGCAAGCCATACGGCTGCAGGGGGCGGAGGGAAACGAGGTGCTTGTTGCCGAGGGCTTGAGTCCGGGTCAGGAGGTTGTGACGGCCGGTGTGCATGTGCTGACACCGGGGCAGAAGGTCGCGCGCTATGCCGCACCCGCGGCGGCACCGGCGGCACCGGCGGCTTCGCGCTAACTGGGGACGTCGCATGAACGCTTCCCCCAACACGCCCTTGGCCTCCTCGCGCTTCAATATCTCGCGCTGGGCCCTGGAACACCCCGCCCTGACGCGCTACCTGATGGTGGTGCTGATGGTGATGGGCTTTGCCGCCTACTTTCAGCTGGGGCAGGACGAAGATCCGCCGTTCACATTCCGCGTGATGGTGATTCAGGCTTTCTGGCCTGGGGCCACCGCGCAGCAGGTGGCGGAGCAGGTCACCGACAAAATTGAGCGCGCCCTGCAGGAGGTGCCGCATGCCGACAAGGTGCGCAGCTTTGCCAAGCCGGGCGAGTCCCTGACGGTCTTCATCCTCAAGGAGACAACCCCGCCCGACGAGGTCGCCGGCACCTGGTACTTGGTCCGCAAGAAGGTGGGCGATATGCGGTATCGCCTGCCTCAGGGCGTTGTCGGCCCCATCTTCAATGACGAGTTCGGTGACGTTTACGGCTCCATCCTGGCCTTGTCCGCCGATGGATTCAGCCCCGAAGAGTTGAGGGAGCATGCGGAGCGGGTGCGCTCGCGTCTGCTCAAGGTTCAGGATGTGGCCAAGGTGGAGCTGTTCGGCGTTCAGGCCGAAAAGCTCTATGTGGAGGTTTCGCAGAAGCGGCTGGCCGAACTGGGCCTGGACTTCAGCCAGATCATCGCCCAGCTCTCGGCGCAGAACGCCGTGGAAGGCGCCGGTGTGCTGAATGCGGGTAGCGGCAATATTCAGCTGCGCGTGGGCGGTCAGTTTGACTCCGTCGCCGCCCTCAAGGAATTGTCCATACGTGCGGTCAACCCGGCGACGGGGCAGGCCAGCAGTCTGCGGCTGGCGGACATTGCCGAGGTGAAGCGGGGCTATGCCGATCCGCCCGGCGTGACGGTGCGGCATCAGGGCAAGGATGTGGTGGCCCTGGGCATCTCCATGGCCAAGGGTGGGGACATCATTGCGCTGGGCAAGTCTCTGCAAAAGGCGGCCGCCGAGGTCCGCCGAACTCTGCCGGCCGGCATTGAGCTGGCTCAGATCCAGGACCAGCCTCTGGCGGTGACGCGCTCGGTCAATGAGTTCGTGAAGGTGCTGATCGAGGCGGTCGTGATCGTGCTGGCGGTCAGCTTCATTTCCTTGGGGCTGCACACCCGGCCCCTGCGCATCGACATCTGGCCGGGTCTGGTGGTGGCCATCACCATTCCCCTGGTGCTGGCCATCACCTTCGTGACCATGTTCTATTGGGGTGTGGGTCTGCACAAGATCTCCCTGGGCTCGCTGATCATTGCCCTGGGCCTGCTGGTGGACGACGCCATCATTGCGGTGGAGATGATGGTGCGCAAGCTGGAGGAGGGCTACGACAAGATGCATGCGGCCACCTTCGCCTATGACGCGACCGCCATGCCCATGCTCACCGGCACCTTGATCACGGCCGTGGGCTTCCTGCCCATCGGTCTGGCCAAGTCGGCGACCGGTGAGTACACCTTCGCCATCTTCGCGGTCACGGCCGCGGCACTGATGATTTCGTGGGTGGTGTCGGTGTACTTCGTGCCCTACCTGGGCGCCTTGCTGCTGCGCACCCACCCGGCCAAAGAAGGGCAGGCGCATGAGCTGTTCGACACGCCCTTCTACAACCGTTTTCGCGCCATGGTGCGCTGGTGCGTGGAGCATCGCTGGAAGACCATCGCCGCCACGCTGCTGATCTTTGTTCTGGGCCTGCTGGGCATGAGCCGGGTGCAGCAGCAGTTCTTCCCGGACTCCAGCCGCCCCGAGATCCTGGTTGATCTGGCGCTGCCGGAAGGCAGCACCATTGAACAGACGCGCAGCGTGGCCACGCGATTCGAGGCCCGCATGATGGCCGAGCCCGGTGTGGACACGGTCAGCAGCTGGATCGGCAGCGGTGTGCCCCGTTTCTACCTGCCCCTGGATCAGGTCTTCCCGGCGTCGAACGTGAGTCAGGCCATCATCCTCCCCAAGGGCATGGCGGAGCGCGAGGCCCTGCGCAAGCGCCTGCCGGACTTGGTGGCGGCCGAGTTTCCCGAGGTTCGCGCACGCGTCAAGCTGCTCCCCAATGGGCCGCCGGTGTCCTATCCGGTGCAGTTCAGGGTCATGGGGGACAACGTTACGGAGCTGCGACGCTGGGCCGATCAGGCCAAGGAGATTCTGCGCGCCAATCCCCATATGCGTGGCGTGAATGACAACTGGAACGAGTCGGTCAAGGCTTTGCGGCTGCAGATCGATCAGGACAAGGCCCGGGCCTTGGGGGTGAGCAGCCAGAGCATTGCGCAGGCGACCCGTACCCTGCTTTCCGGCACGCCGGTGGGGCAGTACCGGGAGGGGGACAAGCTGATCGATATCGTGCTGCGCCAGCCCCTGGCCGAGCGTGAGGCCATCACCGATTTGAGCAGCGCCTATGTGCCCACGGCCAGCGGGCGCAGCATTCCGCTGACGCAGATTGCCAAGATCGACTTTGTGTGGGAGCCCGGTGTGCTCCAGCGTGAGGGACGCAGCTATGCCGTGACCGTTCAGGGCGATGTGGCCGATGGCATGCAGGGGGCGACTGTCAGTGCTCAGATCTGGCCCGCACTGGATGAGCTGCGCCAGAAGATGCCGACGGGTTACACCATCGAGGTGGCGGGGGCTGTGGAGGAGAGCAGCAAGGGGCAGGGCTCGATCGCGGCCGGCGTGCCCATCATGCTCTTCATCACCTTCACGCTGCTGATGCTGCAGCTGCAGAGCTTCTCGCGTGCCATGCTGGTCTTCCTGACCGGGCCGCTGGGCATTGCGGGTGTGGCGGCGGCCCTGCTGCTGCTGGACCGCCCCTTCGGCTTTGTGGCTCTTCTCGGGGTGATCGCCCTGATGGGCATGATCCAGCGCAACTCGGTGATCTTGATCGACCAGATCGAGCAGGACCGTTCCCGCGGTGTGCCGGCCTGGAGTGCCATTGTGGAGGCCGCAGTGCGGCGCTTCCGCCCCATTGTGCTGACGGCGGCGGCGGCGGTGCTGGCCATGATCCCGCTTTCGCGCTCCGTTTTCTGGGGGCCGATGGCCGTGGCCATCATGGGCGGCTTGATCGTGGCCACCGCCTTGACCCTGCTGGCCTTGCCGGCCATGTACGCCGCATGGTTCCGGGTTGAGCGGCCAGCTGAAGCCTCGCGCTTCTGAAATTCCGAAGGACGGGGGAGGGGCAACCCTCCCCCCGGATCGGGCATTCCGGTTTGTGGCGGGCCGAAATTTCCAGCCGCCAAGCGGCTACAATCTCCGGTTTGCCGAAATGCCACAGGGCTGAGCTGGAGCTAAAAACTCCGGGGCAGTTCTGGAACCACTCGCGCGGGTGGCGAAATTGGTAGACGCACCAGGTTTAGGTCCTGACGCCTTCACGGGCGTGCCGGTTCGAGTCCGGCCCCGCGCACCATCACTTTGATTGTCTGAGTCAACTATGGCCGTTACCGTCGAAACCCTCGAAAAGCTCGAACGCCGCATCACGCTCACGCTGGCGGCCGCTGACATCAACAGCGAAGTCGAGACCCGTCTGAAGAAGCTGGCCCGTACCGTTAAGGCCGACGGCTTCCGTCCCGGCAAGGTGCCGATGAGCGTCGTGGCCCAGCGCTACGGCTACTCGGTCCAGTACGAAGTCATGAATGACAAGCTGGGCCAGGCCTTCCAGAGCGCCGCCAACGAAGCCCAGCTTCGCGTGGCCGGCATGCCCCGCATCGCTCAGAAGGACAATGCCGCCGAAGGCGAAATGGCCTTTGACGCCACCTTCGAGGTCTACCCGGAAGTCAAGATCGGTGATCTGGCCGCGGCCGAGGTCGAGCGCGTTGCCAGCGACGTGACCGATGAAGCCATCGACAAGACCGTCGAGATCCTGCGCAAGCAGCGCCGCACCTTCGCCCAGCGTGCAGCCGCCGATGCGGCTGTTGATGGCGATCGCGTCAGCATCGACTTCGAAGGCAAGATCGATGGCGAGCCCTTCGCCGGCGGCAAGGCTGATGGTTTCCAGTTCATCCTGGGCGAAGGCCAGATGCTGGAAGCCTTTGAGAAGGCCGTGCGCGGCATGAAGGCCGGCGAGAGCAAGACCTTCCCCCTGGCCTTCCCCGAGGACTACCACGGCAAGGATGTGGCCGGCAAGGAAGCCGACTTCCTGGTGACCCTCAAGAAGATCGAGGCTCAGCACCTGCCCGAGGTCAATGAAGCCTTCGCCAAGAGCCTGGGCATCAAGGAAGGCACCGTCGAAGCCCTGCGCGCCGACATCAAGAAGAACCTGGAGCGTGAGGTCAAGTTCCGCGTGCTGGCCCGCAACAAGGCTGCCGTGATGGACGCCCTGGTGGCCGCCGCTGAGCTGGACATCCCCAATGCCCTGGTGGCCGGGGAAACCGAGCGCATGGTCGCCGCCGCCCGCGAAGACCTGAAGAAGCGCGGCATCAAGGACGCCGACAAGGCTCCGATCCCCGAGGAGCTGTTCAAGCCCCAGGCCGAGAAGCGCGTGCGCCTGGGTCTGGTCGTCGCCGAGCTGGTGCGTGCCAACAATCTGCAGGCCAAGCCCGAGCAGCTGCAGGCTCATATCGAAGAGCTGTCGCAGAGCTACGAGAAGCCGGCCGAGGTGGTGCGCTGGTACCTGAGCGACCGCGAGCGTCTGGCCGAGGTCGAGGCTGTGGTGATCGAGAACAACGTCACCGAGTTCGTGCTGGGCAAGGCCAAGATTTCCGAGAAGGCGCTGCCCTTCGATGAGCTGATGGCCACGGCCGGCTGATCCTGCGGATCCTGCTGCCGGACAGAAGGCGCCGCGCCGCGAGGCCGGCGCCTTTTTCCTTGGCGGCGAGGGGCACCGCCAAGACGACATAATCGAGCTTCACAAGTGCATTGAGGAACTCATGAGCGCGCTGGAAACAAGCAATCTGGGCATGGTGCCCATCGTCATTGAACAGTCGGGCCGCGGCGAGCGCGCCTACGACATCTACAGCCGCCTGCTGCGCGAGCGCATCATCTTCCTCGTCGGCCCGGTGAACGATGCCGTGGCCAATCTGGTGGTCGCGCAGATGCTGTTCCTGGAGAGCGAGAACCCCGACAAGGACATCTCGCTCTACATCAACTCCCCCGGCGGCAGCGTCTCGGCCGGTATGTCGATCTTCGACACCATGAACTTCATCAAGCCGGACGTGTCCACCCTGTGCATGGGCATGGCGGCCAGCATGGGCGCCTTCCTGCTGTCGGCCGGCACCAAGGGCAAGCGTTTTGCCTTGCCCAATAGCAAGATCATGATCCACCAGCCCCTGGGTGGTGCCCAGGGTCAGGCCACGGACATTGAGATCCATGCCCGCGAGATTCTCAAGACCCGCGACCAGCTCAACCGCATCCTGGCCGAGCGCACCGGCCAGAGCCTGGAGAAGATCCAGGCCGATACCGAGCGCGACTACTTCATGTCGGCCGACGAGGCCCAGAGCTACGGGCTGGTGGACCAGGTGGTCACCCAGCGCGGCTGAAGCCCTTTCTCGCCGTTAAAGAACGCCGAACCGGGGCCTTTTTGCGCCAAGGCCCCGGGCGGCGTTTGAACTATCATCATCCTCAGGCATACGCCCGAACCCTTTAAGCAGATCCATGGCCGAGAAAAAAGGCAACTCCAGCGAAAAAGTCCTGTACTGCTCCTTCTGCGGCAAGAGCCAGCATGAGGTGAAGAAGCTCATTGCCGGCCCGTCCGTGTTCATCTGCGATGAGTGCATCGAGCTGTGCAACGACATCATTCGCGATGAGGTGCCGGCCGACGCGCCGGCCGCGCGCGCCAGCAAGTCCGATCTGCCCGTGCCCAGCGAGATCAAGAGCAGTCTGGACAACTATGTGATCGGCCAGGACGTGGCCAAGCGCACGCTCTCGGTGGCGGTCTACAACCACTACAAGCGTCTGCGCCACATGTCCGCGGGCGGCAACAAGGAGGGCGTCGAGCTCTCCAAGAGCAATATCCTGCTGATCGGCCCCACCGGCTCCGGCAAGACCTTGCTGGCCCAGACCCTGGCCCGCCTGCTGAACGTGCCCTTCGTGATCGCCGACGCGACCACGCTGACCGAGGCCGGCTATGTGGGTGAGGATGTCGAGAACATCATCCAGAAGCTGCTGCAGAACTGCAATTACGACGTCGAGCGCGCCCAGCGCGGCATCGTCTACATCGACGAGATCGACAAGATCAGCCGCAAGGCCGACAACCCGTCGATCACCCGCGATGTGTCGGGTGAGGGCGTGCAGCAGGCCCTGCTGAAGCTGGTGGAAGGCACCATGGCCAGCGTGCCCCCGCAAGGTGGCCGCAAGCACCCCAACCAGGACTTCCTGCAGATCGACACCACCAATATCCTGTTCATCTGCGGCGGTGCCTTCGACGGCCTGGAGAAGGTGATCCAGAACCGTTCCGAGAAGTCCGGCATCGGCTTCGGCGCCACGGTCAAGAGCAAGAGCGAGCGCCGTGTTTCCGAGGTCTTCCGCGAGGTGGAGCCCGAGGATCTGATCAAGTTCGGTCTGATTCCCGAGTTGGTGGGCCGTCTGCCCGTGGTCGCCACTCTGGGTGAGCTGACCGAGGACGCCCTTGTGCAGATCCTGACCGAGCCCAAGAACGCCCTGGTAAAGCAGTATCAGCAGCTCTTCGACATGGACGGCGTGGAGCTGGAAGTGCGTCCCTCGGCCCTGGGTGCCATCGCCCGCAAGGCCCTGGCGCGCAAGACCGGTGCCCGCGGCCTGCGCTCCATCATGGAGCATGCGCTGATCGACACCATGTTCGAGCTGCCCGCCCTCGACGGCGTGGCCAAGGTGGTGCTGGACGAGCACAACATCGAAGAAGACGCCAAGCCCCTGCTGGTTTATCGCGAACAGGCCAAGGCCAGCGCCTAAGCTGTATCCATCCGACCGATCCCATCCATTCGGCGTCTTGTAATCGCCCGCTCAGGCTCCATGTGGGCCTGAGAAAGAGAGGTTTTCATGTCCGGTCATCCCGTTCTGCCTGCCGAACCCATCACCCTGCCGCTGCTGCCGCTGCGCGATGTGGTGGTGTTCCCGCATATGGTGATTCCGCTCTTCGTGGGTCGCCCCAAGTCCATCAAGGCGCTGGAGGCGGCCATGGAGGCCGGCCGCCAGATCATGCTGGTGGCCCAGAAGGCCGCCGGCAAGGATGAGCCCAAGGCCGACGATATGTTCGAGGTCGGCTGCGTCTCCAGCATCCTGCAGATGCTCAAGCTGCCCGACGGCACCGTGAAGGTGCTGGTCGAGGGCCTGCAGCGCGCCACCACCCAGACCATCACCGACGGCGAAGAGCACTTCACCGCCGAGGTGCTGCCCATCCCGCCCGAGAGCGAGACCCGTTCCGAGGTCGAGGCCCTGCGGCGCGCGGTGACCCAGCAGTTCGATCAGTACGTCAAGCTCAACAAGAAGATCCCGCCCGAGATCCTCACCAGCATCGCCGGCATCGACGATGCGGGCCGTCTGGCCGACACCATCGCCGCCCACCTGCCGCTCAAGCTCGACGCCAAGCAGTCGGTGCTGGACCTCTCCGATGTGGCCAAGCGCCTGGAGAAGCTGCTGGACCTGCTGGAGCACGAGGTCGACATCCTGCAGGTGGAAAAGCGCATCCGCGGCCGCGTCAAGCGCCAGATGGAGAAGAGCCAGCGCGAGTACTACCTGAACGAGCAGGTCAAGGCCATCCAGAAGGAGCTGGGCGACGGCGAAGAAGGCGCCGATATGGAGGAGCTGGACAAGAAGATCCAGGCCGCCCGCATGCCCAAGGAAGCGCGCAAGAAGGCCGACAGCGAGCTCAAGAAGCTCAAGCTGATGTCGCCCATGTCCGCCGAAGCCACGGTGGTGCGCAACTACATCGAGACCCTGGTCAACCTGCCCTGGAGCAAGAAGACCAAGATCAAGCACGATCTGGCCAATGCCGAGGCCGTGCTCAACGAAGATCACTACGGCCTGGACAAGGTCAAGGAACGCATCCTTGAGTACCTCGCGGTGCAGCAGCGCGTGGACAAGGTGAAGGCGCCCATCCTCTGCCTGGTGGGCCCCCCGGGCGTGGGCAAGACCTCGCTGGGCCAGAGTGTGGCGCGCGCCACCGGCCGCAAGTTCGTGCGCATGGCCCTGGGCGGCGTGCGTGACGAGGCCGAGATCCGCGGTCACCGCCGCACCTATATCGGCTCCATGCCGGGCAAGGTGTTGCAGAGTCTGACCAAGGTGGGCACCCGCAATCCGCTGTTCCTGCTCGACGAGATCGACAAGCTGGGCATGGACTTCCGCGGCGACCCGTCCTCGGCCCTGCTGGAGGTGCTGGACCCCGAGCAGAACCACACCTTTGCCGACCACTACATCGAGGTGGACTTCGACCTCAGCGATGTGATGTTCGTGGCCACCTCGAACTCGCTGAACATTCCGCCGGCCCTGCTGGACCGCATGGAAGTGATTCGCCTCTCGGGCTATACCGAGGACGAGAAAGTCAATATCGCCCAGCGCTATCTGCTGCCCAAGCAGCGCAAGAACAACGGCGTGCTGGACGAGGAGATGGAAGTCACCGAATCCGCCATCCGCGGCATGATCCGCTACTACACGCGGGAAGCCGGCGTTCGTTCGCTGGAGCGTGAGGTCTCCAAGATCTGCCGCAAGGTGGTCAAGGGCCTGCAGCTCAAGACCTACGAAGGCAAGGTCCAGGTCACCGAGGACAACCTCAACGAGTTCCTGGGCGTGCGCAAGTACGACTTCGGCCGCG
Organism: Roseateles sp.; assembly: GCF_046300915.1. Lineage (GTDB taxonomy): Bacteria > Pseudomonadota > Gammaproteobacteria > Burkholderiales > Burkholderiaceae_C > Kinneretia. The sequence continues at coordinate 3,240 of NZ_JBKCLH010000197.1, read as the reverse complement.
CCGAGAAGAAGAACCAGGTCGGCCAGGTGGTCGGTCTGGCCTGGACCGAGGTGGGCGGCGATCTGCTGACCATCGAGGCCACGGCCATGCCGGGCAAGGGCAACATCATCCGCACCGGCTCGCTGGGCGATGTGATGAAGGAATCGGTCGAGGCCGCCCGCACCGTGGTGCGCTCGCGCGCCCGCCTGCTTGGCATCAAGGACGAGCTCTTCGAGAAGCGCGACATCCACATCCACGTGCCCGATGGCGCCACGCCCAAGGATGGTCCCAGCGCTGGCGCGGCCATGACCACCGCCTTCGTGTCCACCTTGACGGGCATCCCGGTGCGCGCCGATGTGGCCATGACCGGCGAAATCACCCTGCGCGGTGAGGTGACGGCCATCGGCGGCCTGAAGGAAAAGCTGCTGGCGGCCCACCGTGGCGGCATCAAGACCGTGCTGATCCCGGAAGAGAACGTCAAGGATCTCCAGGACATTCCCGAGAACGTCAAGAACCAGCTTGAGATCGTGCCGGTGCGCTGGATCGACCGGGTGCTGGAAGTGGCCCTGGAAGCCGCACCCCAGCCCCTGCCGGAAGAGGAGGCTGCGGCTGCCGCCCCGGTGGCCGAGGCCAAGCCGGCCGAAGCCGCCAAGACCGGCGATTCGCTCAAGCACTGAGCCCCTTGAGCGCGAGACTCTTGCTGAAAATGAGCGAAAGTCTTGCGCACCTCCAAAAAATTGGTATAGAATCTCGGCTTCAGCGCAAACGGCGCAGTAAATAAAGCAGCGACGCAAGTCAAGGCAGAGTTTGCAGCGAGCAGTGCGTTGATTGCTGAAAAGCAATGCGGGTGTAGCTCAGTTGGTAGAGCGCAACCTTGCCAAGGTTGAGGTCACGAGTTCGAGCCTCGTTACCCGCTCCAGGCATATCAATGGGAAGCCCCGGCTTCCCATTTTCATCAGACCCACCAAAGCTGATGAAGAAAACACAATTTGAGTTCTAAGGCGCGGTAGCAAAGCGGTTATGCCCCGGATTGCAAATCCGGTTAGTCCGGTTCGACTCCGGACCGCGCCTCCAAGAAATCAATGCGGGTGTAGCTCAGTTGGTAGAGCGCAACCTTGCCAAGGTTGAGGTCACGAGTTCGAGCCTCGTTACCCGCTCCATAAAAACCGGTTCGCGCCGGGTTGACGCACCAAACGTCGACGAAATGCGGGTGTAGCTCAGTTGGTAGAGCGCAACCTTGCCAAGGTTGAGGTCACGAGTTCGAGCCTCGTTACCCGCTCCAAAATCAAAGGGAAGTCTTAGGACTTCCCTTTTTCTTTGGGCGCCTCCCTGCGCAGAGATAATGCGCACGCTTCAGCGCCGCCCGGGTGGTGAAACTGGTAGACGCAGCGGACTTAAAATCCGCGGCCCTGAAAGGGGCGTAGGGGTTCGATTCCCCTCCCGGGCACCATGTCTTGCGCTGGCTTAAGCGTCCAAGAGGAGCCGCGTGGGAATGATCAGCCAGAACTTGCTCAATGAGGGCGTCAAGAAGCGCGAGGTCTTCGGCTGGTCCATGTACGACTTCGCCAACTCGGGCTACACCACGGTGGTGCTCACTGCGGTCTACAACGTCTATTTCGTGGGCGTGGTGGCCGAGGGACAGCCTCATGCCACCTTGCTCTGGACCGTGCTGATCGCGCTATCCAGCCTGATCGTGATGCTCAGCATGCCGGCCCTGGGTGCCTATGCCGACGCGCATGCGGCCAAGAAGCGCCTGCTGGCCGTCAGCACCGCAGGCTGCGTGATCTCCACCATCGGCCTGGCCCTGGCCGGGCGCGGCGAGGTCTGGCTTGCGGCCATCGCCGTGGTGCTGTCCAACACCTTCTACTCCTATGGCGAATCCCTGATCGCCGCCTTCCTGCCCGAGTTGGCGCGGCGCGAGGCCCTGGGCCGCGTGTCCGGCTGGGGCTGGGCCTTCGGCTACTGCGGCGGCATGCTGGCCCTGGGGCTGTCGCTGGCCTATGTGCTGCACGCCCAAGCCCAGGGCATCCCGGCCACCGAGTTCGTGCCCGTCACCATGCTGATCACGGCCGGCCTCTACGCCCTGGCGGCCTTGCCTACCTTTTTGCTGCTGCTCGAGCGCGCTCGAGCCCAGGCGCCGCGGCCGGCCGGCGCAGAGGAGGCCGGCGGCCTGCGCCAACTCTGGCGCAGCTGGCAGCGCGCCCAGGCCTATCCCGACTTTCTGCGTCTGCTGGCCTGCGGCACCAGCTATCAGGCCGGCATCGCGGTGGTGATCGCGCTGGCCGCGGTCTATGCGGAGCAGACCCTGGGCTTCCAGCAGGCCCAGACCATGGCCCTGGTGTTTCTGGTCAATATTGCCTCGGCCCTGGGGGCTTTTGCCTTCGGCTATTTCGAGGACCGGGTGGGCCACCAGCGCGCTCTGGCCTACACCCTGCTGGGCTGGATGCTGATGGTGCTGCTGGCCTATCTGGCCAGCACGGCCACCCTGTTCTGGGTGGCGGCGGTGATTGCCGGCCTGTGCATGGGCTCCAGCCAGAGCTGCGGCCGGGCCCTGGCGGGCAGCTTTGCGCCACCGGCCCGCCTGGCCGAGTTCTTCGGCCTGTGGACCTTTGCCACTCGTCTGGCCGCCATCATCGGCCCGCTGACCTATGGCCTGGTGACCTGGCTGACCACGGGCAACCACCGCCTGGCCATCCTGAGCACCGGCGTGTTCTTCCTGCTGGGCTGGATCATTCTGCGCGGCATCGATATGCAGCGCGGCATGGCGGCTGCGGCCCGGACGGCCGACTGAGCTCGCGGGCCGAGCTCAAAGCCCGGGCAGGGACTCCACCCGCAGGCCGGCCCAGCCCAGGGCCTCGCGCACCAGTGTCTGCAGCGGGGCGGTCTCGCCGGTGCTGGCCAGACGCAGCGCAGCTTCCGTGCCTGGTGCCGGTGCCGGCAGGCCCAGGCCGGCCCAGAGCCGCGCGGCCTGCTGGGCGACCGCGGTCTCGATATTGAGCAGGCGCACCGCCGGGCCCAGCGCGGCCTGCAGTCGGTCCTGGACCAGGGGGTAGTGGGTGCAGCCCATCAGCACCGTGTCCACCTCGGCCGCGCGCAGCGGGGCGCAGAGCTCATCCACCAGGGTCCGCAGCCGCGGGCTGTCCAGCTCGCCGCGCTCGATCAGATCGGCCAGACCCGGGCAGGGCTGGCTGATCACACGAGCCTCGCCGGCATGGCGCTGCAGCAGATCCTGGTAGCGGGCGCTGGCAATGGTGGCCGGCG
>NZ_JBKCLH010000196.1:0-23405 GCF_046300915.1 Roseateles sp. | reverse complement strand
GCCCCCGCCGCCATGAATCCCTTGCTGGACAAGCTCCACCCCTACCCCTTCGAGCGCCTGCGCGCGCTCACCCAGGGCATCACGCCCAATCCGGCCTACCGCCCCATCAGCCTGGGCATCGGCGAGCCCAAGCATCCGGCGCCCAAGCTCATCGAGGAGGCCCTGATGGCCAGCCTCAAGAGCCTCTCGGCCTACCCCGCCACGGCCGGCGAGCCCAAGCTGCGTGAGGCCATCAGCGCCTGGCTGCAGCGCCGCTACGGCCTGAGCCTGGATGCCGCCCCCCAGATACTGCCGGTGAACGGCTCGCGCGAGGCGCTCTTTGCGCTGGCGCAAACCGTGATCGACCCGAGCCGCCCCGGCGCCACCGTGGTCTGCCCGAATCCCTTCTATCAGATCTACGAGGGCGCGGCCCTGCTGGCCGGCGCCCAGACGGTCTTTGCCAACAGCGACCCGACGCGCAACTTCGCGGCCAACTGGTCGCAGATCGACGCGGCCACCTGGGCCCGCACCCAGCTGCTCTACACCTGCTCGCCCGGCAACCCCACCGGCGCGGTGATGCCGCTGGAAGAATGGGAGGCCCTGTTTGCACTCAGCGACAAGCATGGCTTCGTGATCGCCTCGGACGAGTGCTACTCCGAGATCTACTTCCGCGAGGAAGCGCCGCTGTCCGGCCTGGAGGCCGCCGTCAAGCTGGGCCGCCACGACTTCCGCAACTTGATCGCCTTCACCAGCCTGTCCAAGCGCTCGAACGTGCCGGGCATGCGCTCGGGCTTTGTGGCCGGTGACGCCGCCCTGATCAAGAAGTTCCTGCTCTACCGTACCTATCACGGCAGCGCCATGAACCCGATGGTGCAGGCCGCCAGCATCGCCGCCTGGAACGACGAAGCCCATGTGGTGGCCAACCGCGAGGAGTACCGCGCCAAGTTCGCGCGCGTCACGCCCCTGCTGGCCCAGGTGCTAGACGTGGCCCTGCCGGATGCGAGCTTTTATCTGTGGGCCGGCGTGCCCGCCCATGTCTGCGGCGGCGACGATATCGCCTTCGCCCAGCAGCTGCTCGCTCAATACAATGTGACGGTGCTGCCGGGCAGCCTGCTGGCCCGCGAGGCCCATGGCCTGAACCCCGGCGCCGGCCGCGTGCGCCTGGCCCTGGTGGCCGACCAGGCCGAGTGCCTGGAAGCTGCGCAGCGCATCGTCGAATTCGTTTCCTCCTTCTCCTCCAAGTGAACCCTCAGAGCACCATGAGCCAACTGCAAGCCACCATCGAACAGGCCTGGGAAGACCGCGCCACCCTGAACACCAGCAGCACCGGTGCCGTGCGCGAGGCCGTGGACCATGTGCTGGGCGAGCTGGACGCGGGCCGCCTGCGCGTGGCCGAGCGCCAGGGTGTGGGCCAGTGGACCGTGCACCAGTGGATCAAGAAGGCCGTGCTGCTGTCCTTCCGCCTGAACGACAACCAGCTGATGGGTGAAGGCGCCCTCACCTTCTTCGACAAGGTGCCCAGCAAGTACGGCCAGATGGACGAGGCCGCCATCCGCGCATCCGGCGTGCGCGTGGTGCCGCCCGCCGTGGCCCGCCGCGGCAGCTTCCAGGCCAAGAACGTGATCCTGATGCCCTCCTACGTGAACATCGGCGCTTATGTCGACGAAGGCACCATGGTGGACACCTGGGCCACCGTGGGCAGCTGCGCGCAGATCGGCAAGAACGTGCACCTGAGCGGCGGCGTGGGCATCGGCGGCGTGCTGGAGCCACTGCAGGCCAACCCCACCATCATCGAGGACAACTGCTTCATCGGCGCCCGCTCTGAGGTGGTGGAAGGCGTGATCGTGGAAGAGAACTCCGTGATCTCCATGGGCGTGTACATCGGCCAGAGCACGCCCATCTACGACCGCGAGACCGGCACCGTGAGCTATGGCCGCGTGCCCGCCGGCTCGGTGGTGATCAGCGGCTCCCTGCCCAAGGACGGCGGCAAGTACAGCCTCTACGCCGCCATCATCGTGAAGAAGGTCGACGCCGGCACCCGCGCCAAGACCAGCATCAACGATCTGCTGCGCGCCTGATCGTTGGCCGGGCCCGGTGGCCCGGCCAAGATCGCCAGCATTGACCCGGAAGGCAAGCACAGCATGAGCAGCAGCGGCAATATGGAGCGCATCCTGCGTCTGATGGCGGACAAGGGTGCCTCGGACTGCTATCTCTCCGCCAATATGCCGGTGCTGATACGCATCAACGGCCAAATTCACCAGCTCTCCGACCAGCTGCTCGCGCCCAGCCAGCCCCGCCAGCTGATCGCGGAACTCATCGATGCCGGCCAGCTGGCCGAGCTCGACGCCACGGGTGAGCTCAATATGGCGGTGGCCGTGCCCAAGGTGGGGAGCTTCCGGCTCTCGGGCTTTCGCCAGCGCGGCTCCATCGCCGCGGTGTTCCGCCACATCCCCCATGTGATCCCCTCGCTGGAGTCTTTGAATCTGCCGCCCATCCTGGGCAAGATGATTCTGGAAAAGCGCGGCCTGATTCTCATGGTCGGCGCCACCGGCACCGGCAAGAGCACCACCCTGGCCGCCATGCTGGAGCATCGCAACCAGCAGATGGCCGGCCACATCCTCACCATCGAGGACCCGCTGGAATACCTCTTCAGCAACAAGCGCTCGGTGGTGAACCAGCGCGAGGTGGGGCGCGACACCGCCTCGCTGCAGATCGCGCTGAAGAACGCGCTGCGCCAGTCGCCGGACTGCATCCTGATCGGCGAGATCCGCGACCGCGAAACCATGACCGCGGCCATCTCCTACGCCCTGTCCGGCCATCTGGTGGTGGCCACCTTGCACGGCAACAACAGCTACCACGCGCTCAACCGCATCCTGTCCTTCTACACGCCGGAATCGCGCCCGGCCCTGCTGAACGACCTGGCCGCGGGCCTGAAGGCCGTGGTCTCGCAGCGCCTGGTGCGTGCCACGGCCGGCGGCCGCGTGCCCGTGACCGAAATCCTGCTCAACACCAAGCTGATCGCCGAGCTGATCGAACGCGGTGACTTCACGGGTGCGAAGGAGGCCATGGAGAAGTCCATCGCCGAGGGTTCGCAGACCTTCGAGGAGCATTTCGCCAAGCTCATCAAGGACGGCACCATCACCCGCGAGGAAGGCCTGGCCTTCGCCGACTCACCGACCAATCTGCTCTGGCGCCTGCAGAACGACAACCCCGCCGCGCTGAGCGCGGCCACGGGCAAGAAGAAGGAAGAGCCCGCCAGCGATCTGGCCAGCTTCACCGAAATCACCCTGGACGTCCGTCCCGACTGAGCGCCTGAACCAAGGGGCAGACCAACACTGCCCCGCCCCTGCCCATGAGCCACACCCTTGCCCTGCTCGAAACCCTGATCGCCCGGCCCTCGGTCACCCCGAGCGATGCCGGCTGCCAGGACCTGATTGCCGAACGCCTGGCTCGCTGCGGCTTTGAGATCGAGCGCATGGACAGCGGCCCCGAGCATTTCCGCGTGGCCAATCTCTGGGCCCTCAAGCGCGGCAGCGCGGGCGATGATGGCCCGGTGCTGATGTTCGCCGGCCATACCGATGTGGTGCCGCCCGGCAAGCTCGAGGCCTGGACCAGCGACCCGTTTGTACCCAGCTACCGCGAGGGCCGGCTCTACGGCCGCGGCGCGGCCGATATGAAGGGTTCGGTGGCGGCCATGGTGGTGGCGGCCGAGGAGTTCGTGGCGACCCACCCGGAGCACCGCGGCAGCGTGGCTTTCTTGCTGACCAGCGACGAGGAAGGCCCAGCCGTGGACGGCACCGTGGTGTGCTGCGAGCGGCTCCGCGCGCGTCAGCAGCGCCTGGACTTCTGCATCGTGGGCGAGCCCACCTCGGTGGAGCGCCTGGGCGATATGGTCAAGAACGGCCGCCGGGGCACGCTCTCGGGCAAGCTGCGCGTGCTGGGTATCCAGGGTCATGTGGCCTACCCCCACCTGGCCCGCAACCCGGTGCACCAGGTGGCTCCCGCGCTGGCCGAGTTGGCCGCGGCCGAATGGGATCGTGGCAACGACTACTTCCCGGCCACCACCTTCCAGATCTCCAATATCCACGCGGGCACGGGCGCCACCAATGTGATCCCCGGCGATGTGGTGATCGACTTCAACTTCCGCTTCTCCACCGAGTCCACGCCCGAAGGGCTCAAGCACAAGGTCGAGACCCTGCTCAAGCGCCACGGCCTGGACTACGAGCTGGCCTGGCCCCTGGGCGGTGAGCCTTTCCTGACGCCCGTGGGCAGCCTTAGCGAGGCGGTGGGCGCTGCCATTGCGGCCGAGACGGGGCTGAAGCCCGAACTCTCCACCACCGGCGGCACCTCGGACGGCCGCTTCATCGCCAAGATCTGCCCCCAGGTGCTGGAGTTCGGCCCCATCAATGCCACCATCCACAAGGTGGACGAGAACGTGCCCGCCGACTGCATCGATCCGCTCAAGAACATCTACCGGCGCACGCTGGAGAACCTGCTGCTGTGAAGCTCATCACCTGTATCGAACAAGAAGCCGCCCGCCTCACGGAGGCGGGCGTTTCATTTGGACATGGCACGGCCACCGCCTTTGACGAGGCCGTCTGGCTGGCCCTGTGGCGCCTGGGCCTGCCCCTGGATGCCCTGGACGAGCATGCCCAGCAAGACCTGACACCCGACCAGCAGGCCCAGATCGCCACCCTGGTGGACGAGCGCATCGCCAGCCGCAAGCCCGCCGCCTACCTGACGCGCGAGGCCTGGCTGCAGGGCGTGCCGTTTTATGTGGACGAGCGCGCCATCGTGCCGCGCAGCTTCATCGCGGAGCTGATCGCCGACGCCAGCATCGACCCCTGGCTCAGCGAGGCCACCACCGAGGTGCTGGACCTGTGCACCGGCAATGGCAGCCTGGCCGTGCTGGCCGCCCTGGCCTGGCCCGAGATCCGCGTGGACGCGATCGACCTCAGCCCCGAGGCCCTGGAAGTGGCCCGCATCAATGTGGACAAGCACGGCCTGCAGGACCGCATCCGCCTGCTGCAGGGCAATGGCCTGGCGCCCGCCGCGGGCAAGGTCTATGACCTGATCCTGTGCAACCCGCCCTATGTCAACAGCGCCTCCATGGCCGCCCTGCCCGCCGAGTACCGCGCCGAGCCCGAGCTGGCCCTGGCCGGCGGCGCTGACGGCATGGACTTTGTGCGTGATCTGCTGGCCCAGGCGCCGAGGCATCTCAGCGAAGACGGCGTGCTGGTGCTGGAGATCGGCAACGAGCGCCCCTTCTTTGAAGCCGCCTTCCCCGCCCTGGCCGTGGCCTGGATGGACACCTCCTCCGGCGCCGACCAGGTCTGCCTGATCACGCGCGAGGCCCTGCTGCTGGCGCAGAGCGCGGCCGAACCCGGACAAGAAGAACAAGAATGATCCAACTGAAGAACATCACCCTGCGTCGCGGCACCAAGATCGTGCTGGACGACGCCAGCGTCACTCTGCAACCCGGCGAGAAGATCGGCCTGGTGGGCCGCAACGGGGCCGGCAAGTCCAGCCTCTTCGCCCTGCTGACCGACCGGCTGCAGAGCGACAAGGGCGAGATCGAGATCCCGCGCCAGTGGGCCGTGGGCGAGGTCGCGCAGAACATGCCCGAGACCGAGATGCCGGCCACCGACTTCGTGCTGGAAGGCGACACCCGGCTGATGGCTGCGCGCAAGGCGCTCGAGGACGCCGAGGCCGCCGAGGATGGCCACGCCATGGCCGAGGCTCATGGGCTCTTGATGGACGCCGGCGCCTTCGACGCCCGCCCGCGCGCGCAGGCCCTGCTGATGGGCCTGGGCTTCAAGGGCAGCCAGGTCGATGCCCCGGTCAACAGCTTCTCCGGCGGCTGGCGCATGCGATTGCAGCTGGCCCGCGCCCTGATGTGCCCGGCCGACCTGATGCTGCTGGACGAGCCCACCAACCACCTGGACCTGGACGCCCTGGTCTGGCTGGAAGCCTGGCTGCAGCGCTATGACGGCACCCTGATCGTGATCAGCCATGACCGCGAATTCCTGGATGCGATCACCAAGGTCACCCTGCATCTGGACGAGGCCAAGCTGCACCGCTACGGCGGCAACTACACCGCGTTCGAGGCCATGCGCGCCGAGCGCATGGTGCTGCAGCAGGCAGCCTTCGAGAAGCAGCAGGACCGCATGGCCCATCTGCAGAAGTTCATTGACCGTTTCAAGGCCAAGGCCAGCAAGGCCAAGCAGGCACAGAGCCGGGTCAAGGCCCTGGAGCGCATGGAGAAGCTGGCGCCGGTGCTCACCGCTTCGGACTTCAGCTTCGAGTTCCGCGAACCGGTCAGCCTGCCCAACCCCATGCTGATGTTCGATGAAGTCGCCTGCGGCTACGACACGGACGAGGGCGAGAAGATCATCGTGCGCGGCATCGACCGCTCGGTGCTGGCCGGCCAGCGCATCGGTATCCTGGGCGCCAACGGCCAGGGCAAGTCCACCGTGGTCAAGACCGTGGCGCGCATGCAGCGCGCCATGGGCGGCAAGATCACCGAGGGCAAGGGCCTGTCCATCGGCTACTTCGCCCAGCAGGAAATGGATGTGCTGCGGCCCGACGAAGGCCCGCTGATGCACATGGTTCGTCTGGCCAAGGAAGTCAGCCCCAGTGCGCGGGAGCAGGAGCTGCGCGACTTCCTGGGCCAGTTCCGCTTTGTCGGCGATATGGTGAACCAGGCCGTGGGCAGCCTCTCGGGCGGCGAGAAGGCCCGCCTGGTGCTGGCCATGCTGGTCTGGCAGCGCCCCAATCTGCTGCTGCTGGACGAGCCGACCAACCACCTGGACCTGCAGACCCGCGAAGCGCTCTCCATGGCGCTCAACGAGTTCGAGGGCACGGTGATGCTGGTCAGCCACGACCGCGCCCTGTTGCGCGAGGTCTGCGACGAGTTCTGGCTGGTTACGGCCGGCAAGGTCGGCCCCTTCGACGGCGATCTGGACGATTACCAGAAGTGGCTGCTGGACCAGTCCCGCGAGATGGCCAAGCTGGCCAAGGAAGCGGCCCGCAAGGCCGCCGCCATACCGGCCACCACATCGGCCACTGCGCCCGCTGTGGCTGTGGCCGTGGCGGCCCCCGCACCTGCACCCGAACCCGCCGCGCCCCAGGTCTTCAAGCGCGAGGACCGCAAGGCCAGCGGTCAGGCCCGTGCCCGCCTTGCCGAGCAGACCAAGCCGCTGCGCAAGGAGATGGAGCAGATCGACGCCCGGCTCAAGAAGCTGGCCGACGAGCGCCTGGCCATCGAGTCCGAGCTGGCCAGCGGCAGCGCCGCCCCGGCCAAGATTGCAGACCTGGGCAAGCGCCTGAAAGCCATCCATGACGAGCTGGAAGCCGCCGAGATGCGCTGGCTGGAGCTCAGCGCCGAGATCGACGCCATCCAGGCCGCAGCGGCCTGATCAGCGCGCCAGCAGCACTGCCGCGATCGCGATGATCGCCGGCAGGGCCTGCACATAGAGGATCTTGCGGCTGGCCGTGGCCGCGCCGTAGAGGCCGGCCACCAGCACACAGCCCAGAAAGAAGAGCTGGGTGGCGGTATCAGCGCGCAACAAACCCCAAACCAGACCCGCGGCCAGAAAGCCGTTGTACAGCCCCTGGTTGGCGGCCAGCACCTTGCTGGCCTGGGCGAACTCGGCCGTCAGCCCGAAAGCCTTGCGCCCCTGTGGCTTGGTCCAGAGAAACATCTCCAGCACCAGGATGTAGAGGTGGATCAGGGCCACCAGGGCCACCAGCGCTTGCGCAAGCATCGTCATCGTGTGTTCTCCTCGTCTTGATTCGGGCATCCGGGCCGACTTGCCCCAGGAGTGCCAAAAGACCATTTAAATGGTGCGCAATTAAATTGCCGACTACATTATCACCCATGCCAAGCAGCAAGACACACAACACACAGCCTCCGGTACCCAGTGCCGACTGGCTGCGCCTGGACCAGCAGCTGTGCTTTGCCCTCTATGCCAGCTCCCTGGCCATGACCAAGCTCTACAAACCCCTGCTGGAGCCCCTGGGACTGACCTACCCGCAGTATCTGGTGATGCTGGCGCTGTGGGAGCAGGACGGCATCGGCGTGTCCACCCTGGGCCAACGCCTGTCGCTGGACTCGGGCACGCTCACCCCCTTGCTCAAGCGCATGGAGGCCGCCGGCCTGCTGCTGCGCCAGCGCGCGGCCGAAGATGAACGCCGCGTCGACATCCTGCTGACGCCGGCTGGCCGTAGCCTCAAGGCGCAGGCGCTGGAGATTCCGCCGCGGCTGGCCTGTGCCGCCGCTTGCTCGCTGGAAGAACTGAGTTCCCTGACCCGACGCCTGCACGAGCTGCGACAGCAGCTGGCGGACGCCGAGATTCCCTCACCCACCCATCCTGTTTGATAGGAAGCACACCATGGCCCTCGACAAAGTCCTCTACACCGCCCGCGCCACCTCCACCGGCGGCCGCCAGGGCACGACCTCCAGCTCGGACGGCGCGCTGAATGTGCAGCTCTCCACGCCCAAGGAACTGGGCGGCGCTGGCGGCCCCGGCACCAATCCCGAGCAGCTCTTCGCGGCCGGCTACTCGGCCTGCTTCATCGGCGCACTCAAGCATGTGGCCATGATGAAGAAGGTGGCCCTGCCGGCCGAGGTGTCCATCACCGCTGACGTGGGCATCGGCCCCATCCCCGCGGGCTTCGGCATCCAGGTGGCCATGAGCATCTCCGTGCCCGGCGTGGACCGTGCCGTGGCCCAGGCGCTGGTGGACGCGGCCCACCAGGTCTGCCCCTACTCCAATGCCACCCGCGGCAATATCGACGTGACCCTGACCCTGGCCTGATCGGCCAGCCCCCTCAGCGCTCGGCCAGCAGATCCAGCAGCAGCCGGATCCTGGCCTTGACCGGGCTCAGCGCTCCCGCGCTGGGCAAGGCGCCGGGCAGGTCCATCACCGGCCCGGCATCACAACGCGTGCTGCGCAGCACACGCACACCCGCCGCCTGCGCTTCGCGCAAAGCGGCCTCCAGATCCGTGGCCAGCGTGCCATTGCCGGTGCCCGCCACCACCAGGCCATGAGGCCGCTGCGTGGGATGCGCGAGCAGGGCCCTGAGCAGGGCGCCGTCCGCGCCCACATGGTTCCACAGCAGCATCACTCGCGGCCATTCGGCCGCCGGCCGGGCAATGCGCGCCAAGCCCAAGGCCTGGCCCTGCGGCCAGGCTCCGAAGCAACGCACCCGCCCCTCTTCCACCACACCCAGCTGGCCGCCCTCGGCCGAGGCAAAAGCCTCCACCTTGTAGCTGTGCACCTTGCGCACCTGTTCGGCACCGTGGATGGCGCCGGCAAACACCGTGAGCACGCCACGCGCCTCGGGCTCGCGCGCCAGGGCCACGGCATCCAGCAGGTTCTGCGGGCCATCGGTCTGCAAGGCGGTGGCGGGCCGCATCGCAGCGGTCAGCACCACGGGCTTGGACGGAGCCAGCACCTGCTGCAGAAAGTAAGCCGTCTCCTCCAGCGTGTCGGTGCCATGCGTCACCACCACGCCCGCCACCTCGGCCCGCGCCAGATGCTCGGCAATGCGCCGCGCCAGGCGCTGCCAGGTTTCGAAGCCCATGTCCTTGCTGTCCAGCTGGGCCACCTGCTCGGCTTCCAGCGCTTGGCCGGACAGGGCCGGAATGGCGCTCACGAGCTGGTCCACACCCAGCTGGGCCGCCGTGTAGCCCACATTGTCATTGGCCTGACCGGCGCGGCCGGCAATCGTGCCACCGGTGCCAAGGATCACGACACAGGCGGAAGTCTCTGAGGGGATATGCGCTTGCAAGATGAAGAATCCTGGATGAATGAACAGTTACTGGATATACAATCAGCGGGTCGCCCCCAACGCTACAGTGAGGTCAGCCGTGGACAGCAGCAGCCCCAAACTCACCGCCCGCCAGCAGCAGATTTTCGATCTGGTGCGCGAGGCCATCGAGACCACCGGCGCTCCGCCCACCCGGGCCGAAATCGCCGCCGAACTGGGCTTTCGCTCCGCCAACGCCGCCGAGGAGCATCTGCAGGCACTGGCGCGCAAAGGGGTGATCGAGTTGCTGGGCGGCACATCGCGTGGTATCCGCCTGAAGTCTGACACACTGCGCGCCCTCAACCAGGAACGCCGCGAACGGGTAGAGCGCGAAAGCAGCCGCCAGTTCGCCCTACCCCTCCCCCAACTCGCCCAGCTCACACTGCCCTTGGTGGGCCGCGTGGCGGCTGGCGCACCCATCCTGGCCGAAGAGCACATCGAACAGAGTTACACGGTGGAAGCCGGCATGTTCGCACGCCGGCCCGACTTCCTGCTCAAAGTCAAAGGCATGAGCATGAAAGACATTGGCATCATGGATGGCGATTTGCTGGCCGTGCAGAAGAGCAGCGAGGCCCGCAACGGCCAGATCGTGGTGGCGCGTATCGGCGACGAAGTTACCGTCAAGCGCTATCAGAAGAACCGCGGTGGCATCAGCCTGCTGCCCGAGAACCCGGACTTTGAGCCCATCGAGGTTCGCCCCGGCGAGGAGTTTGCGATCGAAGGCCATGCCGTTGGTCTGATCCGCAATAGCCTGAGCTTTTGAATCCGGCTTCGGCGTGAGGTTTTAGCCGTTACACGCTGACCGGATTTCAGCCGAACAGTATCTTGAGAGCAAGACAAACCAAGGTTCGCATGAGCAATCTGGTTTCCTGACGCCAGAAACGAAAAATCCCCGGAAGCCTGCGCAATCCGGGGATTTATTATTTTGGCGGAGTGGACGGGGCTCGAACCCGCGACCCCCGGCGTGACAGGCCGGTATTCTAACCAACTGAACTACCACTCCGCGTGGCGATGATTGCCGTCTAGTGCAATCATCTAACTGGTACCTCGTAGGGGATTCGAACCCCTGTAGCCACCGTGAAAGGGTGGTGTCCTAGGCCTCTAGACGAACGAGGCAAAGCCTTTTGACTTGAACCGCGCGCCACTCAAACTTCCTAGAAAGCTTGGTGGAGGTAAGCGGGATCGAACCGCTGACCTCTTGCATGCCATGCAAGCGCTCTCCCAGCTGAGCTATACCCCCGTATCGGGTAACGCGCTGTTCAAGCGTACAAATTGTGGCGGAGTGGACGGGGCTCGAACCCGCGACCCCCGGCGTGACAGGCCGGTATTCTAACCAACTGAACTACCACTCCGCGTGGCGATGACTGCCGTCTAGTGCAATCATCTGACTGGTACCTCGTAGGGGATTCGAACCCCTGTAGCCACCGTGAAAGGGTGGTGTCCTAGGCCTCTAGACGAACGAGGCAAAAGCCTTTTGACTTGAACCGCGCGCCACGAAAATTCCCTGAGGAATTTGGTGGAGGTAAGCGGGATCGAACCGCTGACCTCTTGCATGCCATGCAAGCGCTCTCCCAGCTGAGCTATACCCCCATATCGGGTAACGCGCCGTTCAAGCGTATTCTTTTCTCTACCCTAAATACAAACGGCCAACTGAATGGCCGTTTGCATCTGCAAACCTTGGCGGAGTGGACGGGGCTCGAACCCGCGACCCCCGGCGTGACAGGCCGGTATTCTAACCAACTGAACTACCACTCCGCAGTGGAATAATTTTCACAATCTTGGCTCATTATATATCAATAATTTGCCAACATTGCCAAGCTTATCAAACTTGCCATTCTCACAACGAGCTGCCAGTGATGGCACCCCGAAGGATTTGGTACCTCGTAGGGGATTCGAACCCCTGTAGCCACCGTGAAAGGGTGGTGTCCTAGGCCTCTAGACGAACGAGGCAAAAGCCTTTGACTTGAACCGCGCGCCACTCAAACTTCCTAGAAAGCTTGGTGGAGGTAAGCGGGATCGAACCGCTGACCTCTTGCATGCCATGCAAGCGCTCTCCCAGCTGAGCTATACCCCCTTAGCGGGTAACGCGCCGTTCAAGCGAGAAAAAGATTATAGAACGTTTTTTAGATGCTGCGCAAGCGTTCGATGAGCATGTTCTTATCAAACAGTTCCAGCACCGCATCGACGGAAGGCGTCTGGGCTCGGCCGCAGGCCAGCACGCGCACTGGAATCGCAAGTTGGGGCATCTTCAGACCATGAGCGGCAATCACTTCCTTGATAGCGGCCTGAATGGCGACCTTGTTCCAATCCACCGTCGCAAACTTGTCCGCCAGGGCCGCAATGGCCGGCTTCACCGCCTCGGTGACATGGGTCGACAGGTCCTCGGCGCTGGGGTTCACCGGCGCGAAATACATGGCCAGCCAGTCCGCCAGGGCCACCGTGGTGGCGCAGCGGTCCTTGAAGAGCGTGCACATCGGCGTCAAGCGCTCAACCGAGGCTTCAATGCCGCGCTTGGCCAGCTGCCCCTGGACCAGGGCTGCCAGACGGGCGTCATCGGCCTGTTTGATGTACTGGCTGTTCACCCACTCCAGCTTGGCCGGATCCCACTGCGCGGGGCTCTTGGAGAGATGGCTGCCATCGAACCAGCTCACCATCTGCTCGCGCGAGAACAGCTCATCGTCGCCATGGCTCCAGCCCAGGCGGGCCAGGTAGTTCAGCATGCCTTCGGGCAGATAGCCATCGTCCTCGTAGGCGGTGACGCTGACCGCGCCGCGGCGCTTGGACAGCTTGAGCCCATCGTCACCCAGGATGATGGGCAGATGACCAAAGGCCGGCAGCTCGGCGCCCAGGGCACGGAAGATATTGATCTGCCAGGGCGTGTTGTTGATGTGTTCGTCCCCGCGGAACACATGGGTGATGCCCATGTCCCAGTCGTCCACCACCACAGCAAAGTTGTAGGTGGGCACACCGTCCGGGCGCAGGATGATCAGGTCGTCGATCTCGCGGTTGTTGATGGTGATCGTGCCCTTGACCAGATCGTCCCAGCTCACGTCGCCGTCCACCGGATTCTTGAAGCGCACCACGGGCTTCACGCCCTCGGGCACCGGCGGCAGCACCTTGCCCGGCTCGGGGCGCCAGGTGCCGTCGTAACGGCGCTTCTCGCCGCGCGCATCCTGGGCGGCCTTCATGGTTTCCAGCTCTTCGGGCGAGCAATAGCAGCGGTAGGCGGTACCGGCGGCGATCATCTGCTCGATCACGGCCTGATAACGCTCCAAGCGCTGCATCTGGTAGACCGGGCCCTCGTCGTACTCCAGGCCCAGCCACTTCATCGCGGCCAGGATCTGCTCCACCGAATCCTGGGTGGAGCGGGCCACATCGGTGTCCTCGATGCGCAGCACGAACTGGCCGCCGTGGTGGCGGGCATAGGCCCAGGAGTAGAGGGCGGTGCGCGCCGTGCCCAGGTGCAGAAAGCCGGTGGGCGAGGGAGCGATGCGGGTGCGGACAGGCTTCTTGCTGAGGTCGTTCATGCGGAAAGCTTCTTGTGGAAAGGGGTCTTCAGGGATTCAGCGTGCTCAGGCCGCGCAGCAGATCGTCCTGGATGTCGGCCACATGCTCCAGGCCCACGGACAGACGGATCAAGCCCTGCTGGATGCCGGCGGCCTGGCGCTGCGCCTCGCTGAGGCGGCCATGCGAGGTGGTGGCCGGATGGGTGATGATGGACTTGGTATCGCCCAGATTGGTGGCGATGCTCAGTACCCGGGTGCTGTCGATCACGTGGTAGGCGCGGGCGCGGGCCTGCTCGGGCGAATCGCCCTTGAGCTCAAAGGACAGCACCGCCCCGCCCTGCCCCGACTGCTGGCGCATGGCCAGCTCATGCTGGGCATGCGAGGGCAGACCGGGATAGTGGACGCGCGCCACCTCGGGCCGGGTCTCCAGCCAGCGCGCCACGGCCAAGGCCTGCTCGCTCTGGGCCTTGAGGCGCAGGCTCAAGGTCTCCAGACCCTTGAGCAGCACCCAGGCGTTAAATGGCGAGAGCACCATGCCGGCCGTGCGGATCACCGGGGCAAAGACATCGCGGATCAGGTGATTGGGGCCGCAGAGCGCGCCACCCATGACCCGGCCCTGGCCGTCCATGAACTTGGTGGCGGAGTGCATCACCAGATCGGCCCCCAGCGCGGCCGGGCGCTGCAGGGCCGGGCTGGCATAGGTGTTGTCCACCACCAGCAGGGCGCCCGCGGCATGGGCCATCTCGGCCAGGGCTGCGATATCGCAGACCTCGGTCAAGGGGTTGGTGGGCGTCTCGGCGAAGAAGAGCTTAGTGCTGGGACGCAGCGCGGCGCGCCACTCGTCCAGATCGGTCTGGGAGACAAAGCTGGTCTCAACACCGAACTTGCCAAACTCCTTGGCCAGGAGATTGATGGTGGAACCGAAGACCGAGCGCGAGCACACCACATGGTCGCCCGCCTTGAGCAGGCCCATGCACATCAGCAGGATGGCGCCCATGCCGCTGGCGGTGGCCACGGCGTTCTCCGTGCCCTCCATCGCCGCCAGGCGGGCCTCCAGGCTGCGCACCGTGGGGTTGCTGGTGCGGCCGTAGGTGAAGTCCTCGGAGTTGGCAAAGCGCTGGGCCGAGACCTCGGCGCTGGGCTGGATGAAGCTGGTGCTCAGAAAGAGGCCTTCCGAGTTCTCACCATGCTGGCTCGGCGCCAAGGCTGTGCGCACCGCCAGGGTCTCGGGCCGCAGGCCCCCGGGCAGCGTCGCCCGGGCGATGCGACGCTCTTCGTCACTCTGGAAATCGCTCATTGCTCTTGTCCGCTCTGCAGGGCCAGGCGAGTGCGGGCCGGACCATCTTCTTCCTCGGCCTGGCTCTGACGCTGCTCGCGCATGGTCGCAAAGTCCTCGGCCGACACATCGCCGGTGATGTAGTGGCCGTCAAAGCAGGAGGCCTCGAAGCCCGCAAGACCGGGCTTGAGCGCCGCCACCACACGCTTCATCGCGTCAACGTCCTGGTAGATCAGGGCATCGGCCCCGATGTACTGGCGCACCTCCTCGATGCTGCGGCCGTGGGCGATCAGCTCCTCCTTGGTCGGCATGTCGATGCCGTACACATTGGGGAAGCGCACCGGCGGCGCGGCCGAGGCCAGATAGACCTTGTTGGCGCCGGCCTCGCGGGCCATCTGCACAATTTCCTTCGACGTGGTGCCGCGCACGATGGAGTCATCCACCAGCAGCACGTTGCGGCCCTTGAACTCCAGACCGATGGCGTTGAGCTTCTGGCGCACCGACTTCTTGCGCGCACCCTGCCCCGGCATGATGAAGGTGCGGCCCACATAGCGGTTCTTCACAAAGCCCTCGCGGTAGGGCTTGCCGATCTTGTGCGCCAGCTGCATGGCCGAGGGACGGCTGGACTCGGGAATGGGGATCACCACATCGATATCGCTGGGCGGCATGGTGGAAATCAGACGCTGAGCCAGGGTCTCGCCCATGTTCAGGCGGGCCTGGTAGACCGAGATGCCGTCCATCACCGAGTCCGGGCGGGCCAGGTAGACGAACTCGAACATGCAGGGGTGGAGCGTCGGGTTCTCGGCACACTGCTGGGTGTGCACCTTGCCCTGGGTGTCGATGAACAGGGCCTCACCCGGCGCCACATCGCGGGTCAGCTTGTGGCCCGTGCCCTCCAGGGCCACGCTCTCGCTGGCCACCATGAACTCGCCATCGGCCGACTGGCCGAAGCACAGCGGGCGGATGCCGTAGGGGTCGCGGAAGGCCAGCAGACCGTGGCCGGCGATCAGGGCGATCACGGCATAGGAGCCCTTGATGCGCTTGTGCACCGCACTCACGGCCTTGAACACCGCCTCGGGCGTGAGCGGCAGATCGCGCGCCACGCGCTCCAGCTCGTGCGCCACCACATTGATCAGCACCTCGGTATCGCTCTCGGTGTTGATGTGGCGGCGGTCGATGTCGAACAGCTCCTTCTTCAGCGCGTGCGCATTGGTCAGATTGCCGTTGTGCACCAGCACCAGGCCAAAGGGCGCGTTCACATAGAAGGGCTGGGCCTCTTCCTCGTTATAGGCGTTGCCGGCGGTCGGGTAGCGCACCTGGCCCAGGCCCACGGTGCCAGGCAGCGCGCGCATATTGCGGGTGCGAAACACGTCGCGCACCATGCCGCGCGCCTTGTGCATGAAGCACTTATTGCCCTGCATCGTGACGATGCCGGCCGCGTCCTGGCCGCGGTGCTGCAACAGCAGGAGCGCGTCGTAAATCAGCTGATTGACCGGCGCCTGGGAGATCACACCGACGATGCCACACATGGGACTGCTTCCTTGTCTTACGAAGATGAGGGCCGGAGCTTGTGGCTCAGGCCGGGATGAACTTCACCAGCTCGGCCGGCAACACCGGGGCCAGGCCGTGCAGGGTGGCGTGCAGCAGGGGTGCCAGCTGGGACGCACGCCAGGGATCGGATTGGGAGGCGGGCGTCATGCTCACCAGCACCACGGCCAGCAAGGCGATCAGCACACCGCGCAGCACACCGAAGCCGCCGCCCAGCAGCCGGTCGGCGATGGACAGCGGGGTGGCGTGAACCAAGGCCCGCAACAACTTCGCGCTCAGGCCCCAGACGATAAGAACAGCCAGAAAGCCCAGCACCAGACTCAGCGCCTGCAGCAAGGCTGGCCCCAGGCGCTCGGCCGGTAGCCAGGGCGTGATCCAGGGCGCCACATGCGGGCAGGCGAAATAGGCCACCACCCAACCCAAGATGGCCATCAGCTCGTAGATCAGGCCGCGCCACAGTCCCAGCAATACCGATATGGCCAGTACCGCCAGCAGGACCAGATCGACCCAGGCCATCGCCATGTCCTCAGAGACTTAGAACCGCCGTGGACAGGCCACCGCTGCGAAGCTTGGCGGCGACCTTGTCTGCTTCTTCCCGACTCGGGAAGGGACCGACACGCACACGGATGCGCTGGCCTTCTGCGGTATCCACGGCCTGTGTGTAGGTCTTGATACCTTGACGTTCCACCTTCATGCGCGCTTCCTGGGCGGCCTTGCTGTCGGCATAAGCGCCCACCTGCACGATGTAGCGCCCGGGCGCCGCCTCGGGCTTCTTGCCCTCGAGCAGAGCTTGCACCCGGGCCGCTTCCTTGCTGCCCGAGGCATCACGGCTCTCGTTCGTGGCCTTGCTCGCTGCGGGCTGCGCAGCCGCCTCCTTGCGCGGCTCTGGCTTGGGCTCTGGCTTGGGCGCAGGTTTGGGCTCGGCTTTGGATTCGGCCTTGAGCTGAGGCTTGACCTCGGACGCGGCTGGGGCCGAGCTGCGCGGCAGGATCTCCTCGCGAGCCTGAGCCTGCGCTGGCTTGGCTTCAGCCACAGGCTCCTGAATCACCACGGGCGGCGCCGTCGGGCGAGTCGCCGGCTGCACCTCCGGCGTCTGCACAGGGGCGGCTGGGATGGGCAGTGGCGCGGCGCCTTCCTTGCGCGGAATGTCGATGGGCAAGTCCACCGGAATAGGTCGCGGCTGGGTTTCAAACACCAGGGGGAAACCAATCACGCCCAAGCCGACCAGCACGGCAGCGCCAATCCGGCGGCGCCGTGCGCGTACGCGCAGCTGCTGGACATCGCTGGCCGACTCTGACACCGGCTTGGCCGCGGGCGCGGCCGTGTTGCGTTTGAAGAGGGACGACAGCAAACCCATGGACTCTCGTGGTGGAAGGCCGTGGCTCGATCAGGGCGCGGCAGGAGCTTGGGCCGGTGCCGGGCTTGCTCCGCCGGCACCGCCCAGACGCGGCACGCCCTGCTTGAGCACACCACCCACGGTGTAGAAGGAGCCGAAGACCAAACTTCTATCAGCGGGGTCTGCGGCCGCCGCCGCCGCGGCCAGGGCCTGGGCGGGATCGGCATGGCACTGGGTGCGCAGCTCGGCGGGGGTCTTGAGCGCCCCGCCGGCGCGCAGGCTCTCGAAGCGCTCGGCCAGGGCCGCGGCCGTGGCGGCACGCGGCAGCGGCAGGTCGCAGAAATGCCAGCTGTCGATCAGCGGGGCGATACGCGCCAGGATCTCGGCCAGATCCTTGTCGGCCATGGCGCCGAAGACCGCATGGGTGCGCGGGAAAAACCCCATCTGGTCCAGGTTCTGGGCCAGGGCCGCGATGGCATGCGGGTTGTGCGCCACGTCGAGCACCAGGGTGGGCTGGCCCGGCACCACCTGGAAGCGGCCGGGCAACTCCACCAGGGCCAGACCGGCACGCACCGCCTGGGCGCTGATGGGCAGGCGCTCATGCAGGGCCTCGAACACGGCGAGCACACCCGCAGCGTTGAGCAGCTGGTTCACGCCGCGCAGCGAGGGATAAGCCAGGCCGCTGAGGCGCTTGCTGCGGCCCACCCACTGCCACTGCTGGCGGTCGCCGCTGTATCTGAAGTCGCGGCCCAGCTGGCGCAGGTCCGCGCCGATCTGGGTGGCATAGGCGGCGATGGACGCCGGTGCCATGGGATCGCTGCAGACCACCGGACGACCGGCACGCATGATGTGGGCCTTTTCACGCCCCACGGACTCGCGATCCGGCCCCAAGAACTCGGTGTGATCCAGGTCGATGCTGGTGATCACGCTGCAATCGGCATCGATACAGTTCACGGCATCCAGGCGCCCGCCCAGGCCCACCTCCAGAATCACCAGGTCCAGCGGCTCGGCCGACAGGCGCGAGAGTATGGCCAGGGTGGTGAACTCGAAATAGGTCAGGGCCAGGCCGCCCACAGCGGCACGCGCCTTCTCCACCGCCTCGAAATGCGGCAGCAGAGACTCCGCCGAGACCGGCGCCCCACCCACGCGGCAGCGCTCCTGGAAATGCACCAGATGCGGCTTGATGTACAGGCCCACGCGGTAGCCGGCCTGCAGGGCGATGGACTCCAGCATGGCGCAGGTGGAGCCCTTGCCATTGGTGCCGGCCACCATCACGACCGGCGTGTCCTCGAAGCGCAGGCCAATGATGTCGCGCAGGTGCTGCACCCGCGCCAGGGTCATGTCGATTTCCTTGGGATGCAGGCGCTCGCAGTGAGACAGCCATTGCTCGAGCGTGGTGGGCAACACGGGCATGAACTCCAAAACAAGAACGGCCAGGCTCAAGCCTGGCCGTGGTCAGCGGGACGGCAGGACTCAGGCCACCGCGTCGGCGCTCTGGCGCTGCAGCTTGGCCAGGGCACGGGCAATGGTCTCGCGCAGCTGGCGGCGGTCCACGATCATGTCGACCGCACCCTTCTCCATCAGGAACTCGGCGCGCTGGAAGCCCGGAGGGAGCTTCTCGCGCACGGTGTTCTCGATCACGCGCGGACCGGCAAAGCCGATCAGGGCCTTGGGCTCGGCCAGCACGATATCGCCGACAAAAGCGAAGGAGGCCGAGACACCACCCATGGTCGGGTCGGTCAGCACGCTCACATAGGGCAGCTTGGCCTTGGCCAGACGGGTCAGGGCCGCATTGCTCTTGGCCATCTGCATCAGGGACAGCAGGCCTTCCTGCATGCGCGCGCCGCCGGTGGCGGTGAAGCAGATGAAGGGCACCTTCTGCTCCAGCGCGGCCTCGACGCCGCGGGCAAAGCGCTCGCCCACCACCGAGCCCATGGAGCCGCCCATGAAGTCGAACTCGAAGCAGGCGGCCACCACGGGCACGCTCATCACCGCACCGCCCATCACCACCAGGGCATCGGTCTCACCGGTGTTCTCCAGGGCTTCCTTGAGCCGGTCGGGATACTTCTTGCTGTCCTTGAACTTCAGCGCGTCGACCGGGATCACCTCCTGGCCGAGTTCATAGCGACCCTCACCGTCCAGGAAAGCGTTCAGGCGCGCACGCGCGCCGATGCGGTGATGGTGGCTGCACTTGGGGCAGACATTGACGTTCTGCTCCAGATCGGTCTTGTAGAGCACCGTCTCGCAGGACGGGCACTTGATCCAGAGGCCCTCCGGCACCGTGCGGCGCTCGGCGGGGTCGTTCTGCTGCATCTTGGGCGGCAGGAGTTTCTCAAGCCAGCTCATGGAGGCTCCTTTATCGGGTTTCTTCAGGCGTCGAGTGCAGCGCGGATCTCGCGGATGAACTGGGCGCCCGTCGCGGCGACATTATCCCTGTTCTGGACCTCGAGCAGCTGGACCAGGCGCGAACCGATCACCACCGCGTCCGAGACCTCGGCCACGGCGCGGGCCGTGGCACCGTCGCGGATGCCAAAACCCACGCCCACCGGCGTGTTCACATGGCGACGGATGCGCGGCACGGCCTCGGCCACGGCCGCCGTGTCCAGATGGCCGGCCCCGGTCACGCCCTTGAGCGAGACGTAGTAGACATAGCCACTGGCCAGGGCGCCGATGCGCGCCATGCGCTCCTCGCTGGAGGTGGGCGCAAGTAGGAAGATGGGATCCAAGCCCTGGCCCTTGAGCGCGGCGGCAAAGGCCTCGCACTCTTCCGGCGGGTAGTCCACGATCAGCACGCCGTCCACGCCCGCAGCCTTGGCGTCGGCCACGAAGCGCTCCATGCCATAGCGCTCCACCGGGTTGGCATAGCCCATCAGCACCACGGGCGTGCTGCTATTGCCCAGGCGGAAGGCGCGCACATAGTCCAGCACCTGCGTCATGCCGATGCCAGCCTTGAGCGCGCGCTCGCCGGCGCGCTGGATCACGGGGCCGTCGGCCATGGGATCCGAGAAAGGAACGCCCAGCTCGATCACATCGGCCCCGGCCTCGGCCATGGCCTGCATCAGCTCGACCGTGGCCTCGGGGTGCGGATCGCCGGCGGTGACAAAGGGAATCAGGGCCTTGCGCTGTTGCGCCTTCAGCGCTGCGAAGGTGGCGGCGATGCGTCCAGTGACGGGGCTCATTGGGCACCTCCCTTCACCAGACCCTTGACCTCGTGACCGGCCTGCGAGGGCTGGTCATAGACCTTGGCGCCGGAGAGATCGGCCACGGTGCCGATGTCCTTGTCGCCACGACCGGAGAGGTTGACCAGCAGCACCTGGTCGGGACGCATCGTGGGCGCGAGCTTGATCGCATGGGCCACGGCGTGGCTGGATTCCAGCGCCGGGATGATGCCTTCCGTGCGGCACAGGCGGTGGAAGGCGGCCAGCGCCTCCTGGTCGGTCACGCCCACATACTCGGCGCGGCCGATGTCCTTGAGGTAAGCATGCTCGGGGCCGACGCCGGGATAGTCCAGGCCGGCCGAGATCGAGTGGGTCTCGATGATCTGGCCGTCATCGTCCTGCAGCAGATAGGTGCGGTTGCCGTGCAGCACGCCAGGGCTGCCGGCACTCAGGGTGGCGGCATGCTTGCCGCTATCGACGCCCTGCCCTGCCGCTTCCACGCCGACCAGGCGCACCTGCTCATGCGGGATGTAGGGGTAGAAGATGCCGATGGCATTGGACCCGCCGCCCACACAGGCGAGCACGGCATCGGGCTGGCGCCCCACCATCTCGGGCATCTGCGTCAGGCACTCGTCGCCGATGATGCGCTGGAAGTCGCGCACCATGGCCGGATAGGGGTGCGGACCGGCCACGGTGCCGATGATGTAGAAGGTGGACTCGATATTCGTGACCCAGTCGCGCATGGCTTCGTTGAGCGCGTCCTTCAGGGTCTTGGAGCCCGATTCCACCGGCACCACGGTGGCGCCCAGCAGCTTCATGCGGTAGACATTGGGGCTCTGGCGCTTGACGTCCTCGCTGCCCATATAGACCACGCATTCCATGCCGTAGCGGGCGCAGATGGTGGCCGTGGCCACGCCATGCTGGCCGGCCCCGGTCTCGGCAATCACCCGCTTCTTGCCCATGCGCTTGGCAAGCAGGGCCTGGCCGATGGTGTTGTTGATCTTGTGCGCGCCGGTGTGGTTGAGGTCTTCGCGCTTGAGGTAGATCTGGGCGCCACCCAGCTCGCGACTCAGGCGATCGGCGTGATAGATAGGACTGGGGCGACCGACGAAATGCGCCAGCTCCTTGTTGAACTCCTGGATGAAGTCCGGGTCCTTGCGGTAGTGCTCGTAGGCCTCGTTGAGCTCATCGAGCGCGTGGACCAGGGTCTCGGCCACGAAGCGGCCGCCGTAGGGGCCGAAATGCCCGCGGCCATCCGGCTGGTTGTAGGCAATCGTCATGATGGGGAACTCTCTTCAGGTTTGGGGCGGTTCTGCCGCGATCTGGGCGTCGGCCTCACGGACGGCGGCACAGAACTGCCGGATCAGGGCGGCGTCTTTCAGGCCCTTGGCCTGCTCGACACCGGAACTCACATCAACGGCCCAGGGCCGTACCTGAAGCATCCCTTGGGCCACATTTCCGGCATGCACCCCACCAGACAACACGACTGGAGAGGGCACGTTTCTTGGAATGAGTGACCAATCAAAAACCTTTCCGCCGCCGCCATAGCCCTCGACATGGGCATCGAGCAGCAGGGCTTGAGCGCTGGAGTATTGCTGGGCGAAGTCTAGCAAATCAAAGCCGGGCAGCATGCGTGCGGCCCGGATATAGGGGCGACCGGCGCGCTGGCAATCCGCCGGGCTTTCATCGCCATGGAACTGCACCAGCATCTGCGGCAAGGCCTCCTGCGCCGCCTGCAGCAGCGCGGCCGGGGCGTTTACGAACAGCCCCACCGGCATCACGAAGGGCGGCAGCAAGCGCGCCAGCTCCGCCGCGCGGGCCGGGCTCACATGGCGCGGACTCTTCTCGTAGAAGACAAAGCCGATGGCGTCGGCACCGGCCGCCACGGCGGCCTCTACATCGGCCTCGCGGGTCAGGCCACAGATCTTGATACGGGTTCGGCTCATGGTCTCAGGGCAGCCAGTCCATGGCCGCCGTGCGTTCGGGGAGATTCAGCTCGGCATCGTAATAAGGGCCGACGAAATAGAGGCCATCGGGGGCAAAGGTGGGCGCCGCCGCGTCGCGATTGCGCGCGGCCAGCACCTCGATCAGCCAGTCCGGATGCCGGCTGCCCGTGCCCACGGCAATCAGGCAGCCCATCAGATTGCGCACCATATGGTGCAAGAAGGCCGAGGCATCGAACTCGAAGCGCCAGTAGGCGCCGCGCTTGCTGATCTCGATGCGGCGCAGCTGCTTGACCGGCGAGGCTGCCTGGCATTCCGAGGAGCGGAAGGACGAAAAGTCGTGCTCACCCAGCAGATGCGGCACGGCGGCCCGCATGGCCTCACCGTCCAGCGGCCGGAAGATCCAGCCCACCGAGCCGGTCTCGATGGCGGGCCGCACGGCGGACTCCAGCAGCAGATAGGCGTAGCGCCGGCCGCGTGCGTGGTTGCGCGCGTGAAACTGCGCCCCCGGAAAGGCGCACCACTGGATGGCGACATCGGGCGGCAGGTAGCGGTTGGTGCCGCGCACCCAGGAAAAGGGCTCGCGCTCCACCGGCGCATCGAAGTGAACCACCTGGTTCAGGCCATGCACACCCGTGTCGGTACGGCCGGCGCAGATGGTGCGGATGGGCTGGGCGGCGAACTGGCCGAGGGCCTTTTCCAGCGCGTCCTGCACCGTGCCGCCGCCGGGCTGGCTCTGCCAGCCCTTGTAGGCCTGTCCGCGATAGCTGACGCCCAGCGCCACCCTTGTGCTCAAGATCCGCTCCCGAAAAAGAAAAAGCGCCCGGCCAGGCCGGGCGCCCTGCA
>NZ_JBKCLH010000195.1:0-6052 GCF_046300915.1 Roseateles sp. | reverse complement strand
GCCGGTCGTGCGTGTGGCAGGGCATGGTGTTCCACAGGCTGCCGGGCTCCAGCTGGGTCATGCCCATCAGCAGCTGGCAGGTGGGCAGCACATCGGGCACCAGGAATTTGTAGATGGTGCGGCGGTTGCTGGTCTCGGGCGAACCCAGGGTCTCGGGCGAGGCCTCGGCCAGGGTCACCTTGCGGTGCGGGTAGGCGGTGTGGGCCGGCGCGCTATTGAAGTAAAGCTTGGCGGGCTGGGCCGAGTCCAGGCTGCGAAACTCCAGCTCGCGGGCGCTCTGGCCGATGTAGAGCGCCTCGCGCGGCCCGATCTCGTAGCTCTGCTCGTCCACCTTGACGCGGGCGGCACCGCCGATATTGATCAGGCCCAGCTCGCGGCGCTGCAAAAAGAAATCGGTGCCGGTGTGGCGCCCCAGCTCCGGCGCAAAGCTCAGGGCCTGATTCACGGGCATGATGCCGCCCACGATGATGCGGTCGATCTGGCTGTAGGTCAGCGTGGTCTCATCGGGCTTGAAGAGTTGCTCGACCAGGAACTGCTCACGCAGGCCCTGGGTGTCCAGCGTGCGGGCATGCGCGCTGTGGATCGGTTGGCGGATTTCCATCGAAAGGTCTCCTTGGCGCCGGCGGCGGGGTGAAACAAGGGGGGAGCGGTGCGCCGGTCTGGATCGAATGCTTGCTAGCCTAGCGCAGGCTCGGACTTTCCCGGAATTATGGTTTCTATTTAGTGAACCGTCGTTTCATTTTTTAATCTCCGCGCTTATAGTCGCTGCAAATCGAGGCTCGCGAAGCATCGCGACACCGCGCCTGACAAACGGGCATGAGACAGCGGAGACCCCATGAGCACCACACCTGCCAGCAGCAGCAGCCCTCTGTACTTTGACGACGCCAGCACCCCCTGGACCGAGCTGGGTGAGGGCATACGCCGCAAGATCGTCGGCCACACGCCCGAGCTGATGTCGGTGCTGGTGCAGTTCGACCAGGGGGCCGTGGGCACGGTGCATGCACACGATGCGCATGACCAGATCGCCTTCTGCCTCAGCGGCTCCTTTGAATGCGATGTGGGCGGCGTCAAGCGCGTGATCCGCGCCGGCGATGCCTTCGTGGCCCCCCGCCTGACCCCACATGGCGTGCGGGCCCTGGAACCGAACAGCAGCCTGCTGGACCAGTTCTCGCCCCGCCGCGAGGACTACCTCTAGGACCCCATGGCCCGCGGCCGCACTGCAGCGCCCGCGGGTCCCCTTGCTGACGCGGCGCCCTGCGCGCGCCCTCCGACATCGCGACCCGCCCGGGCCGCGACATGAACCGATGCGCCCCAGCCACGTGAGCGGGGCGCCGACCAACACGCAGGAGACAAGATCATGCAAAGCCGCCGTCGGGCCACCGCGCCGCGCCTCAACCCCCTCGCCCTGTGCCTGCTGGGCAGCGGCACCCTGCTGGCCTTCGCGCCCGCCTGGGCCCAGAGCCAAGCCGCCGCGCCCCAGACCCAGGCCATGGAAACCGTGGTGGTCACGGGCTTCCGCGCCTCGCTGGAAAGCGCGCTGAACAAGAAGCGCGAGGACCGCGGCATCGTCGACGTGATCAAGGCCGAGGACATCGGCAAGTTCCCCGACACCAATCTGGCCGAGTCGCTGCAACGCGTTCCCGGCGTGGTGATTGATCGTGATGCTGGCGAGGGCCGCAGCATCACCGTGCGCGGCCTGGGCGCGGACTTCACCCGTGTGCGCATCAATGGCCTGGAAGCCTTGGCGACCACCGGCGGTACGGACAGCTCGGGCGGAGCCAACCGCTCACGCGGCTTTGACTTCAATGTCTTTGCCTCCGAGCTGTTCAGCAGCATCACGGTGCGCAAGAGTGCGTCGGCGGATGTCGATGAGGGCTCTCTGGGCGCCACGGTTGATCTGCAGACCGGGCGTCCCTTTGACTTCAAGCGCGGTTGGACGGCTACGGCGTCCGCGCAGGGGCGCTACAACGATCTGTCGGGCAAGACCACGCCGCGTGTTGCGGGCCTGGTCTCGTTCACGGACGAAAGCCGCAGGTTCGGGGCGCTGATGTCCGTGGCTTATTCCGAGCGCAAGGTGCTGGAGGAGGGTTTCTCCACGGTTCGCTGGGCCAATGGGGTGAGCAGCCAGGGTTTGTTTGCCACCGCGGGCTCCGATCCGGCCGCCTTGGCCGCCTCCAACAATGCGGCCAACTTCCATCCGCGTCTGCCGCGCTATGGCCGGCTGACGCATGACCAGAGCCGGCTCGGCATCACCAGCTCGCTGCAGTTCCGGCCCGGTGAGAACACCCTGGTATCGGCTGACCTGATGTACGCCAAGCTGGAGGCCACCCGCCAGGAAGACTTCCTGCAAGCCATTTCCTTCAGTCGCACCGGCACCAACGGCAAGCCCCAGACCAGCGTGTTGCAGGCCGTCTACGATGCATCCGGGGAATTGGTGCGCGGCGTGTACAACGGGGTAGACATCCGTTCCGAGTCCCGATTCGACGAACTCTCCACCGAGTTCGTGCAACCGACGCTGAGTCTGGAGCACGATTTCAGCGACACCCTGCGCATGAGCGTCAAGCTCGGTCAGGGCAAGAGCCGCTTCCGCAACCCGGTGCAGACCACCACCACCCTGGACGCCAACAACGTCAATGGCTACTCGATCGACTTCAGCGGCAACAGCCGCCTGCCCCTGATCAGCTATCCGATTTCCGTCACCGAGCTGAGCGCGGGCGGCCTGGGATTCGTCACCGCCGCAGCCGGTGCCGCGACGGTGCCGGCCACACTGGTGAGCAGCGAGATTCGCATCCGGCCCCTGGGGGCGACCAATCGCAATGACAACGGCCAGGTCGATCTGAGCTGGGACCTGGTGCCCGACCGTTACACCCTCAAAGCCGGGTTGAGCTACAAGCGCTTCGTCTTCGACACCTTCGAGTCGCGCCGCACGAACGAGGCCTTGATGTATGCGCCCCCAAGCGGTGTCGCTGCCAGCAGCCTGACGACCACCCTGACGGGGTTCGGCAAGGGTCTGAATCTGCCAGCCGGCGTGCCGACGAGCTGGATCATTCCCAATCTCGGCGCCATCGCAGCGGCCTACGACATCTACTGCAACTGCCTCAAGAGCGGTCCGGCCGGCGGGCCGGGTGACTTCCGGCTGACGTCCATCAGCAATGGCAGCGCCCGGGGCAACAATTTCGGCGCGACCGAGAAGGACGAAGGCGCGTATGTGATGCTGGACTTCAGCGAGCGGGTGTCATCGCTGCCGCTGCGCGGCAATGTCGGCGTTCGCTATGTGCGCACCTCGCAGACGGCGTCGGGTTTTGATTCGGTGGGCAATGGCACGCCCACCCAGGAGACGCAGAGCTACACCGATGTTCTGCCGTCCTTGAACGTGGCCCTGAATCTGTCGCGCGAGCTGATCTTGCGCGCGGCAGCGGCCAAGGTCATGGCCCGCCCGCGCCTGAATGATCTGAACCCGGGCATGTCCCTGAACACGGCCAACCAGACCATCACGGCGGGCAACCCGAACCTCAAGCCCTATCGTGCCAAGACGCTGGACTTCAACGGCGAGTGGTACTTCAGCAAAGAAGGCTTCCTGGGCGTCGGCCTGTTCTACAAGGACATCGACACCTATATCCAGAGCCTGCGCGGCAGCACGCGCTACGGCGATACCGGCCTGCCCTTGTCCTCACTGCCGAACTCGCAGAACGCCGACACGGTCTACGCGATCACCACGCCGATCAATACCGAGGGCGGATCGCTCAAGGGCATCGAGTTGAACTGGCAACAGCCCTTCAAGTTCCTGCCCGGCGTCCTGAGCAACACAGGCATGCAGTTCAACTACACCTATGTGAAGTCGAACGTCGCCTATCGCGACAGTGCGGCAGGCAATGCCTCGATCGTTGACAACCTGATCGGGCTGTCCCCACGCTCGGCCAATGTGTCGGTCTACTACGACGACGGTCGCTTCAGCGCGCGCCTGTCCACCTCCTACCGCTCGGCCTTCCTGACTCGCGTTCCGGGGCAGAACAACAACGATGTGGAGGGGACCAATGCCGCCGTGAATGTGGACATGTCGCTCAGCTACGACTGGGATGACCGTCTGACCTTCACCTTCGAAGGCACCAATCTGAACAACCGTGCCAAGGACCAGTTCGTCAGCCGCAGCCGCAACAGCCCTGTGGTCTACAACGTCACCGGTCGGGAGTTCCTGTTCGGCGCGCGCTACAAGTTCTGAGCATGCGATATCTCGCACTGGCGGCCCTGCTTCTGACGGCAGGGCCGGCCTGGGCCGAGCTGCCAACCGTGCTGCTCGTGGGCGATAGCACCATGGCCCTGCAAACGGGCTATGGCGACGCGCTCTGCGAGCGCCTGGAGCCCGCCGCGCTGTGCCTGAACCTGGGCCGCGGCGGGCGCAGTAGCGCCAGCTACCGCGCCGAGGGTTTGTGGACGCGGGCCCTGGCGCGGCTGCGCGCGCGCCCGGAGGCTTCGCCGGCCTGGGTGCTGATCCAGTTCGGGCACAACGACCAGCCGGGCAAGCCGGGCCGCTCCACCGACCTGCAACGCGAATATCCCGCCAATCTGGCGCGCTACGTCGAGGACGTGCGCGCGCTCAAGGCGCAACCGGTGCTGGTCACGCCCTTGCGCCGGCGCCAGTTCAGCCAGGGTGTGCTGCAGGACGATTTGCAGCCCTGGGCCCAAGCCATGCGGGGCGTCGCCCAGCAGCTGGACGTTCCCCTGCTGGACCTGCACAGGCTCAGCGGCGAACTGCTGCAGAGCTTGGGCGAGGCGGCCGCGCAGACCCTGGCCCAGGCCGCGCCGGGCCAGCCCGGGTTTGACCACACCCATCTGGGCGCCCGCGGCGCCTGCTTCTTCTCTGCCCTGCTGGCCGCCGAAATGGCGCGCAAGCTGCCCGAGCTGGCCCTGCCCCGAAGCACGCCGCCAGACTGCGACCAGATACCGGCACCCGCGCTCGCGAGCGCGGATGCCACGCTCGCGCCGCCGCTGAATCCCCACACCTACACCCATGCAGGCTGGGCGGTGGGCACCTTGGGCGGGCGAGGCGGACGCATCATCAAGGTCAACACGCTGGCCGACCAGGGGCCGGGCTCGCTGCGCGCAGCCCTGGAGGCCAAGGGGCCGCGCATCGTGGTGTTCGAGGTGGGCGGCGTGATCGACCTCGGGGGGCGCGAGCTGCAGATCGTCCACCCCTTCATCACCATCGCCGGCCAGACCGCGCCCGCGCCGGGCATCAGCCTGATCAAGGGCGGGATCGCCGTGCGCACCCACGATGTCATCGTCCAGCACCTCAGCGTGCGCCCCGGTGCCTATGGACGCGCACCGCGCAGCGGCCATGATCACGACGGCATCGGCACCCAGGCAGGCGCCCACCACGTGATCGTGGACCACTGCAGCCTGTCATGGGCCACCGACGAGAACCTCTCTGTCGGCGGTCCGCGCTTCCAGGGACCGGATCCGGCCGCCTGGCGGCTCGCGACCTCGCACCACATCACCTACAGCAACAACCTGGTCTTTGAGGGGCTTTCCAACAGCGTGCATGCCAAGGGCGAGCACTCCAAGGGCAGCCTGATCCATGACAACGCCAGCGCCGTGCTGCTGCTGGGCAATGTCTATGCGAGCAACCGCGAGCGCAATGCCCTCTTCAAGGGCGGCGTCCAGGCGGCCATGATCAACAACCTGATCTACAACCCGGGCGCGCGCGCCGCCCACTACAACCTGCTGGGCAATGAGTGGCAGGGCCAGCCCTATCAGACGGGCAAGATCGCCCTGGTGGGCAATGTGCTGCGCCATGGACCGGACACCCCGGCCGAGACACCGCTTTTCAGTCTGGGCGGACAGGGGGATGTGGAGCTCCACCTGGCCGACAACCTGGCTCATGACCGCCAGGGGGGAGCAGCCCCCCTGATGGGGCGCTACAGCGCCGGAGCGGCGCAGATCCTGCCGGCGGGCGATGCGGCACGTCCGGCCTATCTCCCGCCCCGGCTGCAGCCCCTGCCCGCCCGGCAGCTCGAGGACCGCCTCCTACACACGGCGGGCGCGCGGCCCTGGG
>NZ_JBKCLH010000194.1:0-3750 GCF_046300915.1 Roseateles sp. | reverse complement strand
CGCCCGCCCCCGCGCCGCCCCCCAGTCCGCCCAGCATCAACCAGAACCGGCTGGACCGGCTCATCGTCATTGCCCTGGATCCGGGCCATGGCGGCGAGGACCCGGGCGCCATCGGCCCGACGGGTCTGCGCGAGAAGGATGTGGTGCTCGCCATCTCCCGCAAGCTGCGCGACCGACTCAACGGCAACCCCAATATCCGCGTGATGATGACGCGCGACGGCGACTTCTTCGTGCCCCTGCATGAGCGGGTGCGCAAGGCGCGCCGGGTGCAGGCGGATCTGTTCGTCTCCATCCATGCCGACGCCTTCATCACGCCCAAGGCCCGTGGCGCCTCGGTGTTTGCGCTGAGTCAGGGCGGCGCCAGCAGCACGGCCGCGCGCTGGATTGCCGACAAGGAAAACCGCGCCGACCTGGTGGGCGGGGTGAATACCGTGGCGGTCAAGGACGCCGAGGTGATGCGCGCCATGCTGGACATGAGCACGGCTGCCCAGATCAAGGACAGTCTCAAGCTCGGCTCCGAGGTGCTCAACCAGATCGGCAAGGTGGGCCGCCTGCACAAGCGCTCCGTGGAGCAGGCGGGCTTTGCCGTGCTGAAGGCGCCGGACATGCCCTCCATCCTGGTGGAGACGGCCTTCATCTCCAACCCCGAGGAGGAGGCCAAGCTGCGCGACCCGGAGTATCAGGACGAGCTGGTCGAGGCCCTGGCCACGGGCATCGCACGCTACTTCGCCAAGAACCCGCCGCTGGCGCGCCATCGCGCGCTCTGAGGCGCCTGAAGCGCCTGAAGCGCCGTCGGGCGTTTCAGGTGCTGCTGGCCGCGTCGGCGCTCTTGCGCCCTGCCCGCCAGCCGCCATAGATGGCGATCAGGCCGGGGATGATGATCATGGCCCAGATGATCTTGCTCAGATGGGTCTGCACAAAGGGCAGATTGCCGAAGGCATAGCCCGCCAGGCACAGGCCCACCACCCAGATCAGGGCGCCCACCACGTTGTAGAAGGTGAATTTGGTCCGGTTCATTTCCGCCACGCCGGCCACAAAGGGCGCGAAGGTGCGGATGAAGGGCATGAAGCGGGCGATGATGATGGTGATGCCGCCATGCTTCTCATAGAACTCATGCGCCGCGTTGAAGGCGCGCTTGTTGAAGAAGCGCGACTGCTCCCACTGAAAGACCTTGGGGCCGAAGTAGCGGCCTATCGTGTAATTGGTCTGGTCGCCCAGGATGGCGGCCACCAGCAGGATGGCAATCGCCAGGGGCAGACTCATCAGACCCAGGCCGCACAGCGCGCCCACCACGAAGAGCAGGGAATCACCCGGCAGAAAGGGCATGACCACCAGGCCCGTCTCCACGAACACGATCAGGAACAGCAGGGCATAGACCCAGGCCCCATAGGCCTGCACGAACTCGGCCAGATGGCGGTCCACATGCAGGATGAAGTCGATCAGAAAGGCGGCGAATTCCATGGCCGCGCATTATGGGGGCAGCACCGGGACGGACTTCTTACAATCCGGTGATGATTGATGTGCCTGCCTCGCCGGCGCCGGCCCCGCGCCGGCCCATCCGCGAACTCCCCGATGAACTGATCAGCCAGATCGCCGCTGGCGAGGTGGTGGAGCGCCCGGCCTCCGTGGTGCGCGAGCTGGTGGACAACGCCCTGGACTCCGGCGCCCGCCAGATCAATATCAAGCTCATGGGCGGCGGCGTGCGCGCCATCGTGGTGGAGGACGACGGCTGCGGCATCCCGGCCGAGGAGCTGCCCCTGGCGCTCAAGCGCCACGCCACCAGCAAGATCCGCAACCTGGACGAGCTGGAGTCGGTGGCCACCATGGGTTTTCGCGGCGAGGCCCTGGCCGCCATCAGCTCGGTGGCCGAGATGGCCCTGTCCAGCCGCTGCGGGCGTCCAGACGGAAGGCGTGCTGGGCGCCCTCGCAGCGGCGAGCTGGTGCCCGCCGCCCGCTCGCAGGGCACCAGCGTGGAGGTGCGCGAGCTTTTCTTCAACACCCCGGCACGCCGCAAATTCCTCAAGAGCGAGGGCACCGAGCTGGCCCACTGCCTGGAGGCCGTACGCCGCCACGCCCTGGCCCGGCCCGATGTGGGCTTCACCATCTGGCATGAGGGCAAGCTGGTGGAACAGCTGCGCCCCACCCAGGTGGAGTCTCGCCTGGCCGATGTGCTGGGTGCGGAATTCCTGCGTGACAGCCGGCCCGTCTATGCCGAGGCCGGCCCGCTGCGCGTCTACGGCCGCGCCGGCCTGCCCGAAGCGGCGCGCGGCCGCGCCGACATGCAGTACGTCTATGTGAACGGCCGCTATGTGCGCGACAAGCTCATCGCCCACGGCGTGCGCTCGGCCTATGAGGATGTGCTGCACGGCCAGCGCCAGCCCAGCTATGTGCTCTTCATCGATATCGCCCCGGACCGGGTCGATGTGAATGTGCACCCGACCAAAATCGAGGTGCGCTTTCGCGACGGCCGCGAGCTGCACCAGCAGGCCCGCTATGCAGTGCAGGATGCGCTGGCCGTTTCCCGCAGTGCCGAAGCATCGACCTCCGCCGATCCGGTCGCGGCTCCCGCGCCTGCCCCCTACCCCGCCAGCTACCCCGGCGTGCGAGAGTCCAGCAGCCCGCCGCTGTATGCCGGCACACCCAGCTGGCACAGCAATACCCAGACCTCCCTGGGCCTGGCCGAGGTGGCCACGCTCTACGGCAGCCCAGGGGCTCCGGGCCTGTCCGCCTTCACAGCTCCGGCGCCCGCGCGCCCAGCCTCGGGTGGCTTCGCCGCGGCCCAGCCCGCCGCCAATGCGCCGCGCCTGGACGTGGGCCAGACCGCCGCACCGTCCGTCCCCCTGCCCCAGGGCAACTGGCCCCTGGGCCGCGCCGTGGCACAGATCCAGGGTGTCTACATCCTGGCCGAGAATGCCCAGGGCCTGGTGGTGGTGGACATGCACGCCGCCCATGAGCGCGTGGTGTATGAGCGGCTCAAGGCCAGCCTTGGCGCGGCCGCCATCGAGTCCCAGCCCCTCTTGATCCCGGTCACCTTCGCGGCCACGCCCCAGGAGATCGCCACCGCCGAGGCCCAGGCCGAGACCCTAGGCCGCCTGGGGCTGGACATCGCGCCGCTCTCGGCCAAGGTGCTGGCCGTGCGCGCCCGTCCCGCGGCCCTGGCCGGTGGCGATGTGGTGGAGCTGGCGCGCGGCGTGCTGGCCGAGCTGGCCCAGTACGACGCCAGCCATGCCATCGAGCGCGCCCAGCACGAGATCCTGGCCACCATGGCCTGCCACGGCGCGGTGCGTGCCAACCGCCAGCTCACCCTGGACGAGATGAATGCCCTGCTGCGCGATATGGAGCGCACCGAGCGCGCCGACCAGTGCAACCACGGCCGCCCCACCTGGCGCCAGCTCAGCATGCGCGAGCTGGATGCGCTCTTTCTGCGCGGCCGTTGACCTCATTTTTTGACGAAAGCCACCATGGCCACCCTGAAACTGAAGAACAAGCCCGCGGCCAGCGGCGAGGCGAAGCCCGGCGGCGAACGCCGCAGCCCGCTGCGCGGCAAGGGCCTCTCGCGCCCGCGGCCCACGCTGGAGCAGGCCCAGGCCGAACGGGCCGAACGCCAGGCCAGCTTCGAGCAGCGCCGCGCCGCCGAAGAGCAGCGTGAGCGCCGCGACACGCCGGGCGGCAGCCGTCCGGCGCGCCCCGAGCGCTCCGGCGGCAAGAGCGGCTATGGCGCTCAAGCAGGTCACGGCGGCCGCCGTGGCC
>NZ_JBKCLH010000193.1:0-7318 GCF_046300915.1 Roseateles sp. | reverse complement strand
GCAAGACGTGCTGATCCAGAACGGCGACGTCATCTGGGTCGAACGCGCGCCCATGGTCTACATCTACGGCGAAGTGCAGCGCCCCGGCCCGATGCGCCTGGAGCGCGGCATGACCGTCATGCAATCGCTGGCCACCGGCGGCGGCATCACCCAGCGCGGCACCGAAAAAGGCATTCGCGTCCACCGCAAGGGCCCGGACGGCAAGGTCCAGGTGCTGCAGATCCCGATGGACGAAGGTCTGAAGGACGGCGATGTGGTGTATGTCAAAGAGAGCTTGTTCTAAGGGTACGGTATGACATTCGGACAATTTATCGCCATCCTGCAAGCGCGCTGGAAGCTGGCCCTGCTGGTGCTGCTCGCCACCGTCATTGTGGTCATGGGCATCACCGTGTCCTTGCCCAAGCAGTACACGGCCACCGCCAGTTTCGTGGTCGACGCCAAGCCCGATCCCTATTCCGCCATGAGCTATGGCGCCATGGTCACCCCGGCTTTCATGACCACCCAGGTCGACATCATCCAGAGCGATCGTGTCGCCCAGCGTGTCGTGCGCTCATTGAAGCTGAACGAGAACCCGCAGGTTCGCGAACAGTGGAAAGCCGCCACCGGCGGCCAGGGCAGTGTTGAGGCCTGGTTGGGCGAGACCTTCCAGAAGAGCCTGGACGTGCGTCCTTCGCGTGAATCCAATGTGGTCAGTGTGTCTTACAAGGCCGCCGACCCGAAGTTCGCCGCCGGCCTGGCCAATGCCTTTGTGCAGGCCTACCTGGACACGGTGCTGGAGCTGAAGGTCGACCCGGCCAAGCAGTACAGCAGCTTCTTCGACTCGCGCTCCAAGGATGCTCGCGGCACCTTGGAAGCTGCTCAGGTCAAGCTGAGCGCCTTCCAGCGTGAGAAGGGCATCATCAACGCCGATGAGCGCCTGGACATCGAGAATGCCCGCCTCAGCGAGCTGTCCTCGCAACTGGTGGGCTTGCAGGCCATCACCTCCGAGTCCGGCAGCCGCAACACGCAGGCCACGGGCAGCTCCGGTGACCGCATGCAGGAAGTGTTGAACAACCCCATCGTCGGCAGCCTGAAGGCCGACCTGTCGCGTGCCGAAGTGCGCCTGCAGGAAGTCAACGCCCGCCTTGGCGACAGCCACCCGCAAGTGGTCGAGCTGAAGGCCAATATCGCCGAGCTGCGCATCAAGATCAGCGAAGAAACCCGTCGCATCACCGGCGGTGTCGGCGTCACCAACACCATCAACCGCCAGCGTGAATCCCAGCTGCGTGCCGAGCTGGAAGCGCAGCGCGCCAAGGTGCTGCAGATGAAGCAGGTGCGTGATGAGGGCGCGGTGCTGTCGCGTGATGTCGAGAACGCCCAGCGCGCCTACGACTCGGTGCAGGCCCGCCTGACCCAGTCCAGCCTGGACAGCCAGTCGACTCAGAGCAATGTCAGCGCCCTGACGGTGGCCTCGCCGCCGCTGGAGCCTTCCAGCCCGCGCACCTTCCTGAACGCCCTGATCGCGGTGTTCGGCGGCACCTTGCTCGGTGTGCTGGTGGCCTTCATTCGGGAAATTTCCGACCGCCGCATCCGCACCGTGGAAGACATCTCGGCCAGCCTGGGCATTGCCGTCATCGGCGTCATGCCCAAGCCCGGCTCGGCCAAGTCCGGTCAGCTGGCCACAGCGGCCGCACAGCGTCGCGTGATCGGCCACAGCGCCTGAGTGCTTGCGCTCCCAGAGAACCTAAGAGGATTG
This sequence comes from Roseateles sp., assembly GCF_046300915.1. Lineage (GTDB taxonomy): Bacteria > Pseudomonadota > Gammaproteobacteria > Burkholderiales > Burkholderiaceae_C > Kinneretia. The sequence goes on along the minus strand of NZ_JBKCLH010000193.1, from coordinate 5,583 downwards.
AGAACATGAGCGAAGCAACTGTGGGGCAGAACGCCCCCGATGCGGGCGAGGAACTGAAGGACCGGTCGATTGGTTCGATCATTGCCGAGACGCGCGATCTCTCCGCCGACCAGGTGGCACGCGTGCTGAGCTATCAGCGCGAGAAGAACGTCCGCTTCGGCGAGGCGGCCATCGCTCTGGGCTTTGCCAATGCGGACGATGTGCTCTTCGCTCTGGCGCAGCAGTTCCACTACCCCTATGCGCCGGAAGTCAGCCGCAAGCAGAACGCCGAGCTGATCACCCTGAATCAGCCGTTCTCGGCCCAGTCCGAGTTCTTCCGCGCCGTGCGCAGCCAACTGATGATGCGCGTGTTCAACGAGCAGCAGTCGCCGCGCCGCGCCCTGGCCGTGGTCAGCGCCAACCAGGGCGATGGCAAGAGCTTTTTTGCCGCCAATCTGGCGGTGACCCTGGCCCAGCTGGGCGGTCGCACGCTGTTGATCGACGCCGACTTGCGCGGCCCGCGCCAGCACGAAGTGTTCGGTGTGCAGAACACCTCGGGCCTGTCGGGCATCCTGGCGGGCCGCACGGAAGGTCAATCCATCCAGCCGATCAAGGGCGTGCCGGGCCTGTTCCTGCTGCCCGTCGGTATCACGCCCCCGAACCCGCTGGAGTTGCTGGAGCGCCCGGCCTTCGGTCTCTTGCTGCGTGAGCTGGTGTCCAAGTTCGACTACGTGATCGTGGACACTCCGGCGGCCGAGCTCGGCTCCGACGCCGTGGTCATCGCCTCGCGCTGCGGTGCGGCCATGCCGCTGGCCCGCAAGAGCGAATCCAAGCTCGCGCCGTTCCAGGAGCTGGTCGCGGGTCTGGCTGATGCTTCCACCCTCGTCACCGGTGCGGTGCTGAACGAGTACTGATCATGGCGCAGACTCCCGCATCGACGCCGGCCGGCGCCGGCCTCGCGAGCGCGCCTGCGCCTCGCCTGGCTGGCCCTGACCTGGGCGTTCTGGCCTTGGTGTTGTTCGGCTTCGCGGCGATGTTTCTGCCGACCTACTGGGACCTGTCCAGCACCGTCTGGGCCAGTGATGAGCAAGGCCACGGCCCCATCATCTTGGCGGTCAGCATCTGGCTGCTTTACCAGCAGCGCCACGCCCTGGTGCAGGTGCCGCCCCGGCCGGCTTATGTGATGGGCGGCTTGAGCCTGCTCTTGGGTCTGGTGCTTTACGCCTTCGGCCGCTCGCAGTCCATCTTGCTGTTTGAAGTGTCGGCGCAGATCTTCGTGCTGATGGCCTTGGCCCTGGTCCTGATCGGCGGGGCCGGGCTGAAGCTGATCTGGTTCCCGCTGTTCTTCCTGCTCTTCATGGTGCCGCTGCCCGAGGTGCTGGTGACCGCGCTGACCACGCCCCTGAAGTCGGCGGTGTCGGCGGTGGCCTCGTCCTTGCTCTACAACACCGGGTACCCGGTGGGCCGGGCCGGCGTCATCTTGACCATCGGCCCCTATCAGCTGTTGGTGGCTGATGCCTGCGCCGGCCTGAACTCCATGTTCACGCTGGAGGCGCTGGGCCTGCTGTACATGAAGCTGATGAACTACACCTCGGCGGGCCGCAATGTGACGCTGGCCTTGTTGCTGGTGCCGATCTCCTTCGTTGCCAACATCGTGCGGGTGATGATTCTGGTCCTGGTCACCTATTACTTCGGTGATGCGGCCGGCCAGGGTTTCATCCACGGTTTCGCCGGCATGGTGCTGTTCATGGTGGCCCTGGCCATCATGCTGGTGGTCGACAAGATTTTGAATTTCTTCTGGGTGACGGACAGGCGCAAGTGATCATGCATTTCAATCGCACTGCAGCCATCGTGATGACGGTGCTGATGCTCGCTTCGGCGGGTGCAGCGCACCGCATGACCCCGCGTGTCCATCTGACCGATCAAATCGGCAAGCCGGATCTGGAGACCTTGTTCCCCAAGAGCTTCGGCACCTGGCGTTTGGACACCACCATGCCGGTCATCCTGCCGGCGCCTGATGTTCAAGCCCGGCTCGATCAGATCTACAACCAGGTGCTCAGCCGCTCCTACATCAACACCCAGGGCCAGCGCATCATGCTGTCCGTGGCCTATGGTGGCGATCAGTCCGATGGCACTCGGGTGCACCGCCCCGAGGTCTGCTACCCGGCGCAGGGCTTCCAGATCACCTCCAACCGCGCGGCCGAGCTGCCGGTGGCCGGCAAGGACCTCCATGTGCGCCAGCTGACCTCCAAGCTGGCGCAGCGCATGGAACCCATCACCTACGGGGTGGTGGTGGGTGACCAGGCGGTGCGCTCGGCGACCGAGCAGAAGGTGGCGCAATTGGGTTACGGCGTGCGCGGCATCATCCCCGATGGTCTGCTGGTGCGCGTGTCCTCCATCGACGCGAATTCCGAGGCCGCGTTCGCGGTCCAGCAGCAGTACCTGACTGACTTGGCCGGAGCCTTGCAGCCGGCCGCACGCACGCGCGTCTTCGGCCGGTGAGGCTGAAGCCGTGGCACTGCTGACGCTGTCCCCGCCGCAGGGCGAGCCTGGCTCAAGCCCGCCATGAGCGAGATCGCCCAGCAGTCCGTGGCCGCCGCCAAATGGGGCGCGCTTGCCGCGGTGGCCAAGTTCATCATGCAACTGGCCGTCAACATCATCGTGGCGCGCTTGCTGGGGCCGGACAGCTATGGCCTGTTCGCCCTGGCCACCCTGGTGCTGCTGCTGGCCACCTTTTTTTCCGAATTCGGCCTGGGCTGGAGCTTGATGCAGAGGGCCGAGATCGATGACGAGGCCGTGCGCTTCGTCTTCACCTGGCAATGCATCAGCGGCCTCTTGGGCACGCTGATCCTGATGCTGGGCGCGCCCCTGATGGCCGATTTCCTGCGCGACCCGCGCCTGGTCGAGGTGATCCGCTGGCTGTCCCTGGTTTGTGTGCTCAATGCCATGGCCTCGACGGCCAACAACCTGCTGCGCCGCGAGCTGCGCTTCAAGGCCATCGCGGCCCAGCAGATTCAGAGTTATGCCTTCGCCTATCTGGTGGTCGGCATTCCCATGGCCGCCCTGGGTCAGGGCGCCTGGAGTCTGGTGGCGGCCTGGATTTGCCAGGCGGTGCTGGGCGTGCTGCTCGCGCTGCGCAGCCGGCCTCATGCCTTGCGGCCGCTGTTTCGCATTGCGGCGCCGCGTGAATACATCAATGTCGGTGTGGTCGTGTTCTTCACCAACATCTGCAACTGGCTGGTCAGCAACGCCGACCGCCTTTTGATCGGCCGCCTGCTTGGCACCCAACCGGCTGGTTTTTATGCCGTGGGCTACAACCTGGCCACCGTGCCCAACGGCTTGATGATCTCGGCCTTGCAGCCCGCCTTCCTGGCTTCGGGTGCGCGCCTGCAGGACCAGCTGCCGACCCTGCGCAAAGCCTATGTCGAAGTGCAGTCCTTCATCTGGTTGTTCGTGGCGCCGGTGTTCGTGGCCGGTGCGCTGTCCAGCCGCGAGTTGATCCAGCTGCTCTACGGCGCCCACTGGGGGGCCAGCGGCCAGGTGCTGGGCCTGCTGTTCCTGGCCATGCCGGCCTATTTGGGCTGGGCGCTGAGCACGCCGATCCTGTGGAACACCGGCCGGCGCCATCTGGAGTCGCTGCTGCAACTGCCGTTGCTGCTGCTGGCCGTGCTGGGCCTGGTCTGGAGTTCGGGCCATGGTCTGACGGCCATGGCAGCGGTGGCGGCCACCGTGTTCCTGCTGCGCTTTTTGGTGATCGCGGTGCCAGCCTGCCTGGCCCTGGCCGTGCCGGGCCCTGCGCTGCGCGGCCTGGTCTTGCGGGCGCTGCTGTTCAATGCGGCCGTCATGGGGGCCGGCTACGCTGCCGGCCTGGGCCTGAGCCTTTGGACCGAAGCGCCGTTGGCCTTGCTGCTGGCGCGCAGCGCAGCGGCCGGGGCGGTGGCGGTGACCTTGTGGCTGGCGGCACCGAATCTGGTCGGCGCGCCGGCCTTGGGATTGCTCGGGCGCTTCATCCCGAGACAATCACGTCTGGCCCGGCACTTTGCTGCGCAAGTGGAACGAATGAACAAGAAAGAAGCGGGCTGACCCCATGGACATCGTCGTCTTTTACGGCATCTACATCTTGATGGCCTTCACCATCGCCATCGGCTTTGTGTTCATCGTCGGCGGCACCATGCACTTCGGCGTCAAGCGGCCCGATGGCTTTTTGCCTTTTCTGTTCGTGCCCATGGTGCTGGCCATTGCCGTGGCCACCATCGCCTCGGCGCGCAACCTGGGCCTGGAGGAGCTGGCGCCCGACGCGGCCGAGCTGGCGGCCGGCGGCAGCGCCGCCAAGTGGACGCAGCGGGCCACCTCCATCTTCCTGCTGGCGGCCTCGCTGGAGCGCATTGCCCAGTTCATCCTGGCCAAGCGCCAGCCCAACACACCGCGCGCGCTCATGGTGGCCTATGCGGCCTTCTGGCTCTGCTCGGTGGCCTTGCCGGCGGGCCTGGGTACGCGGCCCACGGTCTCGCATGAGTTCATCTACGCCCTGATCATTGGCACGGGCGCCTTGCTGACCACCGAAAACGGCGCGCGGCACACCATCATCTGGGCTCGCAATGCCTTGTTTGCCTTCATGGCCCTGGGCCTGCTGTTTCTGGCAGTCAAGAAAAATCTGGTGCTGGCGCCTTACACCAGCGGTCTGATTCCTGGCTTTCACGTGCGCTACTCCGGCCTGGCCAGCGGCCCCAATGCCATGGGGCCCCTGGCCGTGCTTGGCCTCATCTGCCTCTGGTGCATGCCCTACCAACGCCGCAGCGTGCAGAGCGCAGCCTGGCTGGTGGGCGCGGCCACCCTGATCCTGACGCAATCGCGCACCAGCTGGATTGCCGCCGTGCTGTGCCTGCTGGTCTTGGTCTATTTCCAGTACCGCGGCCGCATCGGCGCCGGTCTGGCCCAAGGCCGCTACAAGTTGCAAAGCCAGTTCCTGCTCGGCGTGCTGGTGGCTTTGGTGCTGCTGTGCATGGCGGTGCTGGTGTCGGGTGCGTTTGGTGCGCGGGTTGAAAAATTCCTGGCCAGCCGCACCGGTGGCGATTTGGTGACCTTGACGGGCCGCACCGAGATCTGGGCCGTGGCGATCGAGGAATGGCGGCGCAGCCCGCTCTTCGGCTATGGCCCGGCGATCTGGGACCCCTACCACCGCTATCAGGTCGGCTACAGCGCCGCCTTCCACGCCCACAACCAGTTCCTCAATGTGCTGGCCGCCTCGGGCCTGATCGGCCTGCTCAGCTTCCTGGTCTACCTGGTGGCCCTGGTGGCGCGCACCCTGCCGCGCCTGACGGCCTTCAAGGGCATGCCGGCGGCATTGGCCGTGCTTTTGCTGGTGCGCTCGATCAGCGAGGTGCCGATCAGCCTGCACAGCTTCGGCAGCGAGTCGCTGTTCCACATTCTGCTGCTGATGCTGGGGGCGGGTGCCCCGGCGACCGTGCGCCTACGCAAGCCTGTGCAAGCCAGGGCCTGGGCCGATACCGAGCAGCAAGAGGGCATGCACGGTGCCTGATCGTTCACCCTTCTGGTCGGTCGTCATACCGCTGTCCAACACGGGCCCTTACATCGAGGCCCCAG
>NZ_JBKCLH010000192.1:0-62098 GCF_046300915.1 Roseateles sp. | reverse complement strand
CGCGCCGCAGCGGCCCGGCGCGCCGAGGGGCAGCCCAGGCGCGAGACGGGGCGCGGCGCACGTCCGGTGCGCGCGGGCGAGTTCGAGCTCAAGCACAGCCCCGGCGGCATGATGGATGCCGAGTTCGCCCTGCAGTACCTGGTGCTGACCCAGGCCGCCGGGGCTGTGCTTGAGATCGAACTCGCCCGCGCGCACCGGACGTGCGCCCCGCCCCTTGACGCGCATGGCCTGCACCTCGGCGCGCACGGCCGCGGCGTCGCGCGGCGCGGTCAGCACGGCGCGGCGCACGCCTTCGAAGCGTGCGGCCAGGGCGGGGTCGCCGGCGCAGAAGCGCGCCCGCGTGATGGCCTGGTGCTCCCAGGTCCAGGCGGTGTTGCTGCCGCGGCCGGTCTGGTAGTTCTCGAAGGACTGCAGCGAGGTGACCAGCAGGCCCGAGTTGCCATTGGGGCGCAGGGCGGTGTCGATGTCGAAGAGCTCGCCGGCCGCGGTGCGCAGGGTCAGCCAGGTGATGAGCTTGCGCACGAAGGCGGCGTAGATCTCGTGGGCGTTCTCATCGTCGTCGTCAAAGAGGAAGACCACGTCCAGGTCGCTGCCATAGCCCAGTTCCTTGCCGCCCAGCTTGCCGTAGGCCACCACGGCAAAGCGCGGTGCCGGCCGGTGGGCCTGCTTGAGGCGCGCCCAGGCCCAGTCGATGGCGCATTGCAGGGTGGCGTCGGCCAGGGCGGAGAGTTCGTCGGCCACCTGCTCCACGGTGATGCGGCCCTCCACATCGCGCACCAGGGTGCGGAAGACTTCCGCGTGATGGGCGCGGCGCAGGGTGTCGAGCAGGGCCTCCTCGTCGGCCTCGCCGCTGCGCTCCCAGGCCGCGTGGCGGGCGTGCAGATCGGCAATGAACTCCGTGCCCTCGAAGCGCTGGCTCAGCAGTCGGGTGTCGGCCAGTTCATCGATCACGCCGGGGTGCAGCATCAGATAGCGCATGGGCCAGCGGGCCAGGCCCAGCAGGCGCAGCAGGCGCGCCTGCACGGCGGGCCGTTCCACCAGCAGGGCCAGATAGCTCTCGCGGCGCAGCAGGGGTTCGATCCAGTCTACAAAGCGCAGAGCGCCCGCCAGCTCGCATTCCTGCTCCTGCACGGCCTGGGCGGCGCGGCCCACCAGCTTGGCCAGGCGCAAACGCGATTCCTCGCGCAGGGCCTGCACCCTGGGGCTCAGGGCCCAGCGCCGCACCGCCTCACCCAGCTCGGGCGGCAGCTTCTCCAGAAATTCCTCGGCATCCACGGGCAGGGCCGGTCCGCCGCAGTTGCCGCCCTTGCAGGCCCCGGGCTTGGGGGACTGGCCATCATGCAGCAGGGCATCGAATTCGGTGGCCACCAGCTCGCGCACTTCGCACAGCCGGTCCAGCAGCTCGCAGACCCCGGGCGCGCAGCCGCTGCGGCTGGAGCCTGGCTTGAGGTCCAGGCTGTGCGCGATCCAGGAGAGGTCGCGATCCTCGCAGGGCAGGCAATGCGTCTGCTGATCGTCCAGGTACTGGATGCGGTGCTCCACCCGGCGCAGGAATTCATAGGCCTGGATCAGCTGCTCGGCCATGTCCGGCTTCATCAGGCCGCGGGCGGCCAAGCGGCGCAGGGCCTTGACCGTGGAGCGGGTGCGGATCTCGGGGAACTGGCCGCCGCGCACCACCTGCAGCAGCTGCACGGTGAATTCGATCTCGCGGATGCCGCCGCGCGAGAGCTTCACATCATTGGCGCGCTCGGGCCGGCCGGCGGCGCGGCGACCGGCCTCGTCGCGGATCTTGCGGTGCAGCTGGCGCAGGCCCTCCAGCACGCCGTAGTCCAGATAGCGGCGGTAGACGAAGGGCGTCACCAGACTGCGCAGGGCCAGGGCGCGCTGCTTGGCGGCCGGGTCCAGCGGCGCCACCACCCGGCTCTTGAGCCAGGCAAAGCGCTCCCACTCGCGGCCCTGCACCAGAAAGTATTCCTCCAGCATGGCCAGGCTCACCACCGGCGGGCCGGAGTTGCCATTGGGGCGCAGGGCCAGGTCCACGCGGAAGACCTGACCGTCCTCGGTCACCTCGCCGATCAGGGCATAGAGGCGCCGTGCCACCAGGGCGAAGTACTCGTGGGCGGTAATGGGCTTGGCGCCGTCGGTCTGACCCTCGTCGTCGTAGACATAGATCAGGTCGATGTCCGAGGACACATTGAGTTCGCGCGCACCGAGCTTGCCCATGCCCACGACCCAGAAGTCGATCACCTCGCCCGCCGCATTGCGCGGCCGGCCGTTGATCTCGTCCTGGGCCTTGCGGGCCTCGGCGAGGGCCAGATCCAGGGTGGCCTCGGCCAGATGGGTCATGGCCAGGGTGATGTCGGCCATGGAGCAGCCCTGCTCGACGTCCAGCACCGCCAGGCGCTCCAGCACCAGCTGGCGTGCCACGCGCAAGGCGGCAGCGAGCACTCGGCCTCCCGCCTGCAGCTCAGCGACCAGGGCCTGGATGCCGGCCAGGTCCGGCAGGCCGGGCGGCAGCAGGGTCAGCTCTTGAGCGTAGCGGCGGCGTATTCGCTGCACAAAGCGGCTGTGCTCGGCCGAGGCTGCCGTGGCGGGTGGATGGGACTGCAAGGGATGCGGGGTCGAACTCATGTCAGGGGGCACGCTGTGCCAGAATCTCGGCCAACCTGGGAGTGCCGGGCTGCATCAAGACCGAGAACATCGAGGCAAGCGGCACCGGCGGTGATGCCATCTTCCCCTGTCGATCTCTGCTCCACGGCGCGCTCCCAATTTCATGTCGTTCACTGCAACTGTCACGGCCGCCTTCGATCATGCCGCCGGGCGAGCGACCAGGCGTGCGCTGCGGTGGCTGCTGCGCGGCATGCGCTGGGCGCTGGCCCTGCTCCTGCTGCTGTGGGGCCTGTTGCTGGCGGCCTGGCTGCTGTTGCACTGGGCGATTCTGCCCCACATCAATGATTGGCGCCCCGAGCTGGAACGCTTGGCCTCGCGCAGCCTGGGGCTTCAGGCCGAGATCGGCGAGATCGCGGTGCGCTCGGGCAGCTGGGTGCCGGCGGTGGAGCTGCGGGATGTGCGACTGCGCGATGCAAGCGGCCGCGAGGCCTTGCGACTGCCGCGGGTGGCGGCGGCCCTGTCGGCCCGCTCGATCTGGGCCCTGGAGTTGCGCTTCGAGCAGCTGCTGATCGATGCGCCCGAGCTGGAGGTGCGCCGCGATGCCCAGGGTCGGGTCTTTGTGGCGGGTCTGGCGCAGGACGGCAGCACCGGCAGCGGGGGCGAGGCCCTGGCCGACTGGTTCTTCTCCCAGCATGAGTTCGTGATCCAGCGCGGTCGGGTGCGCTGGCTGGACGAGAAGCGTGGCGCCGCCCCCCTGGAGCTGGTGGACCTGGACCTGGTGATGCGCAACGGCCTGCGCCGCCACGAGCTGCGCCTGGATGCCACGCCACCGGCCGACTGGGGGCAGCGCTTCAGCCTGCGCGGTCGCTTCAACCAGTCCCTGCTCAAGCGCCCGGGCGAACTGCGCTTCTGGAGCGGCCAGCTCTATGCCGATCTGCCGCGCGCCGATGTGCGCCAGCTGCGCCGCCATGTGGATCTGCCCTTCGAGCTCAGCGAGGGCGATGGCGCCCTGCGTGCCTGGGCCGAGATCAAGAACGGTCAGGTCCAGGGCCTGACCCTGGACATGGGCCTGCGTGCCGTGCGCCTGCGGCTGGGCGCCGAGATGGAGCCGCTGGCGCTGTCGCGCATCGAGGGCCGGCTGGCCTTGCAGAACACCAGCCAGGGGACGGTGCTCAGCGCCCGCCAGCTGGGCTTCGAGCTGGAGGACAGTGCGGATGGCGAGCTGGTCTGGCCGCGTTCCGACTGGTCCCTCAGCCTGCGGCGCGCCCCCGCCGGCCCCGAGGGCCTGCCCGGCGCGGTGCGGGCTGGTGAGCTCAGCGCGCAGCGCCTGGACCTGGCCCTGATGAACCGCATTGCCAGCCGCCTACCCCTGGGCGCGGCGCAGCGCCAGTGGCTGGCCGAGCTGGCTCCTGAGGGTCTGGTGAGCGAGCTCAAGGCCAGCTGGGAAGGGGCGCTGCAGAACCCGACGAGCTACCGTCTCAAGGCCGGCCTCAGCGATCTGCGCCTGGCGGCCCGCCCGGCGCCGGACCAGGCGATCGGGCGGCCCGGCTTCGCGGGCGCCAGCCTGCAGCTGGAGGCCAGCGAGCGTGGCGGCCAGGCCCGGCTGCAGATCCGGGACGGGCAGCTGGAGTTTCCGGGTGTGTTCGAGGAGCCGGTCCTGCCCATGCAGCGACTGTCCGCCCAGCTCAGCTGGCGCATCGAGCCCGCACCTGGGGGCAAGCCCCCGGCCATCGAGCTCAAGCTCACGGATGTGCGGCTGGCCAATGAGGATGTACGCGGCGAGCTGGAGGCGCTGTGGAAGACCGGCCCCGGTGGCGCCAGCGGGCTGGAGCGCGGGCGTGCCGGGCGCTTTCCGGGGCATCTGGAGCTCAAGGGGCGGCTGGACCGCGCCCTGGCCGCGCGTGTGGCCCGCTATCTGCCCCTGGGCGTGGGGCCGGTGGCACGCAGCTATGTGCGCGATGCCATCCGCAGCGGCGAGGCCCGCAACACCCAGTTCAAGCTGAGCGGCGATCTCTGGGACTTCCCCTACGACGTGGCGCAGCAGGGCCAGTTCCGCATCAGCACCCAGGCCCAGGACCTGAGCCTGGCCTATGTGCCGGGCGTGGCCGGGGCCGAGCCGGCCTGGCCGCCCATGGAGAAGCTGCAGGCCGAGCTGGTCTTTGAGCGCGGCAGCATGCGCATCCGCAATGCCCGCGCCCGCGTGCTGGGCTATGAGCTGCACAGCGTCAATGGCGGCATCAAGGACCTGATGCACGAGCAGGTGCTGGAGCTCGAAGGCCAGGGGCGCGGCCCGCTGCCCGAGCTGCTGCGCTATCTCAAGCTCTCGCCGGTGGGTGAGTGGATAGGCGGCGGCCTGCGCGAGGCCAGCGGCAGCGGCCCCGCCCAGCTGCGCCTGGGCCTGCGTATGCCCTTGAGCGAGACCGACAAGACCCAGGTCAAGGGTCAGGTCGTGCTGGGCGGCAATGAGCTGCGCATCCGTCCCGATGTGCCCCTGCTGGCCAATGCGCGGGCGCGCATCGACTTTGACCGGCGCAGCGTCAGCATCCAGGGCGGCCAGGCCCGCGTGCTGGGCGGCGAGGCCAGCTTCGAGGGCAGCACCCAGCGCGACGGCAGCCTGCGCATCAGCGGCCAGGGCCTGCTCACGGCCGAGGGCCTGCGGCGGGCCACGGAGCTGGGTCCGGTCTCGCGCCTGGCCCAGTCCCTGAGCGGGCAGACCAGCTACCGCCTGCAGCTGGGTCTGCGCGAGGGCGGCACCGAGCTGAGCCTGAGCAGCAGCCTGCAGGGCCTGGCCTCGGAGCTGCCCGCGCCCCTGGGCAAGACGGCCGAGTCCAGCCTGCCCCTGCGCTACCAGAACAGCCTGCTGCCTCAGGGGCGTGACGAGCTGAAGCTGGAGCTGGGCACGGCCTTCCAGGCCCTGTACCAGCGCGATCTGAGCGGGGCCAGCCCGCGCGTGCTGGCCGGGGCGCTGGCCCTGCAGGACCGGCTGCCGGCCCTGCCGGCCCAGGGCGTGGTGATGCAGGCCAGCCCGGCCCAGCTCGATCTGGATGCCTGGCAGCTCGTGGGGCAGCGCCTGCTGGGGGCGGGCAGCAGCGGGGCCGAGGCCCTGGAGGGCGGCTATGCGCCCAGCCAGATCGCGCTGCGGGCCCCGTCCCTGCGCGTGGCCGGCCGGCCTCTGAGCAAGGTGGTGGCGGGCATCAGCCGGGGCAGCGATCCCGGCATCTGGCGCGCCACCCTGGAAGCCGAGCAGCTGAGCGGCTATGTGGAGATGCGCCAGGCCCGCGGCAACCAGGCCCCGCGCATTCATGCGCGCCTGGCCCGCCTGTCCCTGCCCAAGAGCGAGGCCGAGGGCGTGAGCACCCTGCTCGAGCAGGGACCACCGGCGGCCAGCAGCCAGGCCCAGGTGCCGGCCCTGGACATCGTGGTGGAAGACTTCGAGCTGCGCGGCAAGCGCCTGGGCCGGCTGGAGGTGGAGGCGCAGGCCCAGGGGCCGCAGCGTGACTGGCGCCTGACCCGCCTGCAGCTGCGCCACCCCGATGCCGTGCTCAATGCCACGGGTCAATGGCTGCCCGAGCCGGGGCGCGGCCAGCGCCGCACCGTGCTGGACTGGAAGCTGGATGTGGCGGACGCGGGCAATCTGCTGGAGCGCCTGGGCCAGGGTCGCATCCTGCGTGGTGGCAAGGGCCAGGCCGCGGGCCAGCTCAGCTGGCAGGGATCGCCCCTGGCGCCGGACTATCCCAGCATGGCCGGCCAGCTCAATCTGGCCCTGGACGCCGGTCAGTTTCTGCAGGCCGAGCCGGGTGTGGGGCGGCTGCTGGGCATTCTGAGTCTGCAGTCCCTGCCGCGCCGCCTGGTGCTGGACTTCCGCGATGTGTTCAGCGAGGGCTTTGCCTTTGACGGTTTTGGCGGTGACATCAAGATTGCCCAGGGCGTGGCCAGCAGCCATAACCTGCGCATGAGCGGGGTGCAGGCCGTGGTGCTGATGGAGGGGCAGGCCGATCTGGCGCGCGAGACCCAGGACCTGCGGGTGCTGGTGGTGCCCGAGATCAATGCCGGCGGTGCGGCCCTGGCCTATGCCGCCATCAACCCCGCCGTGGGTCTGGGCACCTTTCTGGCCCAGCTGGTGCTGCGCAAGCCGATGATGGCGGCCAATACCCGCGAGTTCCGCGTCAGCGGCAGCTGGGACGACCCCAAGGTCGAGCGCGTGTCGCGCGCCAAGGCCGCGTCCGAATCTCCCGCCGCGGCCGCTTCCGCCCCCTAGCCATCCCCAAGCCCTTCCCTCAGCGAGGACCGTGCCCATGAAGCTTGCCGCGATCCAGATGGTGTCCAGCCCCGATGTGGCCCACAACCTGGCGCGGGCGCGCCACTGGCTGGAGCAGGCCGCCGCCCAGGGCGCGCAGCTGGCGGCCCTGCCGGAGTACTTCTGCCTGATGGGCCTGCGCGACGACGCCAAGCTGGCGATCGCCGAAGCCCTGGGCCAGGGCCCCATCCAGGAGATGCTCAGCACCGCCGCGCGCGAGCTGGGCCTGTGGATCATCGGCGGCACCCTGCCCCTGGCCACGCCCGACCCGGCCCGGGTGCGCAACAGCTGCCTGGTGTTTGCCCCGGATGGCAGCCGCGTGGCGCGCTACGACAAGCTGCACCTCTTCTGCTTTGACAACGGCCGCGAGCGCTATGACGAGGCCCGCGTGCTGGAGCCCGGCGAGGCCCCGGTGGTGGCCCAGGCCGCGGGCCTGCGCCTGGGGCTTTCGGTCTGCTACGACCTGCGATTCCCGGAGCTCTACCGCGCCATGGGCCAGGCCGCCCCCCTGGACCTGATCAGCGTGCCCGCCGCCTTTACCCACACCACGGGTCAGGCGCACTGGGAGCTGCTGCTGCGCGCACGTGCGGTCGAAAACATCGCCTATCTCATCGCACCGGCCCAGGGCGGGCTCCATGAAAATGGGCGCCGGACCTGGGGGCACAGCATGATCGTGGACCCCTGGGGCGAGGTGCTCGCCTGCCTGCCGGAGGGCGAGGGCCTGGCCATCGCCGAGCTGGACCTGGAGCGTCTGGCCCGGGTGCGCCAGCAGCTGCCGGCCCTGCAACACCGACGTCTATGAAGGTACAAGCATCCGTTCTGCCCTGGCTGGCATCCCTGGCGCTCTTGGGGGGCTGCGGCACGCCCAGCCAGTCGCTGCAGATGAGCGTGCCGGCGGGCACGGCCTTGCAGCTGCGCAGCTTCATGCCGGCAGCCCTGCGCGGCCAGGTGGCGCTGGAGGCGGTGGCGGGCGGTGCCGAGACCGGCCGCTTCTGGGGCTCCAAGGTCAGCAATCCGGCCCTGGGCCATGCCCTGGAGGACACGCTGCGTGCCGTGGGACTGTGGGCCGACAAGCCCGAGACCTCGCGCTACCAGCTCAAGGTTCAGCTGCTCAGCCTGGTGCAGCCCACGGTCTCGCTGGACACCACGGTGGGCGCCAATGTGCATTACAGCCTGGTGGAGCGGGCCAGCGGCGCCGTGCTCTACCAGCGCAGCGTGCGCGCCGCCTACAAGGCCGAATTCACCGAGGCCATGATCTCCCAGCCCGAGCGCATCAAGCGGGCCAATGAGGGCGCCATCCGCGCCACCCTGGAGATCATGCTGCGCGATCTGCCCGGCCTGACCCTGTAATTTGCTAATTACGAATCCGTTCTTCTGTTGATCTAGGGTTTTTACTAGCATTCGGGCCCTGTGTTCTTCGCAAGGCCCCGGTGTCCCGGGTTGGCAGTCCCGGTGATCTCTCTCGAACAAATCTACAAGTCCTATGCCCTGGGTGAGCGGCGCGTCACGGCGCTGCGCGGGGTTGATCTGCAGATCAACGCCGGCGAGGTCTTCGGCATCATCGGCGCCTCCGGCGCCGGCAAGAGCACCCTGCTGCGCCTGATCAATCTGCTGGAGCGGCCCGACAGCGGCCGCGTGCAGGTGGCCGGCGAGGATCTGCTGACCCTGGATGAGCCGGGCCTGCGTGCCGCGCGCCAGCGCATCGGCATGATCTTCCAGCACTTCAATCTGCTGAGTAGCAAGACCGTGGCCGAGAACGTGGCCTGGCCGCTGAAGATTGCCGGCCTGCTCTCGCCCGATCAGCGCGAGGCCCGCGTGGCCGCCCTGCTGCAGCGCGTGGGCCTGGCCGACCAGGCGCACAAGTACCCGGCCCAGCTCTCGGGCGGGCAGAAGCAGCGCGTGGGCATTGCCCGCGCCCTGGCCACCGAGCCGCGCGTGCTGCTCTGCGACGAGGCCACCAGCGCGCTGGACCCTGAGACCACCCGCTCCATCCTGGCCCTGCTGGCCGAGATCAACCGCGAGCTGGGCCTGACCATCGTGCTGATCACGCATGAGATGGAGGTCGTGCGCCGCGTCTGCGACCGCGTGGCCGTGCTGGATGGCGGCCTGATCGTGGAGCAGGGCCCGGTGGCCGAGGTCTTTCTGCACCCGCAGCACGCCACCACGCGGCGCTTTGTGCAGGAGGCCGAGCAGGTGGACGAGGGCCAGCTCAGCGATGACTACGCCCATGTGCCCGGCCGCATCCTGCAGCTCACCTTCCGCGGCGAGCGCACCTACGAGCCCCTGCTGGGCGAGGTGGCGCGGCGCTCGGGCCTGGACTTCGGCATCCTCTCGGGCCGCATCGACCGCATCAAGGACGAGCCCTATGGGCCGTTGGTGATCTCGGTGTCCGGCGGCAATCTGGAAGCCGCCACGGCCCTGCTGCAAGAGCGCGGCGTGCGCGTGGAGGTGCAACGCTGATGGACGCCCTGCTGAATGCCATCGACTGGGCCGAGATCGCCCTGGCTTCCTGGGACACCCTCTTGATGCTGGGCGGCTCCCTGCTCTTCACCGTGCTGCTGGGCCTGCCCCTGGGTGTGGCGCTGTTTCTGTTCGACCGCGGCCAGCTGCTGGCGGCGCCGCGCCTGTATGCGCTGCTGTCCCTGGTGGTGAACGTGCTGCGTTCCCTGCCCTTCGTGATCCTGCTGATCGTGCTGATCCCGTTCACCTTGCTTGTGGCGGGCACGTCCCTCGGCGTGGCGGGCGCCATTCCGCCCCTGGTGGTGGGGGCCACGCCCTTCTTCGCCCGCCTGGTGGAAGGCGCGCTGCGCGGCGTGGACCGCGGCATTGTCGAGGCGGGCCTGGCCATGGGGGCCAGCACGCGCCAGATCGTCTGGCAGGCCCTGCTGCCCGAGGCGCGGCCCGCGATTCTCTCGGCCGTCACCGTGACCGCCATCACCCTGGTGGGTTACACGGCCATGTCGGGCGTGATCGGCGGCGGCGGCCTGGGCGATCTGGCCATCCGCTTCGGCTATCAACGCTTCCAGACCGAGGTGATGGTGGTGACCGTGGCCCTGCTGCTGCTGCTGGTGCAGCTGCTGCAGATGCTGGGTGACTGGCTGGTGCGCCGCTACACCCGTCGTTGAATTTTTCCCGTAGTACCTAGAGGAGTCGTACCCATGAAGAAGATCGCAATCGCCCTGGCCGCCCTGGCCCTCAGCGGCCTGGCCGCCGCCCAGAAGCTCAGCGTGGCCGCCACGGCCGTGCCGCATGCCGAGATCCTGGAATTCGTGAAGCCGCAGCTGGCCAAGCAGGGCGTGGAGCTGGAGGTGAAGGTGTTCACCGACTACGTGCAGCCCAATGTGCAGGTGGCCGAGAAGCGCCTGGACGCCAACTTCTTCCAGCACAAGCCCTATCTGGAGCAGTTCAACAAGGGCAAGGGCGCGAGCCTAGTGGCCGTGACCGCCGTGCATGTGGAGCCCTTCGGCGCCTACTCCAGCAAGCACAAGGCGCTGAGCGAGCTGCCCAGCGGCGGCACCGTGGCCATCCCGAACGACCCCAGCAATGCCGGCCGCGCCCTGCTGCTGCTGGACCGCGCCGGGGTGATCAAGCTCAAGAGCACGGACAACATCCTGGCCACGCCGCGCGATATCGCCGAGAACCCCAAGAAGCTGAAGTTCCGCGAGATCGAGGCCGCCACCCTGCCGCGCATCCTGCCCCAGGTGGACCTGGCCCTGATCAACACCAACTACGCGCTGGAAGCCAAGCTCAACCCGGTGAAGAACGCCCTGGCCATCGAGGACGCCC
Organism: Roseateles sp.; assembly: GCF_046300915.1. Taxonomy (GTDB): domain Bacteria; phylum Pseudomonadota; class Gammaproteobacteria; order Burkholderiales; family Burkholderiaceae_C; genus Kinneretia. The sequence continues at coordinate 51,405 of NZ_JBKCLH010000192.1, read as the reverse complement.
GCTCGCCCTACGCCAACTGGCTGGTCGCCCGTCCCGACAACAAGGACAGCGAAGCCCTGAAGAAGCTGGCCGCCGCGCTCAACAGCGCCGAGGTCAAGAAGTTCATCGAGGGCAAGTACAGCGGCGCGGTGGTGCCGGCGTTCTGAGCACCCGGTCTCGACGCACCGACCCCGTCTGACCCCGACCTGCGTGTGCAGCGTTCAGCGCACCAGATCGCGGCCCAGGCGTTTGGCCTCGTAGAGCGCCGCATCGGCGCGGGCCAATACGGCGCTGCCGTCCGGGTCTGAGGGCTTCGGCGTGGCGCAGCCGGATGCGCTCAGCCACCAGGGCGGCACCGTGGATGTCCGTGTCGTGCAGCAAGAGGCAAAACTCCTCGCCGCCCAAGCGGCCGAATGCGTCGACCTCACGCAGCATCGGCCGGCATTGCTCCACCACGAAGCCGAGGGCGGCATCGCCGCTGGCGTGCCCCAGCCGGTCATTGAGTGCCTTGAAATGGTCCAGGTCCATCAGCACCAGGCTGTAGCGGACGCCGCGCCTGGACTGGGCATGCGCCAGGCGCAGCGCATCATCGAAAGCCCGACGGTTCAGCGTGCCGGTCAGAGGGTCCAGGCGGGTCAGTCGCTGCAGCGTCAGCACCAGCCGCAGAACCAGCAGGAAGGCCGCCTGGGTGTTGATCAGCAGCGCCATCAGAAAGCCCACCCACAGCCACAGCATATTGGCCTGGTCCTGACGCAGCAGGCTCAGCTGCTCGATGGGCAGCAGCAAGGCCGCCAGTGTGCGGCTGAGGAACATCAAGGCCAGCAGCACATAGGGCGAGACCAGCAGCCCGGAGAGCTGCCAGCTCAGCACGCGCCGCAGGCGCGGATAGGCAGCGATGACGATACCGGCGGTCATCGCCATCATGCCGCTGGTGCTTGCCGCCAGCCAGTATGTGCTGCTGGTGGGAATCAGCACCAGCATCAGCATGGTGAGCACCATCACGCACAAGGGTTTGCGCCAGGCAGCGGCCTCATTCGAGACCAGCGGCCCCGCCGCCCATAGCAGGCCGAAGCAGCTCAGCAGGAACAGCGAGGAGGTCTGGTAGGTCAGCACATTCGCCCAGCCCGGCTGGCCGCGCAGCACATACAGGCTCACGCCGATCAGTAGCAGCACATTGGCGGCCGCCATGGACCAGGCCGCGCCGGGCGCCATGCGCCGCGACTTGGCCAGCAGGCTCCAGGCCACGCTGGCGAACAGGCTCAAGCCGGCGATCAGCACCATCTGGGTCGGTGTGTGGCTGCCGATGTTCATGCCGGCTCCGTCAGCTCCGATCGGACGCAGTTGCGGCCAGCCTGCTTGGCCTGGTACAGCAGCCGGTCGGCCTGGCTGATCAGGGCCTGGCTGTCGCGGGCGTCGCCAGGGCCGGTGGCCGTCACGCCAAAGCTCGCGCTGATGGGCCAGTCCTGGTCTTTCCAGCGCAAGGGTCGCTCGACAAGCGCCTGGCGCAGGCGCTCCGCCAGCGCCACGGCTTCGGCCAGTCCGGTCTTGGGCAAGAGCAGGCCGAACTCTTCGCCGCCCAGCCGCACCACGGCATCACCGGCACGAAGCTGGCTGATCAACAGCGACGCAAGCTGCTGCAGAGCAGCATCACCGGCAGCATGGCCCAGCTGGTCGTTGATGCGCTTGAAATGGTCGATGTCCAGCGCGATCCAGGCGAAGCCTTCGCCACGGCGCCGGCGTGCCTGCATCTGACTGAGTTTGTCCTCCAGCGCGCGGCGGTTCAGTGCGCCGGTCAGCGCATCGTGCTGGCTCAGATGCAGGACGCGCAGCCACACACGGTGCACGGCCAGCATCATCAGGCTCAAGGTCAGCCACAGATGAACACCGGTCATCAGCAGGGCCAGCCAGGGTGAGTGCGCTTCGGTGGCCCAGGGCAGCGTGATGTCGGCCAGCAAGTCGGCGGCCAGCAGCAGCAGCGGCAGGGTCAGCGCCACGCGCACCCAGTCGGACAAGAGCTCGCTGGCGCTGGAGCGCCACAGCGCTGCGGCGGTGCCCATGCACACCAGCGCTGAAGCGGCGGCCAGGGTGGCGAGCGCCACGCGGGTGCCGCCGGCCGCCGCGAACAGCGCCAGCACCAGGCTGCAGGCCAGGCCGGCCCATAGGGCCGGCTTCGGCGGCGCCAGTTGGAGCAGCCGGGCCACCCCAAGCGCCATGGCCATCAGGCCGGCCAGATGCAGCACGCTGGGCGTCCACCGCGCCAGCTCGGCAGGCCAGGCCGTGCTGCAGCCCGGGCATTCCAGCGTCGGGATCATCAGCAGCTCGCCAATACACAGCCACAGGCTGGCGCGCGGTGCGATCCGGTAGAAGCTCCCCAGCAAGGCCCATACGATGGCCGCAAAGCCGTGCAGGACAGCGGTGCCTGTCCACAGGGTCAGCGGGTCGAGTTGGAGCATCTGAGTCGCTGCGCAATGGTCATGGGAGTGTGCCGCATATGCCCGGCTTCGTGGCGGCAAAGACGAGCTGCAGCCTGCTGCCCCTGCACAAGAGGCCTGTGACGGCCCGCGCCGCCACGGGCGTGGCATCACGCCCGGTTATGGCTGGTGCGCCAGCCGTGATGCCGGGCTAGGGGCGAGGCCCAGTTGGCGCGGCGTGAATGACCGGAATAATGGGCCCCCCGCAAAGAGTGTTGCCCCATGGTTCTCAACTACATCTGGATCGCCTTTTTCCTGATCGGCTTTGGCGTGGCCCTGGCGCGCCTGCTGCTGAACGGGGACATGGCCATCTTCACCCAGGTGCTCAGCGGCATCTTCGACACGGCCAAGACGGGCTTTGACATCTCGCTCGGTCTGGTGGGTGTGATGAGCCTGTGGCTGGGCATCATGAAGATCGGCGAGCACGCGGGCGTGATCCAGATCTTTGCGCGCCTGATGGCGCCCTTCTTTGCCAAGGTCTTTCCCGAGGTGCCCAAGGGTCACCCGGCCGGCGGCTCCATGGTGATGAACTTCAGCGCCAATATGCTGGGCCTGGACAATGCCGCCACGCCGCTGGGGCTCAAGGCCATGAAGGAGCTGCAGGAGCTCAACCCGCAGAAGGACACGGCCAGCAACGCCATGATCATGTTCCTGGTGCTGAACACCGCGGGCATCACCCTGATCCCCACCTCGGTGATCGCCATCCGCCAGGCCCTGGCGGTGGATCAGGGCCTGGTCGGCTTCAATGCGGCCGACATCTTCCTGCCCACCCTGATCGGCACCTTCATCTCCTTCATGGCGGGCCTGGTGGCGGTGGCGGTGTACCAGCGCATCAATCTCTTCAGCGCGCCGGTCGTGGCCTTCTTCGGCGGCTTCATCGCGCTGATGGCCGGCCTCTTCGGCTGGCTGCACCAGTACCCGCCCGAGGTGATGGCCAAGTACATCGGCCTGCTGGGCAGCCTGGTGATCCTGTCCATCATCGTGCTCTTCATCGCGGTGGGTGCCTGGCGCCGCATCAATGTGTACGAGAGCTTTGTCGAGGGCGCCAAGGAAGGCTTTGGCGTGGCCATCGGCATCATTCCCTATCTGGTGGCCATCCTGGTGGCGATCTCGGTGTTCCGCACCACGGGCTGCATGGACTATGTGGTGGGCGGCATCGCCTGGTGCGTGGCGGCGCTGGGCCTGCCCACCGACTTTGTGCCGGCCCTGCCGGTGGGCCTGATGAAGACGCTCTCGGGCAGCGGCGCGCGCGGCCTGATGGTGGATGTGATGAAGACCTATGGCGTGGACAGCTTCGAGGGCAAGCTGGCCGCCATCATCCAGGGCTCCACCGAGACCACCTTCTATGTGCTGGCGGTCTACTTCGGCAGCGTCAAGATCGCCAAGACCCGCTACGCCCTCACTTGTGGCCTGATCGCCGATGTGGTGGGCGTGGTCGGCGCGATCTGCGTGGGTTACTGGTTCTTCAAGTAAAGCGCGGGCTGCGGCGGCTGCCGCCGCAGCCCGCTCTCATCAGGCCGCTGCCGCAGCCGCTTGGTGGGCTGCGCGGCGACGGCGCTGCAGCCAGCCCAGCAAGCCCAGACCCAGGGCCATCATGCCGTAGGTGGCAGGCTCGGGGACTGGCGCCAGGGCCACATCCACCAGGCGGCCGGCGGCGTCCAAGGGGTTGGCCGTGCCATAGCGTTCCGCGGTGATCAGGCCTCCCAGGCCGCCCTGCTCGAGCGGGCTGCTGATGAAGCGTTCCAGCGCCTCCTGGTAGGTGATGGTGTCCACGGCGTTTTCGAACAAGACGCCCGCGGCGGCGAAGGGGTAGCCATCACCGCCAGCGGCCGTGAAGTCGATGGTGGAGAGCGAGAAGCGGCGCAGTCCGTTCACCACCACGCCGTTGTCGATCAGCACCGTGCCATCGTCCAGCGTCACCTTGAGCACCCGGCTGCCGGCGTTGCGCTGGGTGTCGTAGATCACTCGCAGGCCCGAAACCTGGGCAAAGCGGCCATTCACATCGCCTGCAGCCGAGGCCGTGGCGACCGAGTGCTCCAGGATCTGCTTGAGCTGGCCGGCGTCCACGCTGGGTGCCCGGCGGACCAGGTTGGTGAAGGGCAGCACATTGAAGGTGTCGCCCACAGTCACATCGCCGGCCGCGATACCGGCGCGTATGCCGCCGCCATTCTGGATGGCCACATCCGCCTTGCCCGCGAAGCGCATGGCATCCGCCACCAGATTGCCCAGATTGGTCTCGCTATTGCGCACGCCGGCCTCGAAGCTGCCCGGCACGCCCTTGCTGCCCCGCAGGCCGTTCAGGGCCACCTGGGAGCTGCCGATGCGGGTGGCATTGAGCACATCCACATAGCCCTTGACCGGATCGATCACGGACGTCTTGAGGAAGCTGTCGCCCTGCACCCGGTCGGCATCGGCGGCGTTGCCGCTCACGCGCAAGAGGCGCGAGCCCTCGATGGCGCGGATGGCACCCGTGCTGTCGTCCACCTCGATATTGAGTTCGCCCACATAGCGGTTGCCGAAAGAAGAAGTCACCACCGCCACATCACGGCCGGTGCGATCCTTGACCAGCTGGGGGTGGCCGGTGAGGGCGCGAGCGTCGCCCGGCAGCAGGCGGTCGTCGGCATCGGCCATCAACTCATGCCCGCCGCCGGATACCACCACATCCACGCCCTGCAGGCGCGGAATCACGATCTGGCGCTCGTTGTTCCAGTTCTGCAGATGGCTCATCAGCACCACCGTCTTGGCGCCAGCAGCGCGCGCGGCATCGACGTTCTGCTGCACCAGCTCGGTCATGCGGATCAGGTTCTGCTGTTCGCTCTGAAGCGGATCGTGGTTGAGCAGGGACACCGGGCCCGGCGAAGAGATGCGCGGCAGCAGGGGCGTGGTGGCGCCCACCAGCGCGATCTTGTGGCCTTGGCTGGTGCTGACCAGGGTGTAGGGCGCCACGCGCCCGGTGCTGGCCAGGCTGGCGAAGGCGGGCGTGGACTGGAAGTTCAGGTTGGACGACAGATAGGTCGTGCCCGAGACGGCGGCGAAGCGTGCGGCCGTGGCGGCGCCCTCGTCGAATTCATGGTTGCCGAACACCGCCGCATGGAAGCCGATGTGTCGCATGGCGATGGCATCGAAGAAGTCCTGGCCGCCATCAGCGTGGGCTGTGCCCAGCAGGGCCTTGCTGGCATTCCAGCGCGGGCCGGGCAGGAAGGCGTCACCGGCATTGAGCTTGAGCACGCTGCGCCCGGCTGCTTCGGCCTGTGCCTGGGCATTGGCCATCACCGAGGCCAGACGGTCCACGCCGCCGTAGAAGGAAATGGACTGGGAGGCGTTGTCGCGCAGATTGCCCTGGGCCGACAGCAGCCAGGACTCCTGGTCGCCGACATGCAGCAGGGTGAGCTTCTCGGCCTGCGCCGGCGCGAAGGCAATGAACAGCGCCAGGCTCAGGACACTCATGCCCAGGGGCCGGCGGGTGGCGAGGTTGGAGGTTTGCGTGGAGAACATGGTGCGAGAGCGCCTCGAGGAGAGAGTGGGGGAAGACCGGCCGCGCCATGCGCCAATACTTCCACCGCCTCCGCGCCCCGCGACCTGCCAGGGGCGAGGTGCCAGCAGTTCGCCGCGCCTTGCTCAGCCTTGAGCTTTCAGCTTAGGCAGCACCCGCAACCCCTGCGTGACAGGCTTGCTAGCCCATGCGGAGCAGTCCGGCCCATCCCAGCGCGAGGATTGAGCCCGTCACTCAGCCGCCCAGGCGGGCGCGGGCCAGTTCCAGGGGCCGGGTCTTGCCCGTAGCGTCCTGCAGGGCCTGGGCGGCCTGCAGGGCGGCTGCATGCAGGCTGGCCCGGTCGGCTGCGTCAGCCTCGCTGCCGAGCAGGGCGGCTGCCATGGCCTCGCCATAGCGCTGGGCCAGGATCTGCGCGGCCTCATCCAGCCCGGCCAGCATGGCGCCGGCTCGGGCGGCGGCCCCGCCCATGGGCAGGGCGCGGGCCGAAGCCTTGGCGTCGGCGCGGCCCATGTCCGCGCATTCCAGTTCGCAGCAATGGGTGATGGCATCGGCCACATGCTGCAGCACCGCCAGGTCATTGCAGTGCACCAGCAGCTTGAAGGCCCCGCTGGTCAGATAGTCGCCGGCCAGCACATTGCCCGCCGTGCCCAGCAGGGCGGCCGCGCCAGCGGTCTCGGGCGGGGCATCCACGCGCGCATGCAGGCGTTGCAAACCGATATGCACCAGGTCCAGGGCCGCGCCCACATGCAGGGTCGGGTCACCCTCATCAAGGCTGCAGGCGATCAGGGCGTGCACCGGCTCCTGCTGGGCCGAGAGCAGCGCTCCCAGGGCCAGTTGCACCGGCGCGGCCTGGCAGGGCAGGGAGGCCTGCACGGCGTGGCGCAGACGGTCTTGGATGGAGTCCTGGAACTGGGTCGTCATCATGGCCGCCCATTGTCCTTGATGCGGCACAGGCCGGCTCGCACAATGCGCACATGAGTGCCCCTATCCCGCCAGATGGTCCGCCAGATGGCTCGCCTGCACCGGCCCTGATCGCCGTTTTCACCACCCTGCCCGAGCGGGCCGCGGCCCAGGCCCTGGCGCGCCAGATGGTGGAGCGTGGGCTGGCGGCCTGCGCGCAAATCTCCGAGGTGGAGAGCTTCTACCGCTGGGACGGCCGTTTGCAGCAAGAGGGCGAATTCCGATTGCTGCTCAAGACCCGTGCCGAACTGTATGCAGCGCTGGAGCAGGCCCTGCGCGAGCTGCATCCCTACGAGCTGCCCGCCATCCATGCCCAGGCCCTGGGGCCGGTCTACGAGCCCTATGCCCGGTGGGTGGCGGCGCAAACCGCTCCAGCCGCTCCGGGCTTTCAGCGCGAGGGCTGACCCGGCCCCTGGGCGCCGCTGGAGCGCGCGCTGAGATAGGCGTAAAGGTCCGTGATGTGCGCCTGTACGCTGGGCTCGCCCTGCCAGGCCGGCATGCTCAGCGCGCCTTGCTGGCGCTGCATCACGCCCTCGATCTGCGCCTCGCTGCCGCGGACCTGGTCGGGCGGCAGGCCCCAGTCATAGCGGCTGAGCACCAGGCCCACAAAGCGGCGCTGGCCCATATCGCCCAGGCGCGGCAACAGATCGGGTGCCTGCGCGCTGCCGCGCGCGTCACTGCCATGGCAGCGCGCGCACTTGTCCTGAAACACCCGCCAGCCGCTGTACACCGAGGCCGAGGGCTGGGCCTCGCGCGTCTCGCGCGCCAACTGCTCGGCGGGCTTGCGGTTGGCCAGTTCCACCGCACCACTGCCGGCGCAGCCCGCCAGGCCCGTCAACAGGGCGGCGCCGCCGCCCAACAGGGCCAGGCCAGGAATCCGGGAACGCTTTCTGCCGATCGCGCGTGCATTCATCGCTGCCTCCTTGGGAGCCGGCCACCGCGAAGGCGCAGCGGCCTGAGTCGATTGTGCACCGGGGTCGGGTGTTGCACCGTTCCGGTCAGAGCGCATGTCCCAGTGACCTAGACTAGTCTTCTCAGTCTCTTGCGGGGCCGATTCGTTCCGGTCAGAGCGCATATCCCAGTGACCTAGACTGACAAGGTGAATGTGTGCCGAGTGATCCCGGTTCCGGTCAGAGCGCATATCCCAGTGACCTAGACTGCTGCATATAAAAAGGCAACGCAATTGCAGGTTCCGGTCAGAGCGCATATCCCAGTGACCTAGACTGCGTAGAGCTTTTGTGTCCAGCTCAATTGAGTTCCGGTCAGAGCGCATATCCCAGTGACCTAGACTGGCTGCGTACCGTGAGTTAACGGAACAACTGTTCCGGTCAGAGCGCATATCCCAGTGACCTAGACTAGGGCAATGGGCCTCAAGACTGGGCAGATAGTTCCGGTCAGAGCGCATATCCCAGTGACCTAGACTAGGTCGGCAGTAACCCCTTGATTCGTCAAGGGGTTTTTGCCTTCTGGGACTTTGAAAACTGCTTGCATGGCTAGAACAAGTCGAACTGGTCGGGCGTTTTTTTGGCTGGCTGTTTGGTCTGCCCCTGGAAGCTGACGATGCGCTCGTACTGCTTGTCGGTGAACTGCAGGATATTGACCTTGCCACCGCTGGGCAAGGCGCTTTCCACCCGTTTGCAGTAGGTCTCGATTTGCGTGTTGCTGGTGCACATGCGCATGTACACGCTGAACTGGCTCATCTCGAAACCCATGTCCAGCAGGGCCTTGCGAAAGTCTGTGGCCGCGCGCCGCTCGGCCTTCTCGACCACGGGCAGATCGAACATCACGACCATCCACATCAGCCGGTAGCCAGTGAGCATGTTGACGATCCCAAGTGGCGGCCCTCGCTTCTCATTACTCGTCTTGGAGTGCGGCGGCCAGCGCCAGCGGCAGGCCGGGCAGCGGCAGGTCCAACTTGTCGCGCTGACCGAGATAGACCTGGGCCAGTGACACGGCGAGCTTCTGCGCGCAGACCATGACCGGCGTCGCGCCTGCCGTGGTCTGCATATCGTCGTAAAGCGTGTGGACCAGGGCGCGCTTGGCTTCCGGCGTCACGAGTTCTTCGCCGTTGCGCTTGAGTTGCCAGACCTTGAGGTCGATCACGGGCCTGAAGGGCTCCATCAGATCGTCCACCAGGCGCATGGCGTTGTTGTCATTGCTGTGATGCAGCCCGATGCTGGGGTGCAGGCCAGCCGCAATGACGGCGCGTGCTGTCGCGGCGCGCAAGACGGTGTAGCCATAGTTCAGCAAGGCGTTGACGCCCCCGCCATCTTGATCGCGCCGGAAGCCGTTGCCGAACAGCAGGCTCCAGTAGCGCCTGGCGCCTTGGGCTTCCAGGTTGTCGGGGTCACCGCTGCGCACTTTGGTGGCGAGGGCCTGTAGCGGAGCGGGTGGCGTGCCCGCAGCCTCCAACGCGGCGGCCTGCTGCTCCAGCTTGGCGCGCACCACGGCGGCCCACATGCGCTTGTGTGTGGGCAGACTGGCGGCGATCTGTGCTTCGATGCGTTTGGACTGTTCGAAATTGCCCTCAATGGGCAGCAGCATGCCCACTGCATTGTGGTTGGCTGCGCACAGTACAAAGGGCGCGCCGCGTTCGGCCAGCGCGACCAGCAGGTTGTTGGTGTAGCTCAGGCCATGCGCATTGGCGATCACGGCGGCGATGTCGTCGAGCGGCACCTGGCCCAGTTCCTTACCCGGACCTTCGGTGTCCTTCACGACCATGAAGCCCCGGTTCATGGCCAAGTGGCGCCGGTCGTCGGCCACCTCGACGATGCGGCCGATCATGTGCGTTACCCTTTGTAGCCGGGGTCGCGAAGATCGCCGATGGGTGAGATGGTGATGCGACGGCCATCAGCCTTCTGCAACGAACCGGCAGTCTTGAAGACATATGCGAGTTCCTTGCTTCTAGTGCGCTTGTCGACGTTTGACTCGTGACACTCAATGAGTGCGAGAGTTCCTGCACTGTTGACGTACGAAAGCCGCATTGTCCGAAGTTGATCGTTGTGCACCAAGCGCAGCGAGTCGCCAATGGTCAGGCGCATGACCAGCGGCTTGCCGCTAACGCTTCGGTGACGGTTGTGCAACTGGGCGACGCCATGTGTCCTGACTACTTGGTAGGCGGCGTAGGTCGAGATTACCTCGCCCTGCCATCGACCACGCTCGTCAATCACTACCTCGATGCAGTAGTTGCTGTCTCCCTTGTAGCCTTTGTAGGGTCGTGGGCTGCCGTCTTCCGCGACGCCGTGCCTTTCTGCAGCCCGCCCATCGCATATAGCAATCACTTTAAGGGCCGATTCCTCCCTCGTGCGCCGGCCATCTATCCACTTGGTCACAGCTACACGGCCATCTCCGAGCAGTGCATATGCCGTGTCATTGTGCATGGCGCCTTCATGTCCATGATCCGGCTTGTGGCTCACCCAGATCGCATGCACCGCGCGACGCACATGCTCGCGGTAGCTGGGCCAGGGGTCGGGCATGGTCTCCACAAGCCTGTCCAAAGCCTTGCCGCGTGCGTCGGCGCTGGCTCGCGCAAAGCGCTGCAGCAGCCCCTGATCGGTGACCGCGATCACGCAAGCGTCTACCGCATGATGGCGGTGATCATTGCGGTTCTTCTCGCCGTCGAGGCCCAGGATGCCGTTGAGTCCGAACTTGGCGCGCAGCATGGCAGTCATCTGGCCAGGGATCACACGAGTACCACCAGGGCAGATCAGGCTCAGGTACTCGCGCGCCACGCGGCTAAGGTGGCGGGTGTCGTTGAGCGCGCGGGCCAGAAAGTCCTTGTCGTCCTTGAGCCACTTCTCGTAGCCGTCTTCAGCAAAGCGCTGGCGCTTGGCGCGCGGCATGCGCTCCGCGCGTTGCAGTATGGCTTCGTAGTCCCAGCCCTGGGCCGCAAAGTCATCGCGCGCCTGCCAGGGCGTGCGATTGCCCTTGACGCGATTGGCTTGGCGCATGGCCACGGTCTTGTTGTTCAGGCCGTCGTCCAGCGTCATCGAGAAGGGCAGGATGTGCTCGACCTCCACTTGTTCGCTCAAGACCATGGCGGCACTGATCTGCACGCCGCTGTAGGGGCAGCGCCGGTCGGCGGTATCAAAGCTCAGCTCTTCCCAGAGGATCAGTTTCTGGATATCGGCCTGGCGCACTCGCTCTTCGGCGATGCCCAGGATGGCGGCAGCATCCTTGCGCAGTCGGTCGTTGCGCTTCTGGTTCTTGGCCTGCTGCTCCTGGGCTTCGCGACGCTGTTCCTGGCTTTGCTTAAGTTCGCGTGCGACCTCGACCACGACCTCGCTGGGGTGGCCGTAGCGCTTGATCAGTGCATTCACGACCACGCGCACCTGGTTCAGCCCGATGTGCACCGTCGGGTTGGCGATGCGGCCGAAGCGCTTCTCAGGTGGATCTGCGGGCTCGCCGGTACCAAAGCCGACATGGCGCTGGAGGTACTCGCCGTAGTAGGGCAACTCCGGCAGGATCTCGCCCGTGCTCGCGGCGTGGCTGATGTGGCTGTGATGCTCGAAGCCGGCGGCCAGCACGGCCTTGTCGTAGGTGATGACCTCGGCCCGCAAGGCCGGCAGGATGCGGGCGAGTGCCTTGGCGCTCAGCGAGCCATAGCCGGGGACGAAATTGGCCTTCTCCGCAATGTGCTCTGCTCGAGCCTCGTCGACGCCACAGTACTTCTGCAGGCGTTTCACGAGCTTGCCCAGGGACTCTTGATTTATGAGTTGCCGGACGATGGCATCCTGCTGTCGCAGAGTCCAGCCATGCCATGCTGCGCCGAAGAACTGCTTTTTGCTTAGCTCCATGCTGGTGGCATTGCCCTTCAGCTCGATGCGCTTGGCGTCGGCCAGGTTGAAGTGCACCGCGCCCGATAAGCCCAGCAGCTTCGGAATTGCCGTCTTGAAAGACTTGGCGCCTGCCTCCAGCGCGGCGACCAGCTTGTCGCGCTGTTCCAGGCTCAGTGCCTCCTCCAGCAGCCGGCCGCCAAGCAGGCGCAGGTGATTGACCTCCTGCAGGATGCGAAAGCGTTGCTGGCTGGGCAGAGCCAATGGCGCCCGCGGCTCCTCCGGGATCAGGGTGCAACGCCCGGGCTTGACCGGGCGCAGCTGGCGCTGGTGCAGCAGGCAGTCCTTCAGGGCGAGGCGGGCGGCCTCGTGGAACTGGGCCGGATTGAGTTCGGCCTGTTTGGCCCACAGTGCATCGAACTCGGCCTCCACCATGGCGCGGTCTACGTAGAGGTCGTAGCTCTTCTCGATGCGATCCTTGCCGCCCTCCCTGGGAATGCGCAGCTCGCGGTAGCGTGCGCGCACCGTCCGCTGCTCGGGGGGCTTGCTCTGATCATTGAGCCGGCGCCACAGCAGCTCGCCCACGGTCCGCGCCTTGCCGTCCACGCCAGACGGGTCCAGCTGGGCGCGCAGCGTGCCAATGGCAGCCTTGAGCGCCCCGCTGTCGTTGTCCTTCTTGTCGGTCTTTCGATTGCTCTTGAAGCCGCGCCGCTGGTTGATATGGAACAGTGCGCGTGCGAATTCCTCGGGGCTGAGGGCCTGATCCAGGCCCTTGGCCCGCAGGGCATAAGGATTGAGCGTTTCCAGCGCCTTGCGCTTCTCCGGCTCAGCCGGGAAGAAGCCGTGCGTGACCAGGGTGCGCATCATGCGCGCCTTGCGCTTGAGCAGGCGGTCGCGGCGCCGCCGCATGGCGCGTGCTTCGCGCCGCGTCACTGCCAGCGAGGAACCGTCCTTGGGGTTGCGTCCGTCCGGGAAAATGCGCACACCGGCGCGGATCACGGCGCAGGGTTCGGCATGGTCTTTGCCCTTGAGCAGCACCATGGCCCAGCCCAAGGAAGTGGAGCCCAGGTCCAAGGCCAGGCGGTATCGAATCGTCATCTTGGCAAGCCCTCCCTGGAGCCAGCGATCTTGTTTTGTCAGCCGTGTTTTATAGCGACAAGACCTGGCACCGGGATTGAGGTTTGTACGAGGTCCGGGCGCATTGCGCGCCGGTTAAGATGACGACATCCGATCACTGGGATATGCGCTCTGGACGCTAACAAGCTGAAAGATGCACCAAATGGAAGGCCGCGAAGTCGCAAGACGCGCGGCCTTCGTCTTTTCCGAGGATGCTTGCCTGGGTTCGCAAGGCTTTGCATGAGTCCTTTCGGACCATCCCTCCCTCACGCCGTCGTCATACCCGGCTGCTGCAATGCGCGCCTGTTTTTGGCTGGCTGCGTTGAGCACTTCACCATCATGATTTCCACCTTCTTTGGCGCAGGGCGCTTGCTGCGCGCTCTGCTTGTCTTGCTGGGCAGCCTGCTGTGCGGGTCCGCGGCGCTTGCCGCCGAACTGCAGCCCTATCTGCAGACCCCCACGGCCAACTCGATCTGGGTGACTTGGAAGACTGAGGAGGGCAGCGAGTCGGTGGTGGAGTTCGGCCCGGATGGCGGGCCGCTGCTGCGCCGTGCCACCGGCGCGCCCCAGGTGCTGGCGGCCAATTACCGCTTGCATGGCGTGCAGCTGACGGGCCTGCAGCCCGAGACGATTTACAGCTATCGCGTGCGCACCGGCAGCCAGGTGTCGCCGGTGTATCGCTTCCGCACCCAGCCCACGGCGGCGCGCAAGAGCGGCCACTTCCGCATCCTGGTGACCGGCGACCATCAGCTGCGCAATGATGACCGCCACACGCCGCTGCTCAAGGCGGCCAAGGCCAAGATCGAGTCGATGACCGGCCTGCCGCTGGAGGAGTCGGTGCAGCTGATGCTGAACAACGGCGATCAGGTCGATGTGGGCACGCTGGACCACTACGAGTTCGTGCACATGAAGCCCTCGTCGGTGGTGTCGGGCAATCTGGCCATCATGATGGCGCTGGGCAATCACGAGACCTATTACGACCCGGGCCTGGTCAACTGGCGTGCGCACACCGAGTACGACAAGATCAGCTACCAGGGCATTCCGGCCGCGGCCGATGAGAGCTACTACGCGCACCAGGTCGGCCGCGTGCTGCTGGTCTACACCAACTCCGAACACAGCTTTGCGGCCCAGACCGAGTGGCTGCGCAAGGTGGTGGCGGCTGCCAATGCCGACCCCGATGTGGACTGGGTGATCAGCGTGGTGCACCGGCCCTACCAGGCCGAGCAGTATGTGGGCGACATCTCCAGCTGGTTCCGCGACACGGCCATGCCCATCCTGGCCGGCACGCGCAAGCATGTGCTGAACATCGGCGCACACCACCATCTCTATGCCCGCGGCCAGACGCGCGATTGGCCCGTCTATCACCTCATCAGCGGCGGCACGGCCTGGGACCAGTTCTGGGGCCAGTCGACCGAGCGCGATATGGATGATGTGCAGAAGACCATCGCCAACTGGACCTGGCAGCTGATCGACTTCGATCTGGGTGCGCGCACCATGAAGGTCTCGTCCTATGCCGTGGGCCACCCCAAGCTGGGCTTCGCCTATGACAACCGTCTGGTGGACGAGTTCGAGCGTCATCTGGACGCCGCGCCGCCGCTGCAGCCGGTGCTGGACGGTGTGAGCGATGGCGCCACGCTGAGCCTGCCCCACGCCTTCAAGCTGGGGGGCTACCAGTCGCCCTCGGGCATGGCTCTCAACAGCACGCAGTTCCAGATCGCGCGCGATGCCGCCTTCTCCAGCAAGGTGGTGGACCTGATCCGCGATGTGGAGAACCTCTATGGCGATAGCGGCGCGCCGCACTACGAGCCGGTGGACATCCATGCCGGCCTGGACATCGAGCGCTATGCCGTCGGCCCCAACGGCCTGAACAACGGCCGCTACTACATCCGTGCCCGCCACCGCGACGCAAATGCCGAGTGGTCGCCCTGGACGCCGACCTACAGCTTCACCGTGCAAGGCAGCTCGGACGGCGACCCGGCCCTGCGCCTGGCCAAGAAGGTTTGGCCGGCCGCTGAGCCCGTGGTGATCGAGCACCTGAACGGACGCGGCAAGCCCAAGGACTGGGTGGGCATCTACCGCAAGAGCCAGAAGCCCGGCGCGGGCTCGCCCGCGGTGAAGTGGGCCTATGTGTCGGGCGCCAATGGTCGGCTGAGCTTCAGCGGCCTGGCCGCCGGGGTGGAGTACTACGCCGCCTTCTTCACCGACGACAGCTTTACCGAGATCGCGCCGCGTGCCGCCTTCTATGTGGGCAGCCCCGCCACGCTGAGCATCAACAAGACCCAGTTCAATGTGGGCGAGCGCCCCAGCATCGGCTGGAGCGGCGCGCCCGGCGGCGCCAAGGACTGGATTGGCATCTACCGCGTCGGCCAGGAGCCCGGCGCCGTGGGCTCCACCAGCTGGGCCTATGCGCCCAGCGCCGCGGGCAATGTGAGCCTGGGCGCCCTGGACAAGGGCTACTACTACGCGTCCTTCATGATCAATGACGCCTACTTCGAGATCTCGGAGCGCCTGCCCTTTGCCGTGGGCAGCGAGATCGCGAGTGTCAGCCTGGTCAAGACCGCCCTGGCCAGCGGTGAGCGCCTGGAGATCCGCTTTGCCGATGGTCCGGCCACGGCCAAGGACTATATCGGTGTGTTCCGCAAGGGCGCCAAGCCCGGCATCGACCTGCTGGTGAGCTATTCCTACGTGGATGGCCGCGCCAGCGGCAGCCTCTCGCCCACCGAGGCCCTGCCGGACGGCGAGTACTTCCTGGCGCTCTACATCAACGACTCCTACACCGAGGTGTCCAACCGCGTGGCCTTTACCGTGGGCGCCGGCAGCGAGCCTCCGCCCCCGCCGCGCGTGCTGGGCGTGGCGCGCAACCTGATCCGCACCGGCGAGACGCTGAACGTCAGCTGGTCCGGCATGCCGGGCGGGGCCAAGGACTGGGTGGGCGTCTACCGCGCCACTCAGACCCCGGGCAGCGGCAGCCCGGCCCTGCAGTGGCGCTATGCCGCAGGTGCTGCCGGCAGCACCGCCTTCAGCGGCCTGGGCGCTGGCGAGTACTACATCGCCTTCCTGCTCAATGATGGCTATCAGGAGGCCGCTCCGCGTGTGCCTTTCGCGGTGCGCAAGCTGGGCGATATCAACGGCGACGGCCTCATCAACGCGAGCGACCGCGATCTGCAGCGCGCTGCCCTGGGCAGCTGCGAGGGCGATACCCGCTACCAGCCGCTGGCCAATTTCGATGGCGACAAGTGCATCACCCAGGCCGATTACAAGCTCTGGTATGCCTTGTTCACGCGCCAGTGAGGCATTGAATCAAGGAGTTCCACATGAAGAAGATCAACAAGTTCCTGCTGGCCGCATCGCTCGCGGTGCTGGGCCTGTCGTCGGCCCAGGCCGCCAGCCTTTCGATCTCTGGCACCACGGCGGCCACGGTCGGTCAGAGCTTCACCCTGGATGTGGCGCTGTTGCAGCCTTTTGACGGCGAGCGCGCGGGTGATGAGCTGCTGGCCTTTGGCCTGGGTCTGAGCTTTGACAGCAGCCTGCTGGCCCTGAGCGGCGTGAGCCTAGCCACGGCTTGGTCGGACGACTCGGCCCTGACGGGCGTCCCGATCTCGGGCTCGGCCTTTCCGGGTGTGGCCGATGCCGGCCAGGCCTCGCTGCAGCTGGCCACCCTGTCCTTCAAGGTGCTGGGTGCGGGCCAAGCCCAGGTCAGCCTGCTCAGCCAGTACGGCGCGGGCAATCTGAACCACGGCCTTGTCTATCTGACGGCGCCCACCCTGGATGTGCAGACCGGGCACAGCATTGCGCTGGCCGTGCCCGAGCCGGCCAGCCTGGCCCTGATGCTGGCCGGTCTGGCCGGTGTTGGCCTGATGGCGCGGCGCCGGCAGGGCTGAACCTGGTTCCTGGCTCAGTCTTGCAGACCGCGCTTGTCGCGCGAGACGCGCCCGGCTCAGCGCCGCCCGAACATCATCTGCCGGGCCAGGGCGTTTTTCAGCGGGGGCAGGGCTTGCAGGGCCGCGAGGCCCAGGCCGCGGGCGATGGGCAGGCCGGGCCAGCGCCAGGCAAAGCTGCGGGCCAGGAAGTCGGTGGTGGCGATCATGCTCCAGCGGTCGGGCGCACGCTGCCATGCCACGCTGTTCAGGGCGCGGTCCAGATCGGCCTGGTCGCGCAGGGCCTGGACCAGGGCATAGGCATCGCGCAGGCCCAGGTTCAGACCCTGGCCGGCCACCGGGTGCAGGGTCTGGGCGGCGTTGCCAATGCGCACGGTGCGGCCCGCCACCAGGCTGCGCTCGGCGTTCAGGCCGAGGGGGAAGCACTTGAGCGGCGAGATGCCTTGCAGGCGCCCCACGCGCTCGGGCAGCAGGCTCTGGATCACGGTCAGGCGCTGCGCGTCGCTGAGTGAGCCAATCTCGTCCTCGGCCTGTGGCATGCACCAGACCAGGGCCGCGCGGCGCTGGCCCTCGCGGGGCCTCAGGGGCAGCAGGGCCAGGGGTCCGTTGCGGGTGAAGCGCTCATAGGCCAGGCCGGGCGGGCTGTCGGGTGCCAGGGTGAGGGTGCCCACCCAGGCGTTCTGGTGGTAGTCATGGCTCAGGCTCTTGCGCGACTGCTCGGCAAACACGCCGCCCTCGGCCACCACGGCCAGGTCATAGGCCTCGACGATGCCGGCATCGATCTCAACGCCACGCTCCATGGGCTTGATGGCGGCCACCGGCTGGCCGAAGCGGCTGAGCAGGCGCTGCGGCTCGCGGGCCGTGGCGGCCTGCCAGGCGGCTTGCAAGGGGGCGACCAACTGGCCGTAGCTGAGCACGGCGCCCAGCTGGGGCTGGCCCAGCTCGCGGGCACTCAGGCGCACCACGGGCTCGCCCTCGGCGCCGAAGAGCGGGTGCCGCAGCGTGGGCGCGGCCTGGCTCACATGCACCTCGTGAATGGCTTGGGCGACGTCGCTCGGCCAGGCCTCCAGGCGCTGCAGCAGCTGCACGCTGCCCAGGGCCAGGGCCAGGGTGCGCGGATCGCCGCTGATATCGCGTTCCAGCGGGCGGGCATCGAAGAGCGTGATCTGGGCCTGGGGCAGGCTGCGCGCGGCCAGCAGGGCCAGGGTCAGGCCGGCCGGTCCGGCACCGACCACGGCCAGGCGCAGCGGGGCGCGGCTGGCAAGAGGGGCGGCGGGATCGGAGGCGGTAGGCATGGATTCTGGGCGTGTTGCGGGGCGAGATGACGGGACTATAGCCAGCCCGTGCGGGACGAAAAAAAGCCCCGCGGGCGGCGGGGCTCCTTCAGGGTTTGTTGAAGGCTTGTCGTGTGCCCTCTACCAGCGGGCTCAGCTGGCGCAGGCGCCCCAGGTCTTGCCCTGGTCCGCGCTGCAGTCCTTGCGGCTGGTGCCGTCGGCCTGGACGCTGCTGCGGGTCCAGGGGCCGGTATTGCTCTTCTCGATGGTGATGCGCAGCTGGCTGTCGTCGGTCGAGCGCTTGAGCCAGCTGAACACGGGGAGCTTGACCTCGTCCTCGAAGCGGTAGCCGCTGGCGGCCATGCGTTGGATCACGCTGTTGAAATCCAGCTGGGCGCTCTTGCCCTGCAGCTTCTCCCAGTCCTTGAGCAAGGCGTGTTCGGGCTGCTCGGCGTAGAAGCGCAGATTGCTCAGATAGGACACGCGGCCCACCCGGTAGTCGGTGTAGTACTCGCGCAGGCCCACGGGGCCGGGGCTGGCCGTATGGGCCGCGTTGAAGCAGGCTTGCGGGTCGGCCTCGCGCTTGGGGTCCTCGTAGTGCACCACCAGCTCGTAGCGCACGCCGTCCTTGCTTTGCTCTACGGCCTCGTTGAGCTTGCAGAGGTAGTCGCTGCCGTCGTTCTGGAAGTTGTGGGCGGTGCGGGTGGTCTTGAGCGTGGCGGCACCCCAGGGCTGGTTGTCCTGGCGGCGCAGATTGAGCACGCGCTGGATCTTGCTCAGGCTTTCGTCCAGCACCACCCATTCATTGAGGTAGCCGCTGGGGAGCCAGACCGAGGCGTTGCGATACCAGACGCCGGCCTGGTCGTCGAACTGGCGCGTGCCGCGGCCGCGGTAGACCTCGGCGCGGATGAAGGTGGCCTCGGGGTACTGGGCGTGCAGCTTCTGCTTGTGGGCATAGCCGGCCTTCAGACCCTTGACGATGTCCTGGGCCAGCTTGTAGCTCTGCTCGTCCTTGGACTTGATGAAGTCGTCATGGATGCGCGCCTCCGACAGATTGTGGCGGCTCACCAGCTCGCCCATCACGGTGCGGATTTCGTTGATCAGCTGTTCGCGCAGCTGCTGGTTCGCGCGCAGCTGTTCGCAGCTGCTGAGATTGGGCGTGCTGGCGCTGAGGCGGGTGCGCACCTGGTCCCAGATGGCCGAGGTCAGCGGCGAGATGTGCAGCACCTGGTCCACGCTGATGGGCTGCAGGCGTGGTGCGATGGCCATCTGATAGGCCTCCTTCACCGGGCCGCTGTCCTCGTCGGTGGCGCCCACGGGCACGTCGACGTAGAGCGTGGCGTAGGGCAGGCAGGCGCGCTGGGCCTCGCTCAGCTCCAGCTGGTAGGCGCCGGCGGCCTTGGAGACGGTGGAGGGTTCGTCGGCGTCCTTCACGTGGTTGCCGTTGACGTCCAGCCAAACGGTGGCGCCGCTGACATAGCCATCGATCACCTTGCCGCCCACCACGGCCATGGGGGCGGGCTTGCCGGGTGCCGGCGTGGCGGGCGTGCTGCTGGCGCCCTCGCTGCCGCCACCGCCCCCACCGCCGCAGCCCGTGCCCATCAGGGCGATCAGACCTGCGGCGCCCAGCGCGCTCCAGCGCTGGCTGTACCGGCTCATGACCATGCCTTCCTCACTTCACTTTTGATGAAAGTGCGGGAGTCTAGGTAGGCGAGGCTGCCCCCCTCACAGGGTAGACCCTCGGCCACCCTTGGGGGGGAGGGGCGCGCGCGCCGCGCCCCGCCGCGCGGCGGGACGCTTCACGCGCGCTCAGGCCGCGACCAGCTTGCGCTGACCGGCGCCCGGCAGCACCTTGAGGCTCTTGCCCAGGCTGGCGCTGAAGTCGCGGCTGGTGACGGTGTTGACGAAGATCCAGTCGCTGCGGCACTCGGCGGGCGTGGCCGTCACGACCATATAGCCGCGGCGTGAGGTGTCGCAATACTCCAGCGGACCGATCAGCTGGGTGAGCGCGGCGGCCAGGGTCTGGGGGTTCTCCTTGGGAAGATAGACCTCGAAGCCCGGCGAGCTGACCGAGGAGGTGGCGAACTCCACGCCGATCTGCTTGCCCGTGCGGTCCTTGAGATCGCTGGCCCAGGCGTTGTGCGTGTCGCCGGCCAGCACCACCAGGTTCTTGTCCAGCTGGCTGGCGGTGGCCAGCAGGGTTTCACGGGCCACGGCATAGCCGTCCCAGGCATCGAGGTTGTAGGGAATGCTGGGCTGGGCCAGGATGGCGCGCTCCTGGGCCGTGAGGCTGGCCGGATTGCTCTGGGCCTTGGCCGCGATGGCGGCGTACACACCCACCGAGACGCCCGTGCCGGGATTGTTGGCCTCGAAGAGGATGGGGGCCGGGATGTCCATGCGGCCCATCAGCACCTGCTGGCCCAGCACCTGCCAGGTGGCGCGCGAGCCGGCCAGCTGCTGCTGCAGCCACTGGCTCTGGGCGGCACCCAGCAGCTGGCGGTCGGCGCGCGCCATATCCGTCTGGAAGGCCGTGGCATTGAAGCTGCCCTTGGCGTCGATATAGCTGGCGTAGTCCAGCTGCTGGTCGCGGGCAATCACGCGGGTGTCCAGCATGTGCAGGGCCAGCAGATCGCCGAAGGCGAAGCTGCGGTAGATCTGCTCGCGGTTGCTGGCGCTGCGGATGGGCAGCCACTCGTGGAAGGCCTGGATGGCGGCGGCCTTGCGGGCGGCGAAGTCGCCCTCGGTGGCGGCCTGGTGGTTCTCGGCGCCGTTCTTCCAGGTGTCGTTGGTGATCTCGTGGTCGTCCCAGACGGCGATCATGGGCAGGGCGGCGTGCAGGGCCTGCAGATCGGCATCGCTGCGGTACTGGGCGTAGCGGCGGCGGTAGTCCTCCAGGCTGGTGATCTCCTTGGCCGGTTCCACCTCGCGGCCCATGGCCTTGGCCTTGTCGCTGGCATAGCCGTCGCGGCCGTATTCATAGATGTAGTCGCCCAGATGCAGGGCCACATCCACGGCCTCGGCCTCGGCGCGGCGGGCCAGATCGGCATAGACATTGAAGTAGCCGGCCGGGTAGTTGGAGCAGGAGAACACGGCCAGCTTGACCTGGTTCACCGCGCCCTGGGGCAGGGTGCGGGTGCGGCCCACGGGCGAGGTCTGGCCATAGGCGGCAAAGCGGTACCAGTAGCGCTGGCCGGCTTTCAGGCCGGTGGCGTCCACCTTGACGCAGAAGTCGCTGGCGGCCGTGGCCAGGCTGTCGCCGCTGGCCACCAGGCTGGCGAAGTTGGCGTCGCTGGCCACTTCCCAGCGCAAGGGGATGTCGCGCAGATCGGCGCTGTCCTGGGCGCGCACGCGGGTCCAGAGGATCACGCGGTCGGCCAGGGGGTCGCCGCTGGCCACGCCATGGGCGAAGCTCACCGCGATATCGCTGTCGCCGCCACCGCAGCCGGGCAGGCCGACCAGGGCGCCGGCGGCCAGGGCCAGACCGCCACGCACAAAGTCGCGGCGGCGGGGTTCTTGGGCTTGAAGAAGATTGTGCAAGGGCTTGCTCATGGCGGGGCTTGTGGAGTGGACTGCAAAGGCGCGGATTCTTCGTGCGGCCCGTGACAGATGCGCGACAAGTCCGAGACCGTGCCGCCGCTGTTGCGCTACCCTCACGCCCATCGTCTTTGGAGTAGGTTCCCTAGCATGCAATACCGTCGTCTGGGCCGCAGCGGCCTGCAGGTATCCGAGCTCTCCCTGGGCTCCTGGGTCACGTATCACAAGCAGGTGGATACCGCCGCCGCGGTGGAGATGCTGGCGGCCGCCTTCGACGCCGGGGTCAACTTCTTCGACAACGCCGAGGTCTATGCCCTGGGCAAGAGCGAGGAGATCATGGGCGCGGCCTTCAAGCGCCTGGGCTGGGGGCGGCACCGCTATGTGGTGTCCACCAAGTTCTTCTGGGGCCTGGACCGCGAGGCCGAGCCCAGCGTGAACTTCCGTGACACGCTCAACCGCAAATACCTGATGCAGGCCATGGACGCTTCGCTCAAGCGCCTGCAGCTGGACTTCGTGGACCTGATCTACTGCCACCGGCCCGACCCCCACACCCCCATCGAGGAAACCGTGTGGGCCATGAGCGACCTGATCCGCCAGGGCAAGGCGCTCTACTGGGGCACCAGCGAGTGGAGCGCGGCCGATATCCGCGCCGCCTGGGAGATTGCCGAGCGCCACCATCTGCACAAGCCGGTGATGGAGCAGCCGCAGTACAACCTCTTCCACCGCAAGCGGGTGGAGCAGGAGTACGCCCGGCTGTACGAGGACCTGGGCCTGGGCCTGACCACCTGGAGTCCGCTGGCCTCGGGTCTGCTCACCGGCAAGTACCGCAGCGGCATTCCCGAGGGCACACGCGGCGCCATGGAAAACATGGCCTGGCTGCGCGAGCAGCTGCAGGACCCCGCCAAGAACGCCGCCGTGGCGCAGCTGGAGTCCCTGGCCGCCGAGCTGGGCGGCCATGTGTCCCAGCTGGCCATTGCCTGGGTGAACCGCAACCCGCGCGTCTCCACCGTCATCCTGGGTGCCAGCAAGCTGACCCAGCTTCAGGACAATCTGGGCGCCCTGGCGCTCACGCCCAAGCTCACCCCCGAGGTCCTGGCCCGCATGGACGAGATCTGCCTGCCCCTGGCGCAGTGAGGCGCCGCGGGCACTCGGTCTTCGCGGGCAGCACCTCGGGCAGAGGCTAGGATGGGCCATGTCTTTGCTCATTAGCGCGCGCCGGCGCCTCGTCTTGCTGGGCGTTTGCGGGCTGCTTCTGGCCAGCGGCCTGCTGCCGAGCGCGGGGCTGGCGCAGGCGGAGCTGGCCGCGCCGCGCTTCGACACCGTGGGCGACGCGAGCACGGTGCCGCAAAGCGTGGTCTCGGCCCTGGCCGAGGACCAGCAGGGCCTGTTGTGGATCGGCACGGGCGCGGGCCTGGTGCGCTACGACGGTCATGGCTTCAGGCAGCTGCGGATCAAGAGCCAGCTGCAAAAGACCGGCGCCCTGGGATTTGTCCGGGTGCTGCACCTGGCGCGCGACGGTCGGCTCTGGGTGGGCACCGAGTCGAACGGCCTGGTGGTCGTGGAGCCGCGCAGCGAGAACCTGCAGGTCTATCGTCATGACCCGGCCCTGCCCGAGGGCATGCCCGCGGGCACGGTGCGCAGCCTGGCGGAGGATGCCCAGGGCGGCATCTGGATCGGCACCATAGGCCATGGCCTGGCCCGCCTGGACCCGGCCAGCGGCCGCTTCAGCCACATCCATCGCGCACAGGCCGCCTCGGGGCTCAAGGACCATCGCATACCGGCCCTGCTGATCGACAAGGCGGGCGCACTCTGGGTGGGCACCTGGTCGGGGCTGAAGCGGCGCGGGGTGGGCGCCGATCGCTTCGAGCTCATGGCGCCCGAGCTGGAGGGGCAGATGGTTGCCGCACTGTTCCAGACCGTGGAGGGCCGCATCTGGGCGGGTACACAGCAGGGCGGACTGCTGCTGCTCGACGCCCTGGGCCGCAGCCTGCGGCTGCTCTCGCGCCCCGAGGATGGGAGCGGCCCGGTGCATGGCGTGGTGGAGCTGGAGGACGGCCGGGTCTGGGTGGCGCGAGGCAGCGGCATCGAGCTGCGTGATCGCGACGGGGCGCTGCTGCGCCGTATCGTCCATGCCCGCCTCGATCCACTGGGCCTGGGCAGCAATGAGGTGCGCGCCCTGCTGCGCGACCGGGCCGGTTGGCTCTGGGTGGGCAGCTATGGCGGCGGCCTGCAGCGGCACAACCCGCTGGACACCGGCATCTGGGTGCGCGGCCCCGAGAGCCGGCCGGGCAGCGTGTTCGAAGATGTCAATGCGCGCAGCCTGCTGCAGCTGGACACGGGGCAGATCTGGGTGGGCACGGGCGAACGGGGCCTGGCCGTGCTGGACGAGCGCCTGCGCCTGATCGGCGAGCTGCAGCCGGGACAGGGTGGTTTTGGGGGGCGCCGCATTGGCGGCATGGCCCAGACCCGCGATGGCCGCATCTGGCTGGGTGCCGACGCCGATCTGTACGAGCTGGACCGCCAGCGCCGCGTGCTGCAGCGCCAGAGCCTGGGTTCGGGGCGGGTGCGGCGCATGCTGGCCGGCGCGCAAGGCGAGCTCTGGGTGGCGACCCAGGATGGCTTGCTGCGTCTGCAGCAAGGACAGTTGCGGCGCCTGGAGCTGGAGGGGGAGCAGCGCCTGAGCGGCGACGTCAATGCCCTGGTCCAGGACGCCGAGGGCGGTCTCTGGGTGGGCACCGAGCAGGGCTTGCTGCGGCTGCCGCCCGGCGGCTCCGCGCTGCAGCGCGTGCCGACCCGCTCGGGCGCGGCTCTGGCACCCGGTGCGGTGCTGGGCCTGCTATTGGATCGCAGCGGCCGACTCTGGGTGGACACGGCCGAGGGCCTGCACCGCATGCGCAGCTGGGACGGGCGCGAGGCCAGCTTTGAGGCCGTGGGGACGGGCTTTGTCGGGCGATCCTTCGGGGCCAATCTGCTGGAGGATGGCCAGGGCCGCATCTGGTCCCAGCAGTTCGTGCACGACCCGGCCTCCGGCAGCACGCATGAACTGACCCCCGCCGACGGCGCCGACATTGGCACCGGCTGGTTCCGCGCCTATGTGCAGCTGCGGGATGGGCGCATGCTCTTTGGAGGTAGCAAGGGGCTGTTGGTGGTGGAGCCCCAGCGCTATGCGCCCTGGAGCTATGAGCCGCCGCTGGTGGTGTCCGAGCTGCTGGTGGATGGGCAGCCCCGCGGCCTGGGTGAGCTGAGCCAGGGCCTGGTGCTGCGCCCAGGTGAGCGGCGCTTTGCCATCGAGTTCGCGGCCCTGGATTACAGCGCGCCGCAGCGCAGCAGCTACGCCTACCGCTTGCAGGGCTACGAGAACGACTGGATCAGCAGCCAGGCCAATGTGCGCGTGGCGGCCTACGGCAATCTGCCGCCAGGGCAGTACACCCTGCAGGTGCGCGCCACCAACCGCAGCGGTCTATGGAGCCGGCATGAGCTGGCCATTCCGGTGCGGGTGGAGCCCGCCTGGTGGCAGCAGTGGTGGCTGCGCGCCCTGGGCCTGCTGGCGAGCTTGGCGGCCATGGTGGGTGTGGTGCAGCTGCGTACCCTGGTGCTGCGCCGCCGCCAGGCCCAGCTGGAGGCGCGGGTGCGCGAGCGTACGGCGGAGCTGGAGGCCGCCACGCGGGCGCTGCAGGAGGCCAGCCTCACCGATCCGCTCACCGGCCTGCGCAACCGCCGCTTTCTGGATCGGCATATCGAGCAGGACATCGCCCTGGTCCTGCGCCGGCATGAAACCGCGCGCCGCCAGGGTGGAGCCCCGGTCGAGGAGGGTGATCTGCTCTTCTTCCTGGTCGATCTGGATCGCTTCAAGGACTTGAACGACAGCCGCGGCCATGCCGCGGGGGATGCGGTGCTGCAGCAGATGCGCGGCCGGCTCAGCCCGGTGTTTCGCGACAGTGACTACCTGCTGCGCTGGGGCGGGGAGGAGTTCCTCATCGTGGCGCGCGAGACCTCGCGCCGGCATGCGGCCGAGCTGGCCGAGCGTGCCCGTGCCGCCGTGGCGGATCAGCCCTTTGACCTGGGCGGCGGGGCCTGTGTGTCCATGAGCTGCTCCATTGGCTTTGTGGCCTTTCCCTTGCTGTCCGAGCTGCCGCGCGCCCTGGACTGGTCGCTGACCCTGGGCCTGGCGGATGCGGCGCTTTATCGCGCCAAGAAGGACGGGCGCAATACCTGGGTGGGGCTGACCGAGCTGCCCTGGCGCGATGAGTACAGCCTGCGCCCCTGGTTGCGACGTGCGCCCAGCGAATGGCTGGAGAGCGGGGAGCTGAGCCTGCTCAGGCCGGCTCAGCCCTGAGCCCGCTCAGGGTCTGGTGCCGGCGTTGAGCGCGGCCAGGCGCTGCGCTGTGCCCACATCGGTCCAAGGCCCGCGGTAGTGCCGCGCGCCCAGGCGGCCCTGGGCAATGGCGGCCTCCAGATAGGGGCGCAGCCGCGCTGCCTGCCCGGGCGGCACGGCGGCAAAGAACTCGCGCCGGTACAGGCCCACGCAGGACCAGGTGTAGCGCTGCGGCGCGTCCAGCAGGGCCAGGCCCTCGGGGCTGATGCCAAAGTCGCCCCCCGGGTGGTGTTCGGGGTTGTCCACCATCCAGAGCTCGGCCAGGCGCGGGCCCTGCACGAATTGCCGGGCGGCCTCGGTGTCGAATTCAAAACCGGGCAGAAAGACATCGCCCGAGACCACCCAGAAGCTCTCGTCGCCATCGGCCGTGAGCTGGGGCAGGGCGCGGGCGATGCCGCCGGCCGTTTCCAGTGCGCCGCCGCAGTCGCGGCCCTCAAAGCTGTAATGCAGGCGCAGGCCCCAGCGGCTGCCATCGCCCAGGGCGGCGGGGAACTGCTCCTCCAGCCAGGCGCAGTTGATGACGATGTCGCGCACGCCGGCGCGGGCCAGGGCCTCGAGATGCCAGACGATGAGCGGCTTGCCCCGCACCGAGATCAGGGGCTTGGGGCAGTGGTCGGTCAGCGGCCGCAGGCGCTCCCCGCGCCCGGCCGCGAGGATGATGGCTCGCATGGGCGGCGAGTGTAGCGAGGCCGGCGCGGCGACCAGGTCGGGCGGCTTACTGGCTCTAGGGCCCGGCCACCGGGACCCAAACCTTGAAGCAGGTGCCCTGGCCCGGTGTTGAAACGACCTCGATCACCCCGCTGTGCTTCTGCACGATGGAGAAGGCCAGGGACAGACCCAGCCCGGTGCCCTGACCGACGGGCTTGGTCGTGAAGAAGGGTTCGAAGATGCGCCGCTGCACCTCGGGGGGCATGCCCTTGCCGTTGTCGGCCACCTCGATCCACACGCCCTGTCGCCCATCGCGAGCCTCGCAGCCGCTGCGCAGCGTGATGAGGCCGCGCTTGCCTTCCATGGCATGTGCCGCATTGACGATCAGGTTCATGAACACCTGGTTGAGCTGGCCCGCCAGACAGCGCACCGGAGGCAGCTGACCGTAGTGCCGTTCCACATCGGCGCGGTACTTGACCTCGTTCATCACCACATTCAGCGTGGACTCGATGCCGGCGTTGATGTCCGCGTCTTGCCAGTCCGCCGAATCCACCCGCGAGAAGTCCTTCAGGTCCTGCACGATCTTCTTGACCCGGCTCAGGCCATCCTCGCTCTCGCGCAGCAGCTCCGGCAGGTCTTCGGCGATGTAGTCAAGATCGGCGGCCTGTTCGAGCGCGCCGATCTCGGGGTCCGCCGACAGCTCGTCGCGATGGCGCCCGTATACCGACACCAGCTTGAGCAAGGCTTCGACGTAGCGCCGCAGCGATCCCAGGTTGGAGCTGACAAAGCCGATCGGATTGTTGATCTCGTGCGCCACGCCCGCGGCCAGCTGACCGATGGAGGCCATCTTCTCGGACTGGAGCAGCTGGTTCTGGGCCTCTTCCAGGCGGCGGTTGGTTTCCTTGATGTTGCGGTAATTGAGCACCAGCTGCTCTTGGGCGCGCATGACCTCGGTGCGGTCCTGCAGCAGCCACCAGACCGAGGCCTGGGGGTCTTCCGCATTGGTGGTGTAGGCAATCATCTGCACCCAGATGGGCGTGCCGTGCTCGGTCTTGAGCCGCATCTCGTGGCTGAGTGAGCGGCCTTGAGCCAGGGTGTCCCGCATCAGCCGGCTGAGCTCCTTGAAGCCGTCCTCGTCAAGGAAGAAGCGCTTGGCATCCAGCTCTCCGCTGACAGAGTCTTCCAGCTCAAAGATCTCGACAAACTTGCGGTTGCAGCGCGTGATGTGGGTGCCGCGGGTGGCGATGATGCCCACGGACGCGTTTTCCAGGAAGGCATCGAGCTCGTGATTGCTCAGCAGCAGCTCGGCGGTGCGCTGGGCCACCATGGATTCCAGCTCGGCCTGGTGCCGGCGCAGCTGCTCCTCGGCCGTGCGCCGTGCCGTCACATCCAGCAGCGTTTCAATGGCGCCTACCACCCGGCCCTCGATGTCTCGCAGTGGCGTGGCCGTGAACGAGACCCAGCGGTCCTTGCCCCCCAGGTTCTCGAAAAAGCCCTCGCATTCCCAGGTGTCGGGCAGGGTGGCATGGGCGTGCAGCTGGGGCCCGTACTGGGCGGGGCCATCGCGCTCCACGGTGCCGTCCACCACCATATCGGCCAGCACCGGCCTCTGGGTCGTGGAGAAGGCGCGCCAGGCCTCTTTGCGTCCGATGAGCTCGTGAGCCGCCACACCCGCCAGTCGTGCTGCGGCCGCATTCCAATGCGTGACGCGATGGTTGGCATCGATCACGAAGGTGGGGACCGGATCATTTTCAATGATCTGCTGCATGGCGCGCCCCATTTCCAGCAGGCTGTTCTGCACATGGCGAATGTCGCTGAGGTCCTGGCAGGTCAGTACGACCAAGCCCGGACCGTTCGCGCTGCTGCTCAGGTATTGGGCCGTGACCTCGAGATAGCGTCGCGTCCCGCCCGCGCTCAGGGCCTCGATTTCCAAGGCGGGCATGGCCTCGGCACTGGCCAGGCAGCGCAGCCCGTAGTCGCGCAGCATGGCTTGCTGCTGCGGTTCCGCCCAGTGTTCCGGGGTGAGCAGTTCAAGCTCCGCGCTGCTGCGACCGATCAGTCGCTGCATCGCGCTGTTGGCAAGGCAGATGCGCTGTCCGTCATGGACCAGTACGGGTGCCGCCACGGCCTCCAGGGCGGCCGCCAGTCCGACCGGAACCGGGCCACCCCTGGGAAGCTCGTGACTCGCATTCATGGCCACACGCTGTCCTGCCCCATGGGGTCGAGGACATAAGCACCGTCGTCGCTCCACCGGACCTTGGTGATGCCTGGCTCCAGGCGCTCCAGCCGGCGCCGTTCCGCCTCCTGGGGACTGATTTCTCGCCGTGCCAAGCGCTGCTGCTCGGCCAGGATCTCGGTCTCGCGCGCCGACTTTTGCTCCTGGAGCAGGGCGCGAACCCCGTACAGCAGCTCGCGCTCGTTCCAGGGCTTGGTGAAGAAGCGCGTGATCTGAGCTTCGTTGATGGCGGCCAGCAGGCCCTCGCTGTCGGTGTAGCCAGACAGAATGACGCGGCGGCAGTGGGGCTGCAGTTCACGCAGCTGGGCCAGCAGGCTGGCACCGTTCATGCCGGGCATGCGGTAGTCGCTGATGACCAGGTCAAAGTGCTGCTCGCAGCTGCGTGCCAGCGCGGCTTGGGGATCGGTGAAGGTCTCGACTTGCAATGCCGGCCATAGACCTTCTGCTGTGCCTTGTCGCAATGAGCGGGACAAGGCCTTGACGATGCTGGGCTCATCATCGACAAGCAAGATTCGGTGTGGCACCTGACTCATGACGGCTTACCTCCTGGGGCTGGGGTTCTACAGCGGATCTCAGGCGTGCTGTGGCCGCGGTGCACGCCCATCGACGGCCGGCGCGCCGCCGGGCTTCTTGGCGGGTTTGTCCATCTTGACGAAGTAGCGCAGCGCAACCTGGTCCCGGGCTTCGAGCTTTTGCACCTGGGCCAGCAGCTGGGCGGTGAACCTGAACCCCACCGGCAGCAAGGTGCTGCCCTGCGGACTGAGCAGCGCACGCGCCAGAACCATGCCCGGCTTCAGGCTCTGGCTGTCCAGTTCGACCACGGCATCGCTCTCCGCGATCAGCTCGGGCAGGATGGCATTGAAAGCCTCGGTGAGTTCGGGGGCGTAGTGCTGATCGGCGGTCTCGGCAATCAGGGTGCCGGCCTCCTGCACCGAGTACTCCTTTTCGGCCAGCCGTCCGGCAATCAGCGACTCAAAGGTGCTGGCCAGATTGATGATCTGCGACCCGAGCGGCACCTCATAGCCCGAGAGTCCATCGGGGAAGCCGTGTCCGTCCACGCGCTCGTGCTGTGACCGGATGATCAGGGCCGTCTGGTGCAAGCGGCCCAGCGGCATCAAGGCGGCCTGGGCTTGCAGTGGGTGGCGCTTGTAGCGCTCGAACTCGGCGCCCGTCATCAGCGAGACCGTCTTGTTCATCAGGCCGTCGGGCAGGCCGATCTTGCCGATCTCGTGCAGCAAGCCGGCGTTGTAGATGTCGACCTTTTCGATGGCCCCGAGCTTCAACTGTTCGGCCAGGCGCTGCGCCAGCGCGGCGACCTTGTGACCATGCCCGGAAACGCTGCCGTCGCGCAGCTCCAGCAGGGCAGAGAACACGCTGATCGACATGGCGAAGTTCTCTTCAAGCAGTGCGTTTGCGTGCTGCAGCTTCTCGTTCGTCTGTTCCATCTGCAGGTTCGCCGCAGCCAGGCTGGCATTGCTCTGTTCCAGCTCGGCGGTGCGTTCCTTGACGCGGCGCTCCAGCTCCAGATTGCTGTTGGAGAGCTGGTGATTGCTGGCTTCAAGCTGCTCGTTGAGGTCTTCCAGCAGCGTGTTGGCCGCCTGCAACTGCTCGTTCTGGTCCTGGGTCAGGGCCAGCAGGCGCTGGTTCTCCTGGCGCAGCCGGCGGCGCTCCAGGCCTTCTCGCACGGCCAGCAGCAGCTCCTGATCGTCCCAGGGCTTGGCGATATAGCGCTGGATCTCGCCCTGGTTGATGGCGGCGATGGTGGAGCCGATGTCTGCGTAGCCGGTGAGCAGCAGCCTGGCGACCTCGGGCCAGCGCTCGCGCACGGCTTGCAGCAGCTGGGCACCGTCCATGCCTGGCATGCGCATGTCCGACAGCACCAGGTCCACCGGTTCCTGCTCCAGGATCTGCAAGGCGGCCGCACCGCTCTCGGCCAAGATGATCTTGTGGCCCAGGGGGCGGAACAGGCGGCGCAGGGCGCTGAGGATGGAGGGCTCGTCGTCAACGAAGAGGAGCACGGCTTGCGGCGCCGTCTGCGCGGCAAGGCCCTCAACGGCCGTCGGTCCGTTGCTGCCGGGATTGCTGTGAGCAAGGGGCGCTTCCATGATGGACTCCTGTCGGCCCGAACGCTGCCTGCAGGGGCTGGCATTTCAGGCTTGTCCCGATTTTGCGCCCAAGTGATAAAAATGCTAGCTCTATCTCCTCAATCTCTGCCGCACCGCGCGAATTAGTTCACACGCGCACCGGCCCCAGCCCCAGGGGCGGCGGCACCAAGCTCAGGATGCGCTGGAACAGGCCCTCGTAGGCGGCATCCGGCACGCCGCCCGTCAGCGGGTCGCGCTGGCTGGTGAAGGCCGCGTCAAGCTCGGCCCAGTCCGGTGCTTTCAGCACGCGATGGGCCAGGGGCAGGATCTCGCGCTCCTCCAGGGCCATATGCTGCAGATAGCCGTCCACATAGCGTTGCACCGCGCGCTCGAAGCCCGGCCGTCGCGTCTCGCCCAGCAGCTCATAGGCCAGCAGCTCGTGCTGCAGGGCGCGCACGGCGCGCTCACCCCGGGCGTGATCGGCGTCCAGCTTGTCCAGCAGCTCCCGGGATTGCGGGGCCAGGGCGCGCAGCCTGGGGAAGAGCAGCTCGCTCTCATGCGGGTGGTGGCGCCGCTCGGGGAACTCGTCCACATAGAACAGCATGGCGCGCAGGGCGTCGAAGTCCGGCCGTGGCTGCCGGGCCAGCAGCCGCACGGTTTGCAGCACGGCGCTCAGAGCGTCGTGCTCGGCTCGGATGATGTGCAGGGTTTCCGCTTCCATGAGGGCCTCCGGAGTGCAGACCTCACGATGGCAGGGCGCTCGCCGGGCGACCTTGCCCCAGGTCAATCCGGAACCAGGTCGGCGGCCAAGTAAAATTCTGGGTTTACCCCTAACTCCTGCCTTCCACACCATGGCCAATCTCGCCGCCGCACCCAATACATCCCAGATGGCCAACGCGATCCGAGCGCTGGCCATGGACGCCGTGCAGGCGGCCAACTCCGGCCATCCGGGCGCGCCCATGGGCATGGCCGAGATCGCCGTGGCCCTGTGGAAGCGCCATCTGCGCCACAACCCCGGCAACCCGCTGTGGGCCGACCGTGATCGCTTCGTGCTGTCCAACGGCCATGGCTCCATGCTGATCTACGCCCTGCTGCATCTGAGCGGCTACGCGCTGAGCATCGAGGACCTGAAGGCCTTCCGCCAGATGCACAGCAAGACCCCGGGCCACCCCGAGGTGGGCATCACCCCCGGCGTCGAAACGACCACCGGCCCCCTGGGTCAGGGCATCACCAACGGCGTGGGCCTGGCTCTGGCCGAGAAGCTGCTGGCCAAGGAGTTCAACCGCGACGGCCATGCCATCGTGGACCACCACACCTATGTCTTCCTGGGCGATGGCTGCCTGATGGAAGGCATCAGCCACGAGGCCTGCTCGCTGGCCGGCGCCTGGAAGCTGAACAAGCTGATCGCCATCTACGACGACAACGGCATCTCCATCGACGGCCAGGTCGCGCCTTGGTTCGTGGACAACACCGCCCAGCGTTTCGAGGCCTATGGCTGGAACGTGATCGGCCCGGTGGACGGCCATGATGTGGACGCCGTGGACGCCGCCATTGCCGCCGCCAAGAAGAGTAGCGACAAGCCCAGCCTGATCATCGCCAAGACCACCATCGGCAAGGGCAGCCCCAACCGCGCCGGCACCGCCAAGGCCCACGGCGAGGCCCTGGGTGGCGAGGAGATCAAGCTGACCCGCGAGGCCATCGGCTGGGCCCACGAGCCCTTCGTCGTGCCCGCCGAGGTCTATGCCGATTGGGACGCCAAGACCAGCGGTGCCGCGGCCGAGCAGGCCTGGGACGAGCGCTTCGACGCCTATGCCGCCGCCCACCCCGAGCTGGCCGCCGAGTTCCAGCGCCGCATGGCCGGCGTGCTGCCCGAGAACTTTGCCCAGACCGCCGTGGACGCCGTGCTGGCCGCGCATGAGAAGGCCGAGACCGTGGCCAGCCGCAAGGCCAGCCAGCTGGCCCTGGAGCACTTCACCGCGGCCCTGCCCGAGCTGCTGGGCGGCTCGGCCGACCTGACCGGCTCCAACCTGACCAATACCAAGAGCACGCCTGCCCTGCGCTTTGACGGCGGCGAGTCCAACGGTGGCCGCCACATCAACTACGGCGTGCGCGAGTTCGGCATGGCCGCCATCATGAACGGCGTGGCCCTGCATGGCGGATACATCCCCTACGGTGGCACCTTCCTGACCTTCAGCGACTACAGCCGCAACGCCATCCGCATGGCCGCGCTGATGAAGCAGCGCGTGATCCATGTCTTCACCCACGACTCCATCGGTCTGGGCGAGGACGGCCCCACCCACCAGTCCATCGAGCATGTCTCCAGCCTGCGCCTGATCCCGGGCCTGGATGTCTGGCGCCCGGCCGACACCACCGAGACCGTGGTGGCCTGGACCATGGCCCTGGCCAATGCCCAGCGTCCCAGCGTGCTGGCCCTGAGCCGCCAGAACCTGGCCTACGCGCCCAAGACCGCGGTGGACGATATCGCCAAGGGCGGCTATGTGCTGGCCGAGCCCAAGAAGGGCAAGGCCCGCGCCGTCATCATGGCCACCGGATCCGAGGTGCAGCTGGCCCTGGCCGCGCAAGCCCAGCTGGCCGAGGCCGGCATCCCGGTGCGCGTGGTCTCCATGCCCAGCACCAATGTCTTTGACCGCCAGGACGCCAAGTACAAGTCCAGCGTGCTGCCCGAGAAGCTGCCGCGCATCGCGGTGGAAGCCGGCGTCAGCGACTTCTGGTGGAAGTACCGCTGCGCCGCCGTGGTGGGCATCGACAGCTACGGCGAGTCGGCCCCGGCCCCGGTGCTGTTCAAGCACTTCGGCTTCACGGCCGAGAATGTGGCCGACACGGTCAAGGTCGCCGTCGGCGCGGCCCGGCTGAAGGCCCCCAAGAAGAAGTGATGCGAGAGGGGTGCGTGAGCGCCCCTTTTCTTTTTTGATTTCGGCTTTGTTTTTATCTTTAGGAGACTGACGTGACGATCAAGATCGGTATCAACGGCTTCGGCCGCATCGGCCGCATGGTGTTCCGCGCTGCCATCGCCAACTTCAAGGACATCGAGGTGGTGGGCATCAACGACCTGTTGGAGCCCGACTACCTGGCCTATATGCTGAAGTACGACAGCGTGCATGGCCGCTTCAAGGGCGATGTGGCCGTGGACGGCAACACCCTGATCGTCAACGGCAAGAAGATCCGCCTGACCGCCGTCAAGAACCCGGCCGAGCTGAAGTGGGATGAAGTCGGTGCCGACATCGTGGTCGAGTCCACCGGCCTGTTCCTGACCAAGGAAACCGCCGAGGCCCACCTGAAGGCCGGCGCCAAGAAGGTCATCATGTCGGCCCCGTCCAAGGACGACACCCCGATGTTCGTCTACGGCGTGAACGACAAGAGCTACGCCGGCGAGGCCATCATCTCCAACGCCAGCTGCACCACCAACTGCCTGGCCCCCGTGGCCAAGGTGCTGAACGACAAGTGGGGCATCAAGCGCGGCCTGATGACCACCGTGCACGCTGCCACCGCCACCCAGAAGACCGTGGACGGCCCCTCCAACAAGGACTGGCGCGGTGGCCGCGGCATCCTGGAGAACATCATCCCCAGCAGCACCGGCGCCGCCAAGGCCGTGGGCGTGGTGATCCCCGAGCTGAACAAGAAGCTGACCGGCATGTCCTTCCGCGTGCCGACCTCGGATGTGTCCGTGGTCGACCTGACCGTGGAGCTGAACAACGCCGCCAGCTACGCCGAGATCTGCGCCGAGATGAAGGCCCAGGCCGCGGGCGCCCTGCAAGGCGTGCTGGGCTATACCGAGGACAAGGTGGTGGCCACCGACTTCCGCGGTGAGAGCTGCACCTCGGTGTTCGACGCCGAGGCCGGCATTGCCCTGGACGGCACCTTCGTCAAGGTCGTGGCCTGGTACGACAACGAGTGGGGCTACTCCATCCAGGTGCTGGAGATGGCCCGCGTGGTGGCCAAGTAAGGCCTACGCTGCATCCGCACTCAAAGGCCCCGCAAGGGGCCTTTTTTCATGGAGATACGGCGCCTCAGCAAACCTTTTTCACACTGGGGCTTGGGATGCCCGGCCTACACTGGGGCGCTGTTTCGCAGGAGTCTTCTCATGATCCGCCCGCCCAGCCTCAGCCGTCTGGCTCTGTCCCTGTGCCTGCTCTATGGTGCCGCAGCCCAGGCCCAGCCCCTGGCCAGCGGCGAGGAGGCGCGCGTGATCGTGCGCTTCAAGCCCCTGGCGCAGAGCGTCAATGCCAAGCCCATGAGCGCCCGGACCCGGCCGCATGAGGCCCGCGAGATCGCCCAGCAACGCGCCTATGCCCTGGGCCTGCGCACCGGGCGCGAGCTGCGCGCGCGGCTGAGCCTCGATGAGCGCACCCATGTGTTCACCGCTGGCGGCCTGAGCTCCGAGGCCCTGGTGCGCCAGCTGGCACGCGATGGCGAGGTGGAGCTGGCCGTGGTGGACCAGCGCCGCCGCATCATGGCCGTGCCCAACGATCCCTTCTATGCCGTAGGCCCCAGCAACAACCCGGCCGTGGGCCAGTGGTATCTGAAGCCGCCTACGGCCGAGGCGGTGTCCAGCATCAATGCCACCGCGGCCTGGGACCGCCAGACCGGCAGCGCCGCTATCGTGGTGGCCGTGCTGGACACGGGCATCCGCTCCGACCACCCCGATCTGGCGGGCCAGGTCCTGCCCGGCTATGACCTGGTGGGCTATTCCAGCAACAGCGCCCTGGCCCTGGCCATAGGCAATGACGGGGACCGCGCCGATGCCGATGCTTCCGACCCTGGCGACTGGGTGACCCTGAGCGAGGCCAATGCCGGCACCCTGGGCAGCACCTGCGACAGCAGCGATGTGCGCAACAGCAGCTGGCATGGCACCCGTGTGGCCGGCCTGATCGCCGCGGCCAGCAACAACGGCCAGGGCATGGCCGGGGTGGCCTGGGGCAGCAAGATCCTGCCGGTGCGGGTGCTGGGCAAATGCGGCGGTTTCGACTCCGACATCATTGCCGGCATGCGCTGGGCGGGTGGGCTGACGGTGCAGGGTCTGCCCAGCAATCCGAATCCGGCCCGTGTGCTCAATCTCAGCCTGGGTGGCACGGGGGACTGCAGCACCGGCAGCGGTGCCTTCTATCGCGACGCGGTCACGGCCCTGGCGGCCCGCAATGTGGTGGTGGTGGCCGCGGCCGGCAATAGCGTGGGCCAGGCCGTGAGCGTGCCGGGCAGCTGCCCCGGCGTGGTCACGGTGGCCGGCCTGCGGCATCTGGGCTCCAAGGTGGGTTTCTCCAGCCTGGGTCCCGAGGTCACGCTGGCGGCGCCGGGCGGCAATTGCGTCAACGTCGACGCCAATGGCAACGCCACCGGCCCCTGCCTCTATCCCATTCTGAGCACCAGCAACAGCGGCACGCGGGGGCCGGTGCCCAACGAGGCCCATTACGCCTCCAGCTTCGGCACCAGCTTTGCCACGCCCCTGGTCAGCGGCACCGTGGCCCTGATGCTGGCCCAGCAGCCCGGCCTGACGCCCAGCCAGGTGAGCAGCCTGCTGCGCAGCAGCGCCCGGCCCTTTGTGAGCAGCGGTGCCACGGCCGGCATTCCCCAGTGCCAGGCCCCCGGCCCCGCCACCCAGGACGAGTGCTACTGCACCAGCAGCACCTGCGGCGCGGGCATGCTGGACGCGGCGGCGGCGGTGGGGGCGGCAACGCCTGCCCCCGCTCCCGCTCCCGCGCCCGCGCCCGCGCCGGCAGCAGCGCCAGCCGCGGAGACGGGTGGTGGCGGTGGGGGCGGCGGTGCCAGCAGCCTGGCCTGGTTGTTTGCCCTGCTGGCCGCGGGAGCGGCCCTGGGACGCCGCCGCGAGCACGGCGCCGCCTGAGCGCCGCGGCCTGTCAGCGCGAGGCGGCCGAGGCCGGCGCGCTGGCTGCCGCCTCGGGCGCGCAGGGCTTGAGCGCGGCGCCCGCCAGCGCGGGTTCGCGGCCGGCGGCCAGCAGGGCCTGAAGCTGGGCTTGCAGGGCCGCATCGGCCTTGGGCAGGCTCAGCTGATGGCGCGTCTGGCCGGGGCG
Organism: Roseateles sp.; assembly: GCF_046300915.1. Classification (GTDB taxonomy): domain Bacteria; phylum Pseudomonadota; class Gammaproteobacteria; order Burkholderiales; family Burkholderiaceae_C; genus Kinneretia. The sequence continues at coordinate 14,535 of NZ_JBKCLH010000192.1, read as the reverse complement.
CAGCTGCAACACCCGCAGGCCCTTGAGGGCGCGCTGTTCCAGGGCCGCCAGCGCTGCCTGGGCGGCCTTCTCGCTGGCATGCTGGCTCAGCACCAGGCTGGGCTGCTCCTCGGGCAGGCCCTGCAGGGGCTCGTAGGCCAGCTTCATGCGCTTGTAGGTTTCTTCCTTGCGGGCACGAAAATCGGCCGAGCCCAGCTTGATGGTGGCCACGGCCCAGAGTCCGGGCTGTGCGCTGCTTTGCAGCCGCCAGTCGGCCTCAGACACGCCCAGCTGTGCCAGGGTGGTCTGGACAGCGCGCAAGGCCTCGTCACCGTTCAGGGGCCCCAGCTCCAGGCAGGCCCGGGTCTGCAGGGCCGTGACCGCCTGCGGGCTGAGCAGGCGCAGGCGCTCGGGATGACTTTCGAGCTGCAGTCGCTCGGGTTCGCGATCGGGGTGCTGGCGGGCCAGCAGGCCGTCCAGCCAGCCCTGGGACCAGCCATAGAAGAGGGCATTGGCCAGCAGCAGAATCAGGAAGAAGGCGCGCAGCAGCATGGGTTCAGCGACCCCCTGCGGCCGGGCCGCTGTCGCCAGCCAGGCGCACGCTGACCTCGCCGCTGCTCACCGGCAGCGGACCGTCGGCGGTCTGCAGCAGCAACTCGCCCTGGGCGTTCACGCCGCGGGCTTCGCCGCCGTGCGTGCCGGCCGTGACGGCGCGCCCCATCAGGCAGTCGCGCCTTGCATAACGCGCCTGCCAGGCCGCAAAGCCCTGCTGCGGGAAGGCCAGCAAAGCCTCGATCAGGGGGCGGGCGATGCGCGCCAGGGCCAGCGGGGCGGTCCAGGCTGCATCCAGCTCGCTGAGGCTGGCAAAGCCCGTGCTGTAGCTGGGGAGTTCACCGTCTCGATCTTCGGCGGCGAGGATGTTCAGGCCCACGCCCACCACGGCCACGCGCTGACCGCCGGCCTGCACGGTCTCGATCAGCACGCCGCCGAGCTTGCGGCCATCCAGCCACAGATCATTGGGCCACTTCAGCTGCAGCCGCGGCGCCTGCCCCGCTTGCAGCGGCTCCAGGGCCTCGGCCACGGCACAGCCCACGACCAGGGACAGGCCCGACCAGTCGCTGGGGGCCAGGGGCAGGGACAGGGAGAAGGTCAGCGAGGCGCCGGGCGTGGCATGCCAGCTGCGCCCCATGCGGCCGCGGCCATGGGTCTGGTGTTCGGCCACCAGCAGGCAGGGCTGCAGATCATGGGCGCGCCGCCCATACGGACTGCGCTCCAGGCTGCCGCGCTGGTGCTGCTCGCTGCGCACCCGCTCCAGCAGGGTGGTGTTGGTGGATTCGGTGCGGGCCAGCACCTCGATGCTCAGACCCGGCAGCAGGGGTTCCAGGTCTTGCCAGAGGGCTTCGGCGCCCCATTGCTGATGATGTTCCGCCATGTCTTCCTATCGCTTGGGCGCCAGCATGGTGCCACGGCAGTTGTCGCTGCCGCAATAACAGGCGAACTGCTTCTTGAGCTTGGGTGTGTAGCGCTCGTCGATGACCAGCCCGTAGTCGTAGAACAGCTCCTCGCCCGGCAGCAGGTCTCGCAGGGCCTTGATGAAGACCCGACCCGCGGGGGTTTCCTCGGCCTCGCAGTTGGGATCGCAGCTGTGGTTGATCCAGCGCGAGCTGTTGCCGCCGTAGAGCGCGTCGATCACCTCGCCCCCTTCGATGTGGAAGTAGAAGGTGTGGTGGGGCTGCTTGGGGTCGTGCGGATGGCGGCGCAGGGCTTCGTCCCAGCTGATGCGCTCGCCCGTGTACTCGATCAGGACTTCGCCGGCCTCGATGTGGCGGGCGGCGTAGACGCCGCGGCCGTGGACGCCGGAGCGCTTGACCTGGAGGCGTCTGGAGGGCGTCTTGGCGGCGGCTTGCGTCATCGTCCGAGTTCGGTACATTGAAATCATGGGTGCGCGCGTACGTGTGTGCGTACGGGCGCGCGAGGCCGGATTGTAGGCAGGTCGCGTCGCCATGCTGGCGCACCTGATAGAAATAGAGACCATGAGCAAGTCCCTGATCATTGCCGAGAAGCCATCCGTGGCGCAGGACATCGTGCGCGCACTCACCCCGCAGTCGGGCAAGTTCGAGAAGCACGACGAGTATTTCGAGAACGACGAGTACGTGGTCTCGTCGGCCGTGGGCCATCTGGTGGAGATCAAGGCCCCGGAGGAGTTCGACGTCAAGCGCGGCAAGTGGAGCTTCGCCCACCTGCCGGTGATCCCGCCGCACTTCGATCTCAACCCCATCGACAAGAGCAAGGGCCGGCTCAATGCCCTGGTCAAGCTGATCAAGCGCAAGGACGTCACGTCCCTGATCAATGCCTGTGACGCGGGCCGCGAGGGTGAGCTGATCTTTCGCCTGATCGTGCAGTACGCCGGCACGGCCAAGACGCCCGTCAACAAGCCGGTCAGCCGGCTGTGGCTGCAGAGCATGACGCCGCAAGCCATCCGCGAGGGCTTCGAGAAGCTGCGCAGCGACCAGCAGATGCTGCCCCTGGCCGACGCCGCGCGCTGCCGCTCCGAGGCCGACTGGCTGGTGGGCATCAACGGCACCCGCGCCATGACGGCCTTCAATTCCCGCGACGGCGGCTTCTTCCTGACCACCGTGGGCCGGGTGCAGACGCCCACGCTCTCCATCGTGGTGGAGCGCGAGGAGAAGATCCGCAAGCATGTCTACCGCGACTACTGGGAGGTGCGCGGCAGCTTCGACGCCGTGGCCGGTCAGTACGAGGGCAAGTGGTTCGACCCGAAGTGGAAGAAGGACGAGCAGGATGCCGAGAAGCGGGCCGACCGCCTCTGGACCCTGGCCGAGGCCCAGGCGATAGCCGAGGCCGTCAAGGGCCAGCCCGCCACGGTCACCGAGGAGAGCAAGCCCAGCACCCAGGCCAGCCCCGGCCTCTACGATCTGACCACCCTGCAGCGCGAGGCCAACTCGCGCTTCGGCTTCTCGGCCAAGACCACGCTCTCCCTGGCCCAGGCCCTGTACGAGAAGCACAAGGTGCTGACCTACCCGCGTACCGACTCGCGCTACCTGCCCGAGGACTATCTGGGCGTGGCCAAGCAGACCGCCGAGGTGCTGGCCAGCGAGGAGCTGCCCATCGCCCTGATGCCCCTGGCCACGCATGCGGCCACGGCGCTGAAGAACGGCTATATCAAGCCCACCAAGAAGGTCTTCGACAACAGCAAGGTCTCGGACCACTTCGCCATCATCCCCACGCTGCAGACGCCCAAGAGCCTGACCGAGGCCGAGGCCAAGCTCTACGACATGGTGGTCAAGCGCTTCCTGGCGGTGTTCTTCCCGCCGGCCGAGTTCCAGGTCACCACCCGCATCTCCACGGTCAAGGCCGCGGGCAAGGAATACGCCTTCCAGACCAATGGCAAGGTGCTGGTCAAGCCGGGTTGGCAGGCCGTTTACGGCAAGGAAGCCGCCGACGAGAACGCCGAGCCCGGCACCAGCGGCGCCATGCTGGTGCCGGGGGCGCCCGGCGAGGTGGTGCGCACCGAGAGCAGCGATCTCAAGGCCCTGCAGACCAAGCCGCCGGCCCGCTACACCGAAGCCACCCTGCTCTCCGCCATGGAAGGTGCGGGCAAGCTGGTGGAGGACGACGAGCTGCGCGAGGCCATGGCCGAGAAGGGCCTGGGCACGCCGGCCACGCGCGCGGCCATCATCGAAGGCCTGCTGGCCGAGAAGTACATGCTGCGCGAGGGTCGCGAGCTCATCCCCACGGCCAAGGCCTTCCAGCTGATGACCCTGCTGCGCGGCCTGGGCGTGGACGAGCTGACCAAGCCCGAGCTCACCGGCAACTGGGAACACCAGCTCTCCGAGATGGAGAAGGGTCGCCTCAAGCGCGAGGCCTTCATGGCCGAGATCGCCGCCATGACCGAGAAGGTGGTCAAGAAGGCCAAGGAGTACGACCGCGACACCATCCCCGGCGACTACGCCACCCTGAAGGCGCCGTGCCCCAAGTGCGGCGGCGTGGTCAAGGAAAACTACCGCCGCTTCACCTGCACCGGCAAGGATGGGGCCTCCGAGGGCTGCGGCTTCTCCATCGGCAAGATTCCGGGCGGCCGCAGCTTTGAGCTGCACGAGGTGGAACAGTTCCTGGCCGACAAGAAGATCGGCCCGCTGGAAGGCTTCCGCTCCAAGGCCGGCTGGCCCTTCACGGCCGAGCTGGCCCTGGTCTTTGACGCCGAGATCGACAACTGGAAGCTGGAGTTCGACTTCGGCGAGGACGCCAAGAAGGCCGAGGAAAGTGGCGAGCCCGTGGACTTCGGCGGCCAGTCCTCGCTGGGCGCCTGCCCCAAGTGCCAGGGCCGAGTCTTCGAGCACGGCAGCAACTATGTCTGCGAGCACGCGGTCGGCGCCAACGTCACTTGCGACTTCAAGAGCGGCAAGATCATCCTGCAGCAGCCCATCGAGGCGGCCCAGGTCGAGAAGCTGCTGACCCTGGGCAAGACCGATCTGCTGGACGGCTTCGTCTCCAACAAGACCCGCCGCAAGTTCAAGGCCTTCCTGTCCTATGACAAGAAGGAAGGCAAGGTGATCTTCGAGTTCGAGCCGCGTGCCGGCGGGCGACCTGCGGCCAAGGCCCCGGCCAAGAAGGCGGCCGCGCGCAAGACGGCCAAGTCCTGAAACCGCGGTCAGGAGGGGCAGATCTTGCGCGACACTCCCCACGCAGCCCGTCCCCCGGACGGGCTCTGAGGGAGACCATGGCCTTGCTGCCCCGCACACTGAGCATACAGACGCGCCTGATCGCTGGCATGGCCCTGGCCGCCTCGGCCCTGGTGGTGCTGGTGGGCTGGTTCTGGATGGCGCGGGAGGCGCGCGGCCTGGAGTCGGCCTTGCAGGCCCGGGCCGAGCGCAGCGCCCAGATGGTGGCGCGCAGCGTGGCCGGCCCGCTCTGGAATCTGGACTACGCCACCCTGGGTCATCTGCTGGATGCGGCCATGGCCGAGCCGGAGCTGCATACCCTTGAAATCAGCGTGCGGGGCGTGGCCGGTGAACCCGTACGGCGGCAGCGCGAGAGTGTTCTGCAGCCGTATCAGAGCCTGGAGTTGCTGGTCGACATACCGCATCAGAGCCCGCCCATGATGCGGGCCGAGTCCCTCGGCCAGGCGCGCCTGCTGTTCAGTCGAGAGCCGCTGCACAAGGCCTTGGCTCAGACCCGGCTGATGGTGGTGAGCCTGTTGGCGGCCATGCTGGCGGCCGTCATCATCAGCAGCTACTGGCTGGTATCTCGCCTGGTGGCCCGGCCCGTCGCGGCCTTGGGCGGTCTTGCCCAGCGCGTGGCCGATGGCGAGCTGGGCGCCACCCTGCCCGTGGCGCGGGAGGACGAGGTGGGGCAGTTGACCCGCCGCCTCAATGCCATGAGTCTGCAGCTGCTGAGCTCGGCCGAGGGCTTGCGGCTCTCGGAAGCGCGCTACCGTGGCCTGTTCGAGAACGCGACGGAGGGCATTTTTCAGGCCGATGCGCGTGGCCGTTTGCTGGACCTCAACCGCGCCCTGGCCCAGATGCTGGGCTATCCCCAGCCCCAGCAGGCCCTGCAGGGGCGACCCAGCCTGAGCCGCCTGGTGCGCGTGGAGGCGGCCGAGTACCGCCGCATTGCCCGGGCGCTGCTGCGTCACCGTGTGCTGCAGCAGCTGCCCTTGCTGGTGGGCACGCATGACGGACGCGAGCTCTGGCTGGAGCTGAGCGTGCATGTGGTGGCCGCCACCGAGGGCGGGCCGCGCATCGAGGGCATGGTCAGCGACATCACGCAGCGCCGCCTGGCCGAGCAGGAGCTGACCCGCCACCGCGATCATCTGGAGGAGTTGGTGGCCGAGCGCACCGCCGAGCTGAATCTGGCGCGCCTGCGAGCGGAGAGCGCCAGCCAGAGCAAGAGCCGCTTTCTGGCCACCATGAGCCATGAATTCCGTACGCCCCTGAACGCCATCCTGGGCTTCTCCCAGCTGCTGCAGATGGACGCCAGCCTGAGCCCGGCCCAGCAGGCCAAGATCAAGCTGATGCGCGAGTCCGGCGAGCATTTGCTGAGCCTGGTGACCGATCTGCTGGACATGGCCAGCATCGAGGCCGGCAAGCTCAGGCTCATGCCGGCCGTGGTGGACCTGCGCGCCCTGCTGGAGGTGGTGGGCGACTCCATGCGCCTGCGCGCCGAGCAAAAGGGGCTGCTCTTCAAGCAGGAACTGGACTCTGCGCTGCCCCTGCGCGCCCGGGTGGACGGTCAGCGCCTGCGCCAGGTGCTGCTGAACCTGCTGTCCAATGCCATCAAATTCACCGACAGCGGCTGGGTCTCACTGGAGGCACGCGTGATCCAGCGGGGCCCGGTCAGCGTGCGTCTGCGGGTGGAAGTGGCCGATAGCGGCATCGGCATTGCGCCCGACCAGCTGGAGCGGCTGTTCCAGCCCTTCGAGCAGGTGTCGGATCTGAGTCGGCGCGATGGTGGCACGGGCCTGGGCCTGTCCATCAGCCAGCAGCTGATGCAGCTGATGGACAGTCGCATCCAGGTCAGCAGCACGCCCGGTCAGGGCAGCGTGTTCGGCTTCGAGCTGGAGCTGCCCCTGTCGGCCTGAGGCGGCGTGCGCATACCGAGCCGGCCGTGCTCCGCGGGCCGGGAGGCGGCGGGATACTCCGGCCATGACCTGGGTGGTGTTCTACAAGCTGCTGGCCATCTTCATCACGGTGGCCATAGGCTGGTTCGTCGGCCATATGCGCTGGCTGGGCGGGCGCGATGCGGGCGGGCAGGGCGGTGACCCGGCGCGCGTGCTCTCGGCCGCGGCCTTCTACATCTTTGTGCCGGCCCTGCTGTTCCGCACCACGGCGCGGGTGGACTTTGCCAGCCTGCCCTGGCTGATGCTGGGGGCCTTCTTCCTGCCCCTGGCCCTGCTCTTGCTGCTGGTCTATGGCGTGCCGCGTCGCCGCGGCGCCGGCCGTGTGGCGCCAGCCCTGCCCAGCGTGCAGGCCATCACCGTGTGTTTCGGCAATACCTTGCAGGTGGGCGTGCCCTTGGCGGCCGGCGTGTTTGGCGAGGCGGGCCTGGCCCTGCACATCACCGTGGTCAGCCTGCATGCCCTGGTGATCCTGAGCCTGCTGACCGTGCTGGTGGAGCATGATCTGGCCCGCGCCCAGCCGGGGCAGAGTCTGGCCGAGACGCTCAAGGCCACGGTGCGCAACACCGTGATCCATCCGGTGGTGCTGCCCGTGGTGGCCGGCTTGGCGTTCAACGGTCTGGGCCTGACCCTGCCGGCGGTGCTGGACGAGGTGCTGCAGCTGCTGGGCACGGCCGTGGTGCCGCTGTGCCTGACCCTGATCGGTATGTCCCTGGCCTATTACGGCTGGCCGCGCCAATGGCGCGGGGCCCTGGGCCTGGCCCTGCTCAAGCTCTTTGCCCTGCCGGCCCTGGTGCTGCTGGTGGCGCATTGGGTGTTTGGCCTGAGCGGCTTGCCCCTGTCGGTGATCGTGATGATTGCGGCTCTGCCCGTGGGCTCGAATGCGCTGATCTTCGCGCAGCGCTATCGTTGCCACGAGACCGAGGTGACGGCCGCCACCGTGATCTCCACCCTGGCCTTTGTGCTCAGTGCACCGCTGTGGCTGAGTCTGCTGACCCGGTTTTCCTGAAAGCCCGACCGCCATGAGCAAGACCTGGCCCGACACCCGCCTGCTGGAACTCTTGGGCATCGAGTTGCCCATCGTGCAGGCGCCCATGGCGGGGCCTACGCTGCACGAGATGGTGATCGCGGTCAGCGAGGCCGGTGGCCTGGGCTCCCTGCCTTGCGCCCTGCTCTCGCCCGAGGCCCCGCGCCGCGAGCTGGATCTGATACGCGCCGCCACCGCCCGGCCCATCAATCTGAACTTCTTCTGCCACCAGAACCCCGCGCCCGATGCGGCGCGCGAGGCCGCCTGGCGCGAGCGCCTGCGCCCCTACTACCTGGAGCTGGGTCTGGACCCGGCCGTGCCCCTGCCCGCCACGGGCCGCAATCCATTTGACGCTGCGGCTTGCGAGCTGGTGGAGGCCTACCGGCCCGCGGTCGTGAGCTTCCACTTCGGCCTGCCTGAGCCCGAGCTGCTGGCGCGGGTGCGGGCCAGCGGGGCGCGTGGGAGGGCCAGTGCCCCCACGGGGGCCGAGGCGCGCTGGCTGCGCGAGCGTGGCGTGGACGCCATCATTGCCCAGGGCGCGGAGGCGGGCGGCCACCGTGGCGTCTTCCTGCACGATGAGGTCTACAGCCAGCCGGGGCTGTTTGCCCTGCTGCCCCAGGTGGTGGATGCGGCGGGGGACGTCCCCGTGATCGCCAGCGGTGGCATTGCCGATGCGCGCGGCATCGCGGCCGCCTTCGCACTGGGTGCGGCCGGGGTGCAGATCGGCAGCGCCTATCTCTACACGCCCCAGGCCCACCTGCCCGCGCCGCATCGCGCGGCCCTGCAGAGCGAGGCGGCCGAGACCACGGCCCTGACCAATCTCTTCACCGGCCGCCCGGCGCGCGGCATCGTCAACCGCCTGATGCGCGAAGTGGGGCCGCTGTCCGAGCTGGCGCCGGCCTTTCCGACCGCCGGCGGGGCGCTGGCACCGCTGCGTGCGGCCAGCGAGGCCCAAGGGGGCGTTGCGGCGGGGGACTTCATGCCTCTGTGGGCCGGTCAGGCGGCACCGCTTTCGCCGCGCGGCCTGGGTGCGGGCGAGCTGACCCGGCAGCTGGCGGCCCAGGCCTTGCAGCGCCTGCAGACCCTGGCTTGACGGCGCTCGGCGACAATCTCCCCACCATGAGCGAGCACAGCAAAGAACTCACCGCCTATATGCAGACCCTGGGCCGGCAGGCCCGGTTGGCCGCCACGGCCATGGCGGCCGCGCCCACCCTGGCCAAGAACCAGGCCTTGCTGGCCCTGGCGCGTCGCCTGCGCGATGCGGGGCCTGAGCTGCAGGACGCCAACCAGCGGGATCTGCAGGCCGGGCGTGCCGCCGGCCTGGACGCGCCCATGCTGGACCGCCTGAGCCTCAGCGACAAGGTGCTGGCCACGGTGGCCGAGGGCTGCGAGCAGCTGGCGGCCATGCCCGATCCCATCGGTGAGATCACGGGCGTGAAGCGCCGGCCCACCGGTATCAGCGTGGGGCAGATGCGCGTGCCCCTGGGCGTGTTCGGCATGATTTATGAGAGCCGGCCCAATGTGACCATCGAAGCCGCCTCCCTGGCCATCAAGAGCGGCAATGCCTGCATCCTGCGTGGCGGCTCGGAAGCCATCCACTCCAATCTGGCCCTGGCCGGTTTGGTGGGTGATGCGCTGGAAGAGGCCGGCCTGCCCCGGGCGGCGGTGCAGCTCGTCAACACCACGGACCGTGCCGCGGTGGGGCAGCTGATCGCCATGCCGGAATTCGTGGACGTGATCATTCCGCGCGGCGGCAAGGGTCTGATCGAGCGCATCAGCCGCGAGGCACGCGTGCCGGTGATCAAGCATCTGGACGGCAACTGCCACAGCTATGTGGACGCCGAGGTGGATCTGGCCCTGGCGCTCAAGGTGGTGGACAACGCCAAGACCCAGAAGTACAGCCCCTGCAATGCCACCGAGTCCCTGCTGGTGCATGCAGCGAGGGCGGCGGACTTCCTGCCCGAGATCGGCGCGCTCTTCGCGCTCAAGGGCGTGGAGATGCGCGCCTGCCCGCGCGCCCTGGCCCTGCTGGGTCCTCTGCCGGGCGCCAAGCTGGCGGCGGCCACCGAAGAAGACTGGTCCACCGAGTACCTGGCCCCCATCATCAGCATCAAGGTGGTGGACAGCCTGGATGAGGCCATTGCCCATATCAACCGCTACGGCTCGCACCACACCGATGCGATCCTGACGACGAATCATCCCAACGCCATGCGCTTTCTGCGCGAGGTGGACTCGGCCAGCGTGATGGTCAATGCCAGCACCCGCTTTGCCGACGGCTTCGAGTACGGCCTGGGCGCGGAGATCGGCATCAGCACCGACAAGTTCCACGCCCGCGGCCCCGTGGGCCTGGAGGGTCTCACCTCGATGAAGTGGGTGGTGCTGGGCCAGGGGGAGATTCGCCAATGAGCACGACGCTGCCGCCGCAGGCCAACCGCCAGCGCAAGGCCCTGGTGCTCTTCTCGGGCGGCCAGGACTCCACCGCCTGCCTGGCCTGGGCCCTGGACCGCTATGCCGCGGTCGAGACCCTGGGCTTCGACTACGGCCAGCGCCACCGCATCGAACTGGACTGCCGCCAGACCGTGCGCCGCGAGATGGCCGCGCAGTTCCCGGCCTGGGGTGCCAAGCTGGGCGAGGACCATGTGCTGGACCTGAGCCTGCTGGGCCAGATCTCGGACACGGCGCTCACCAGCGAGCGCGCCATCGAGCTGCAGGCCAATGGCCTGCCCAACACCTTTGTGCCCGGTCGCAATCTGCTCTTCCTGACTTTTGCCGCCACCCTGGCCTACCGCCGCGGCGCCTCGGTGCTGGTGGGCGGCATGTGCGAGACCGATTTCTCCGGCTACCCCGATTGCCGCGACAACACGCTCAAGGCCTTGCAAGTGGCCCTGAGCCTGGGCCTGGACACGCCCATGACGCTGGAGACCCCGCTGATGTTCATCACCAAGGCCGAGACCTGGGCGCTGACGCAGCGCCTGGGCGGCCCGGCGCTGAACGCCCTGATCGCCGAGCACACCCACACCTGCTATCTGGGCGAGCGCGGCCAGCGCCACGACTGGGGCTATGGCTGCGGCCACTGCCCGGCCTGCGAGCTGCGGGCGCGCGGCTACCAGGAATTCGTCGCAGCATGAGCGGCGGCGGCTGGAGCTGGCTGGGCTGGGCACTGGCGGCCATCCTGTTCTTCTGGGGCATAGGGGCCTACAACCGCCTGATGCGCCTGCGCAATGCGATCGGCGAGGCTTTCAGGCAGCTGGACCAAGCCCTGACGGCCCGGGCCGAGGCCTGCAGCAAGCTGCTGACCCTGCTGCGCCCTCTGCTGGCCAATGAGCAGGCCACCTTCGAGGCGCTGGAGACGGCCCAGCTCGAGGCTTCAAGTGCGGCCCAGGCCGCACGCGCCAAGCCCTACGCGGGCGATCCCCTGGCCGCGCTGGCTGTGGCCACGGCGGTTCACGGTGCGGCGCTGACGCGGCTGAACTCCCTGGTCGAGCACCATGGCGAGCTCAGTGGCATGTCGGAGCTCCATGCCCTGCTGGATGAGCTCAAGCTGATCGAGCGCCAGCGGGCCTTTGCACGCCAGGTCTTCAATCAGGCAGTCTCGCAGTACAACGAGGCGCTGCAGCAGTTCCCCACGCGCATCCTCGCCGGACTCTACGGCTTTGCCGAGGCGCGCTCGCTCTGAGGCGGCCCATCCCGTGGCGCGGGAATATGCTTATCGGGATTGGTTCTTGGAAATTCCCCGGGCCTGTGCCTAAACTGGCGCTCCCCCCTGCGAGGAGACTCCATCATGACGCTGCGAGCACTGTTTTGCGCCGCGCTGCTGGCCCTGGGTGCTGGCACCGTCCAGGCCCAGGAAGCCGGCAAGATCCTGCATCTCAAGGCCCTGGCCGCCACCTGCGCCAACTGCCACGGTACCGGCGGCCGCGCCATTGAGGGCTCGGCCGTGCCAGGTCTTGCTGGCATGCCCGCCACCTACTTCACCGAGCAGATGAAGGCTTTCAAGAGCGGTGCCCGCCAGGCCACCGTGATGCACCAGCTGGCCAAGGGCTATAGCGATGCCCAGATCGCACAGATGGCCGCGTACTTCGCTGCCCTGCCGCGCCACTGACCCCGGGGAGATCGATATGAGCAAGCTGCAACGACGCAACCTCCTGCAGGGCGCCGCCGCCCTGGCCGCCCTGGGTCTGGTGGGCTGCGCCAGCACCTCGGTGCCGTCCAAGGCCCGCGTGCTGGTGGTGGGTGGGGGCTATGGTGGCGCCACGGCCGCCAAGTACATCCGTCTGTTCTCGGACTACAAGATCGAGGTGGTCCTGGTCGAGCCGAATGAGGCTTTTGTGTCCTGTCCCATCTCCAACCTGGTGGTGGGCGGCGCGCGCCAGATCCAGGAGCTGACCGTGCCCTACACCGCGCTGCGCGCCAAGCATGGCGTGACCGTGGTGCGTGACTATGTGGCCGGCATTGATGCCGCCAAGCGCGTGGCCACCCTGGCCTCGGGCGCGAGCATCGCCTACGACAAGCTGGTGCTCAGCCCCGGCATCGACCTGATGTGGGATTCGGTGGCCGGACTCAAGGAAGCCCAGGCCGCCGGCCAGATCCTGCAGGCCTGGAAGGCCGGCCCCGAGACCGTGGCTCTGCGCCGCCAGCTGGAGGCCATGCCCGATGGTGGCGTCTATGCCATCACCATTCCCGAGGCGCCCTATCGTTGCCCGCCGGGGCCCTATGAGCGCGCCAGCGTGATCGCCAGCTATTTCAAGCAGGCCAAGCCGCGCTCCAAGGTCCTGATCCTGGATGCCAACCAGGACGTCATCTCCAAGGGGCCGCTGTTTAAGAAGATCTGGGCCGAGCAGTACAAGGGCATCATCGAGTACCGTCCGCAGCACAAGGCGGTGGCGGTGGACGCCAAGGCCAGCACCGTCAAGTTCGAGGTGCAGGACGATGTGAAGGCCGATGTGCTGAACGTGCTGCCCAGCATGCGGGCCGGTGCCATTGCGGTGCAGACCGGCCTGGCCAACAGCAATGGTCGCTGGGTGGGGGTGAACTACCTGAACTTCGAGTCCACCGCGGCCAAGGACATCCATGTGCTGGGCGACGCCATCCAGATCGCCCCCCTGATGCCCAAGAGCGGCCATATGGCCAACAGCCATGCCAAGGTGGCCGCGGCCGCCATCGTGGCCGAGCTCAATGGCTGGGAGATCAACCCCGCGCCCATGCTCACCAACACCTGCTACAGCTATGTGGACACGGGCAAGAACGTGATCCACGTGGCCAGCGTGCATGAGTACGTGGCGGCGGAGAAGACCTTCAAGACCGTGGCCGGCTCGGGCGGCGTGTCCGCCGCGCCCAATGAGCTTGAGGCTACCTACGCCTGGAACTGGGCCCGCACCATTTGGTCCGACGCCCTGGCCTGATAGGCTCCCCCCTACGCGCTGCGCGCGCCCCCTCAAGGGGGCGAGCCCGTAGGACCGGCAAAGCCGGATCCTCGGGCTCCTGCTCGGTCAGTCGGGCTGGCGCCTCGGTCGTGCCGCCTGGGCGTGGCTGATCAAGAGCAGACGATGGCGCCGGTGCTGACCAGTTCCTGGAACAGGGCCATCAGGGCGCGGCCGGACATGGCGTAGGGGTCCAGCTTGGTCGTGGCCGAGTACTTGAGCACCAGGGCCGGGTTGAGGCGGTGCAGATTCACCTGGCCCATGCTCCAGCCGGCGAAGTGGCGCTCGCCGATCTCCTCGTAGGACAGGATGATCACGTCGCGATGGCGGGCATCGTCCACGATGGCCTTGTAGCGCGCGTTCACCGCGTCGCGGCCGCCTTCCAGCACCTGGATGAAGATGCCGTCGCTGTAGCAGAGCAGGCCGGTCAGGCCCGTGGCGGGGTTGTGATCCCGGGAGGACTTCAGGATGGCTTGCAGCTCCGCCTCGGTCATGGCGTGAGTGGCGCGGCTGGCATAGAGCAGGCGGACGAGCATGGGGCGGTGACCTCTCGTGGTGGTGGTCTGAAGAGCGCGGGGCTCAGTTTTTCCTGGACAGCAGGGAGAGGAACTCGCGGCGCAGATTGGCGTCCTTCAGGAAGGCGCCACGCATCACGCTGTTGGTCATCTTGGAGTCCATGTCCTTCACGCCGCGCCAGTGCATGCAGAAGTGATCGGCCTCCATCACGATGGCCAGGCCGTCCGGCTGCACACGCTCCTGCAGCTCATTGGCCAGCATGGTCACGGCCTCTTCCTGGATCTGGGGCCGGTTCATGATCCACTCGGTCAGCCGTGCGTACTTGGACAGCCCGATCAGATTGGAATGCTCGTTGGGCAGCAGACCCACCCAGACCTTGCCCATGATGGGGCACAGATGGTGGGAGCAGGCGCTGCGCACCGTGATCGGGCCCACGATCATCAGCTCGTTCAGGCGCTCGGCATTGGGGAACTCGGTCACCGCCGGGGCCTCGCTGTAGCGGCCCTTGAATATCTCGCGCAGATACATCTTGGCCACGCGCTTGGCGGTTTCCTGGGTGTTGTGATCGCTGTCGGTGTCGATCACCAGGGCGCGCAGCACCTCCTGCATCTTGGCGGCGACTTCGTTCTGCAACTGCTCCAACTCACCGTCCTGGATGAAGGCGGCGATATTGTCATTGGCGTGATGGCGACAGCCGGCACTGATCAGGCGATACCGGATGCGCTCGGACACCGGTGCGTCTTCGGCGGGTGGTGTCACTGGGGGGGGCGTGCTGCCCAAGCGAGGTTTGGATGCCATGGGGGCATTGTGTCTGCTTTGCCAATCCCTGGCGAGACGCAGGCTTGCTCGGGGCGCAGCGCCTACACGGGCGCCGTGTCTTGTTCCCCCCCCCCCCCTGCAGCCCCGCCCTTGAGCCGCCTGCTGCTGCAGCTGGCGGCTCAAGGGCGGGGATGAAG
>NZ_JBKCLH010000191.1:0-8154 GCF_046300915.1 Roseateles sp. | reverse complement strand
GCCCTGCCCAGCGTTTGCGTGTCTCGATGAACCGGGGGCTGCGCAGCCTGAGCCTGCTGGCCCTGGGCCTCTCGGCAACGGCGCTTGCCACGGCGGCCGGTCTGAGCGAGGCCGCGTTGCGCCGGGCCTGCGATGCGCCGGCCAGCAGCCGCCTGCTGCAGGCCGAGCAGCTGCCGCCGCATGACGCGGCCGTGCAAATGCTGGAAGGGGAGGGCGGCACGCGCGCCTTGGGCGAACTCATCTGGGCCGGGCTCGAACCGGCCGAGCCAGGGTGGCGCTACCGGCTCTACCACGCGGCGGCGGGCGGTTTGCAGGCCGCCGTGGGCGCGCCGGTGCGGGGCTTTGATGCGGTGCTGGACCTGCGCGACCAGGGCGCCCACACACCCACCGGTACCCAGGCCTGGATCGGCCCGGGCCGGCGGCTGGCCCTGCCGGCGGATGTGCCGGCAGCCACCTTGCGGCAATGGCTGCGCGGCCAGTTGCTGCGGGTGGCTGAGGACGCTCAGGGCCGCGTGCAGCAGCTCAGCGGCCTGCAGCATGGGGCCTTGCTGGACACGCTGTATGCCGCGGCCGAGCGGGCGCCCGCCCTGGGCCTGAGCCCGCGCGCTGCTGGCGGCTTCGATCTGCGCCTGTGGGCGCCCACGGCGCGCCGGGTGCATCTGTGCCACTACCCCGAAGCCGAGGGCGCTGCAGGGCGCGTGCTGCCCCTGCGCCGGGATGCGGCCACGGGCCTGTGGCAGGGCAGGCTGCCCGCCAGCGCCCGCGGCGGCTACTACAGCTATCTGGTGGAGGTGCAGGTGCGCGGGCTGGGCCGGGTGCTCAACCGCGTGACCGATCCCTACTCGCTGAGCCTGAACGCGGACTCGCGACGCAGCTTCATCGTGGACCTGGCCGACCCGGCCTACAAGCCGCCGGGCTGGGATGCGCTGCGCCCGCCGGCCCGGGTGCGCGGCAATACGGACATGGTGGTGTACGAGCTGCATGTGCGTGACTTCTCGCGCGACGACGCCTCGGTCAGCCCGGCGCGGCGCGGGCGCTACGAGGCCTTCACCGAGACCGGCTCCCCGGGCATGCAGCATCTGCGCCGCCTGAGCGAGGCGGGGCTCACCGATGTGCATCTGCTGCCGGTCTTTGACATCGCCAGCGTGCCCGAGCGCGGCTGTGTGCAGCCCGAGCTGCCCGTCGGCGCGCCGCCCGACAGCGAGGCCCAGCAGGCCGCGGTGATGGCGCAGGCCGGCCGCGACTGCTTCAACTGGGGTTACGACCCCTGGCACTTCAACGCGCCCGAGGGCAGCTATGCCAGCGATGCCAATGAGGGCGGACGCCGCATCCTGGAGTTCCGCCGCATGGTGCAGGCCCTGGCGGGCATCGGCCTGCGCACGGGCATGGACGTGGTCTACAACCACACGGCCGCGGCGGGCCAGCATGAGCAGTCGGTGCTGGACCGCGTGGTGCCCGGCTACTACCAGCGCTATGACGCCCAGGGGCGCATCGAGCGCTCCACCTGCTGCGACAACACCGCCACCGAGCGCCGCATGATGGGCCGCCTGCTGCTGGACTCGGTGCTGCTGTGGGCACGCGAGTACCGCATCGCCTCCTTCCGCTTCGACCTGATGGCCCATCAGCCGCGCGCCCTGATGGAGCGCCTGCAGGCGCGGCTGCGGGCCGAGCTGGACCATGCCGTGCCCCTGATCGGCGAGGGCTGGAACTTTGGCGAGGTGGCCGATGGCGCCCGCTTTGTGCAGGCCTCCCAGCTCTCCCTGCCCGGCAGCGGCATCGCCACCTTCAGCGACCGCGGGCGCGATGCGCTGCGGGGCGGCGGTGTCTCGGATGCCGGGGCCCAGATGGTGAGCCGCCAGGGCTGGCTCAACGGTCAGTTCTACGCCCCCAACGCCCTGGGCGGCGGCGCGAGCCGGGAGGACCTGATGCGCAGCGCCGATCTGCTGCGCCTGGCCCTGGCCGGCAGCCTGCGCGACTATGAGTTGCAAGGCTGGGACGGCCAGCGCCGGCGCGGCGCGCAGATCGACTATGCGGGTCAGCCCGCCGGCTATGCGGCCGCCCCCGGCGAGGTGGTGAACTACGCCGACAACCACGACAACCAGACCCTTTTCGACCTCAACGCCCTGCGCCTGCCCCTGGACACCTCGCGCGAGGACCGGGCGCGCGTGCAGCTGCTGGGCATGGCGCTCACCGCCTTCAGCCAGGGCGTGGCCTATTTCCATGCCGGGGTGGAGACCCTGCGCTCCAAGTCTCTGGACCGCAACAGCTATGACTCGGGCGACTGGTTCAACCGCCTGGACTGGTCGCTGCAGACCAACTATTTCGGCACCGGCCTGCCGCCCCGGCCGGACAATGCGGCGCATTACCCCTGGATGCGCCCCGTGCTGGCGCGCTCCGACGAAATCCGTCCCGAGCCGGCCCAGATCCGCTGGACGGTGGCGGCTTTTGCCGATCTGCTGCGCCTGCGCGCCAGCTCGCGCCTGTTCCGCCTGGACAGCGCCGAGCAGGTGCGCCAGCGACTGCGCCTGCACAACACCGGCCCCACGCAGCAGCCCACCCTGCTGGTGGGCGAGCTGGACGGTCGTGGCCTGCCCGGCGCTGGCTTTCAGCGCCTGCTCTACGCCATCAATGCCGACCTGAAGCCTCAGGCCCTGGACCTGCCCGAAACGCGCGGCCAGACCTGGCGCCTGCACCCCGTTCATCTGGCGCCCGAGGCGGCCGACAGCCGGCCGCGTGAGCAGGCCCGCTTCGACCCCGAGCGCGGTCGATTCGAGATCCCGGCGCGCACCGCCCTGGTTTACGTGCTGGACTGAAGCCGGGGCGGCGGCGGGCTGCCTCGCTGGCACGGCGGGGCCTGTGGTGCTAGGGTTGCGATGCAGTGCCTGGGTCCAGGCACGGGAGGTGTTGCACCATGTCCGCACCCAGCTCTCGCGCATTGCCGCTGTCCGGCCCTCTGCATGGTCTCCTGCACGGCCTCTTTTTCGGCCTGCTGATGCTCTTGGGGGGCTGTGCCAGCCCGCCAGCGCTGGCACCGTCGCCACAAGGCCTGCTGCGAGACGATCTCTTTGGCGCGCCCGGCCCCTTGCCCGAGCCGCATCAGGTGCTGGCCATGACGCCGGCCATGGTGGATTACGCGGAGCAGGAGATCACGGCCCTCGCACGCAGCAAGGGCTTGCGCCAGGGCATGCTCGATGCCTTGTACAAGCGCGGGCAGCTGCAGCTGGAGTACGACGACAGTCGCACCCGCAATGCGGCCGAGGCCTTTGAGGCGCGGCGTGGCAATTGCCTCTCACTGGTGCTGATGACGGCGGCCTTTGCCAAGCACCTGGGCCTGCCGGTGCGCTTCAACAGCGTGTTTGTCGAGGAGCTTTGGAGCCGCAGCGGTGATCTTTATCTGGTGGCTGGCCATGTGAACCTGAGCCTGGGACAGCCGCGCCTGGAACGCAGCGGCGCCCGCGTCTTTGATGTGGGAGAGCTGCTGACGATTGACTTTCTGCCCGCCGATCAGCTGCGCCGCCAGCGCAGCCGCGCGATCGAGGAGGGCACGGTGCTGGCCATGTACTACAACAACCGCTCGGCCGAGTCTTTGCGCGAAGGGCAGTTGGACGCCGCCTACGGCTGGGCGCGCGCCGCGGTGCTGAGTGACCCGCGTTTTCTGGCTGCCCAGAACACCCTGGGCGTGATCTACCGCCGAGCGGGGCATCCGGCCCTGGCGGAGCAGGTCTTCAGACAGGTGCTGCAGCAGGAACCCGCCAACACGCAGACCCTGTCCAATCTGGTGCTGGTCCTGCAGGATAGTGGGCAGATGCAGGAGGCCCAGCAACTCAGTGCCCGGCTACGGGAGCTGCAGCTGGAGCCTCCTTACAAGTTCTATGACCTGGGCATCGCCGCGATGAAGCGGGGCGAGTTCCAGGAGGCCAAGCGCCTCTTCACCCGCGAGATCGAACGCTCGGCCTATGTGCACGAGTTCCACTTCTGGCTGGCCCTGGCCAATTACGGGCTGGGCCAGATGGACGAGGTGCGCAAGCACCTGGCCCTGGCGCGCGAGCACAGCACCACACCCATGGACCGTGAGCGCTATTCCGCCAAGCTGGAAAGCCTGCGCCGCGGCAGCCGCGCTGCGGAGCGCCTGCCGGGCTGAGGCGCTCAGGCAGGCAGGGGCGGCAGGCCGTGGCGCTGGCGCGCGCGGTTGCAGGCCTCATCCCCCAGGCCCATGGGTGCGCGCAGCCCGAACTCACGGCAGGGCGAGGGCCGCCACTCATAAATGCCGCAGCTGGCGCGCTCACCCACCGTGCCCACCAGGGCGGCGCAGCGCGGGCGCAGATGGTCGCTGCCGCGCATGCGGGCCAGGCTGTCATTGAGTTCGACGCACAGCCCGTCGGGCACGCAGCCGCCCTCGCTCTGCAACTCCTCGCGCGCAAAGTCCACGCGAAAGCTCGCGCAGCAGGCGCCGCAGCTCAGGCAGGGGTTGTTGTCTTGGGGCGTGCTCAGGCTCATGCCGGCCAGTGTAGGCGCTGGTGAGGCGGGCTCAGCCCGGCGCCCGCACCACGGTGACGCTGCACTCCGCCTCGGCCACCACCTGGGCCGAGACGCTGCCCAGGTAGCGGCGCAGGGCGGAGTTGGCGCGGGCACCCATCACGATATGGTCCACGCCGGCCTTGGCGGCGAACTCGATGATGGCCTGGGCGGCGTCCGGCGCCTCCAGCACATGGAAGGTCAGGCGGGCGTCTTCCAGGGACAGGGCGCGGCTGATGGGGCGGGCCCAGTGCTTGAGGGCGATCAGCTGCTTCACATGCACGCTGCGCCCCTGGGCGTCGGTGAGTTCGTCCATGCCGATGCGCGCCGTTTTCATGACGCTGACGCAGGCCAGGCGAGCGCCGGGTTCGGCATGCACCAGGCGGCGCGCGGTCTCCTGCAGCCGCGCCAACAGCGCGGGCGTGGCGGACTGGGTATCCACCGCCGCCATGATGATGGGGCTGCGCGAAAGCTGCTGATCCACGGAGGCCGCTGATGTGGCCTCCCGCTGCGGCTCATGGCCCAGGGCAAAGAACCAGCGCTTGAAGGCCTTGAGCGCGCCGCTGCGCTCCAGCTTGTGGGCGCGCGCCGTCAGCGTGACGGACTCGGGGCGCTGCAGGTCGAGGGCCAGCTGGGCCGCGCTCTGGTAGCGGCGCTCGGGCTTGACCTCCAGGCAGTGCAGGATGACTTCCTGCAGCCAGGGTGGCAGCTCGGGGCGTATGGCGCGCGGGGGCAGGGGCTCCACATAGAGCCGGCGGCGCAGACCGCGCACCGAGCTGGGCTGGCCGAAGGGGCGCTCGCCGGTGGCCAGGTGGTAGAGCATCACGCCCAGGGCGAACAGATCGCTGCGCGGGTCGTTGCGCACGAACTGCACCTGCTCCGGCGACATATAGGGGCCGGTGCCCATGGGCAGCTCGAACTCCTCCTCCAGCAAGTCGGGCAGATGGTCGTGGCGCGAGAGTCCGAAGTCCACCAGCACCGCGGTGCCGTCCGGGCGGAACATGATGGTGCTGGGCTTGATGTCCAGGTGCACCACATGCTGGCGGTGCAGATCGTGCAAGGCAGCGGCCACCCGCTGGCCGATGTCCACCACCTCGTCCACGCTCAGCGGCGCATCATCCAGGCGCGGGCGCAGGGACTCGCCGTCGATGCGCTCCATCACGATATAGGCTTGGCGGGTCCAGTCGCCCCGGGCCACGAAGCGCGGCACATGCGGGCCCTTGAGCACGGGGATGAGCATCTGCTCGACCTCGAAACCCACGATGGTGGCCGGGTCCTCGCCGCCCTTGATGCGCGGCACCTTCATGATCAGGGGCATCTCATCGTCGGGCTGCGCTTGCACGCGGCTCACGCGCCAGAGATGGGCCATGCCACCCTGATGCAGGCGCTCTTCAAGGCGGAAGCCGTCAAGCACCATGCCCGGGCTCAGCGGGGTGGGCGGGGGAAGCTCCTGCACGCTGCTGGGACCTGTGCTCATGGCGGGGCGCCTGTGTTGGGTTCTATTCGCCGCGCGCCAGGCGGGATGCCAGGCGTTGGGCCACGGGTTCGGGCAGACCGCTGGCGAGTATGCTGGCGGCCGCGCCCTCGACATCGTAAGGAACGCGCTGAAAGCTCAGCAGGCCGCGATCACTGTCGAAAACCGCGTAACAAGCTGCCGGGTTGCCGTCGCGAGGCTGGCCGCAGGAGCCGGGAATCGCCAGCCACTGGCGGTGGCTGGGCAGCGGGATCTCCACGCCGGCCACCGGCTTGAAGTCGCCGGCCTTGCCCGTGCCGGAGAGGTGGTAGAGCATGGGCTCATGCATATGGCCGCAAAAGGTGTAGTGCGCCCGCGTGGCCTGCAGGCTGCGCATGGCCTCAAGCCGACCCTGGATGTACTCGTAGCCTTCGGGATCGTAGGCGTTGGCATGCACAAAGAGGCACTCGCCCTCGCTGCGACTCAGGGGCAGCTCGGCCAGGAAGCGCAGTTGTTCAGGGTTCAGCCGCTCTCGGGTCCAGCTCACGGCCATCCGCGCGTCCTCGCGCATGGTGGGCAGGGCGCCCTGCGTGACGGCGCTGTCGTGATTGCCCTGCACCGCCACGGCGCCTTGGGCAACCAGCTCTCGCACCTGGTCGACGACCCAGGCCGGATCACCGCCATAGCCTACATAGTCGCCCAGCAGCCCATAGCGCTCGCAGCCTTGGGCTCGGGCATCCGCGAGCACGGCCTCCAGGGCCTGGCGGTTGGCATGGATATCGGTGATGAGGGCCCAGCGCATGGGGACACATCTTGCCACGCAGGCCTGACACGACCCCAACAGACGAGCGGCCCGCGCACGGGCCGCTTTTGCTTCGCGATGGCGTTTAGCCGATGCGCCCCAGCAGCAGGTACTCCATCAGCGCTTTCTGCACATGCATGCGGTTCTCGGCCTCGTCCCAGACCACGGACTGGGGCCCGTCGATCACATCGGCGCTGACTTCCTCGCCGCGGTGGGCGGGCAGGCAGTGCATGAAGAGCGCGTCGGGCTTGGCCACGGCCATCATCTCGGCGTCCACGCACCAGTCGGCAAAGGCCTTGCGTCGGGTCTCGTTCTCGGCCTCGTAGCCCATGCTGGTCCACACATCGGTGGTGACCAGATCGGCACCGCGGCAGGCCTCCAGCGGGTCCTTGAAGACCTTGTAGCAGCTGGCGTCCTTGATGCCCGCCACGGCGGGGTCGATCTCGTAGCCGCTGGGGGTGCTGACATGCACGGTGAAGCCCAGGATCTCGGCCGCCTGCAGCCAGGTGTTGGCCATATTGTTGCCGTCGCCCACCCAGGCCACGACACGGCCCTTGAGGCAGTCCATATCGATGGCGCCTCGGCGGTCCATGCCGCGCTGCTCAATGAAGGTGAACAGGTCGGCCAGGATCTGGCAGGGGTGGTACTCGTTGGTCAGGCCGTTGATCACGGGAACGCGCGAGTGGGCGGCAAAACGCTCGATCTTGCTCTGCTCGAAGGTGCGGATCATCACGATATCGACCATGCGGCTGATCACGCGGGCGCTGTCCTCGATGGGCTCGGCGCGGCCCAGCTGGCTGTCGCCGGTGGTGAGGTGCACCACCGAGCCGCCCATCTGGTACATGCCAGCCTCGAAGCTCACGCGGGTGCGTGTGCTGGCCTTTTCGAAGATCATGGCCAGGGTGCGGTCGGCCAGGGGCTGGTACTTCTCGTAGTTCTTGAAGCGGCGCTTGATGATGGCGGCGCGGTCGAAGAGATGAGCGTATTCCTCGGCGCGCAGATCCTTGAATTGCAGATAGTGGCGCATCAGGCTGTTTCCAGGTTTCATCGGCTGGTTTCAGGCTTTGGGCTGGGCCAGGAAGGCCTTGACCAGCGGCGCCAGGAGGGCCACCACTTGGGCGGCTTCCTCTTCGCTGAGGATCAGGGCCGGCACCAGGCGGATCACGCGGTCGGCGGTGACGCTGATCAGGAGGCCCGCCTCGGCGGCCTGGCCCAGCACGGTGCCGGCCGGACGGTCCAGCTCGATGCCCAGCATCAGACCCTGGCCACGGATCTCCACCACGCCGGGCACGCCGGCGAGCTCGCGCTCCAGGCCGGCCTTGAGCGCGGCGCCCACCCGGGCGGCGTGAGCCAGCAGGCCGTCCTCTTCCATGATCTTCAGGGT
>NZ_JBKCLH010000190.1:0-3212 GCF_046300915.1 Roseateles sp. | reverse complement strand
GTGCTGGGCGGGGGTGTGCTGGGGGCGCTAGGGGTGGTTTGAAGCGCCCCGAACTTCGAAAGAGGGCTGAGACAGCCCACTGGGCTGTCTCAGCCCTCTTTCGTTCCGAAGATCTTGTCGCCGGCGTCGCCCAGGCCGGGGATGCTGTAGCCGGTCTCGTTGAGATGGCTGTCGATCGCCGCGGTCCAGCAACGCACGTCCGGGTGCGCCTTGCCCAGGGCCGCCACGCCTTCGGGCGCGGCCACCAGCACCAGCGCACGGATGTCCTTGCAACCACGGGCCTTGAGCAGATCCACGGTCGCGATCATGGAACCGGCCGTGGCCAGCATGGGATCGATGATCAGGGCCGTGCGCTCGCCCAGATGCCCGACGAACTTGTCAAAATAGTTCACCGGCTGCAGGGTCTCGTGATCTCGGGCCAGGCCCACCACGCTGACCTTGGCATTGGGCATCATGTCCAGCACACCATCCAGCATGCCCAGACCAGCCCGCAGGATAGGAACCACCGTGACCTTGCGGCCGGCAATCTGCTCTACCTCCACCGGGCCACACCAGCCGTCAATCGTGGTCTTCTCCAGCGGGAAGTCGGCCGTGGCCTCATAGGCCAGCAGGCGCGCCACCTCGCCGGTGAGCTCGCGGAACTTCTTGGTGGACATATCGGCCTCGCGCATCAGACCGATCTTGTGCTTCACCAGGGGATGTTTGACTTCGATGACGGCCATGCTGGACTCGGCTTGTAGTGTCGTTGTGTGGGGGCCGGATTATCCGCGCTGGCGCAGGGCCTCGTAGAGGCAGACGGCGGCAGCCACCGAGACATTGAGGCTCTCCACCGCGCCCTTCATGGGAATGCGCACCAGCTCATCGCAGGTCTTGGCCGTGAGCTGGCGCATGCCCGAGCCCTCGGCGCCCAGCACCAGGGCCACGGGGCCCTTGAGGTCCAGGTCGTAGATGGACTTCTCGGCCTGATCCGAGGTGCCCACCACCCAGACATTGCGCTCCTTGAGCTCATTGAGGCTGCGCGCCAGATTGGTAACCATCAGATAGGGCACGGTCTCGGCCGCGCCGCTGGCCACCTTGGCCACGGTGGCGTTCAGCCCCACGGCGTGGTCCTTGGGCGCCACCACGGCATGCGCGCCGGACCCGTCGGCCACGCGCAGGCAGGCACCCAGATTGTGGGGATCGGTCACACCGTCCAGCACCAGGATCAGGGGCGTGTCCTCGGCGGACTCCACATCCTCCAGCACCTCGTCCAGGGTGCGGGCCTGGCTCACGGCCGAGACCCGGGCCACCACGCCCTGGTGGCGGTGGGTGCCACACAGGGCCTTGAGGCGATCGTCATCGCTGTCCAGCAGCTTGGCGCCGGCTTCCTTGGCCCGCTCGACGAACTGCCGCATGCGCTGGTCGCGGCGGCTGGTGTCGATATGGATCTCGCTGATGGAGTCGGGCGCGGTCTTCAGCCGCACGGTGACGGCATGGAAACCGAAAAGTACTTTGTTGGCGCTGCTCATGCCCCTATTGTCGCCTGCCGGAACAGCCACAGGCCGCCGATCAGCAGGGGTTGGTGCAGCATGTAGAAGCTCAGCGACCAGCGCCCCAGCACGGCCAACGGGCTCAGACCTGGCACGATGCCCCCCGCCAGCCAGGCCGGGCGCCAGCGCGCCAGGGCATAGCCCCAGAGCATCACGCCCAGCCAGGGCAGGACCGGCACATAGTCCTCGGTCACCGGGCGGCGCGTCACCAGGCCCACCCAGTTGCTCCAGCGTGCGTCAAAAAACGGGTGCGCCGCGAACTGGGGCAGCAGCACCAGCAGCAGGCCCAGGGGCCAGAGCGCGGCCAGGGGCAGGCGCGGGCCCAGGGCGCGCAGCAGGATCAGCATCAGGGCCATGCCGTGCAGCACGCCAAAGCTGATGTAGCTGCGCGGAAATGCCAGCCAGGAGCCCAGGCTCACCAGCACCGCACAGCCCGCCACCTGGGCCCAGCGCCGCCAGAAGCGCGCCCAGGGCTGGCCGGCCGCCAGCGCGCAGGCCTGGCCGGCGCCGGCGCAGAGCAGGAAGAGGCTAACGATGGCGGTGCGCTGCTGCAGCCAGAAGGGGTCGCGGTAGAAGTCCCAGCCGGCATAGCGGAACCAGGCCAGGTCGAAGCAGAAATGGAAGACCGCCATCCAGAGCACGGCGAAGCCGCGCAGCGCGTCCAGGCGTTCATGGCGGGAGCCAGGGTCAGGTCTTATCATCGGGCCGCAGTCTAAGGCTACGCCCATCATGCGCCGTCTTCCCATCCTCTCGATCCTTTTCGGCCTGGCCCTCGCGCTGGGCAGCGCCGTCCAGGCCCAGCAGCCCCGCCCGGTCACGCCGCGCGGCCCGCTGGAGGCCGCCGAGCTCAACCACATCCGCGTGTTCAAGCGGGCCTCACCCTCGGTGGTGCACATCACCACCCTGGCCTACCAGCGCGACTTCTTCTCGCTCAATGTCTCCGAGGTGCCGCGCGGCACCGGCAGCGGCTTCATCTGGGACGAGGCCGGCCATATCGTCACCAACTTCCATGTGATCCAGGGCGCCAATGCCGCCAAGGTCACCCTGGCCGACCAGAGCAGCTACGACGCCGAGCTGGTGGGCGCCTTCGAGGACCGCGATCTGGCCGTGCTGCGCATCAAGGCGCCGCGCGACAAGCTGCTGCCCATTCCCCTGGGCGCCAGCCGCGATCTGCAGGTGGGCCAGCAGGTCTATGCCATCGGCAACCCCTTTGGCCTGGACCAGACCCTGACCACGGGCATCGTCTCAGCCCTGAACCGCGAGATCGAGTCCATGAACCGCCGCAGCATCCGCGGCGCCATCCAGACCGATGCGGCCATCAACCCCGGCAACTCCGGCGGCCCCTTGCTGGACTCGGCCGGCCGCCTGATCGGCGTCAACACCTCCATCTACAGCCCCAGCGGCGCCAGCGCCGGCATCGGCTTTGCCATCCCCGTGGACGAGGTCAACCGCGTGGTGCCGCGCCTGATCAAGGACGGCCGCTTCATCCGCCCCGCCCTGGGCGTGACCGCCGGCAGCGCCCAGCTGGCCCAGGCCCTGCGTCTGCCCAAGGGCGTGGCCCTGGTGGGCGTGAGCGAGGGCGGGCCGGCCGACCGCGCCGGGCTCAAGCCCTTCCGGCGCGACCGCAGCGGCCGCATCCTGGCCGGCGATGTGATCACCGCGGTGGACGGCCAGACCGTGGCC
>NZ_JBKCLH010000189.1:0-21642 GCF_046300915.1 Roseateles sp. | reverse complement strand
GCTGGCGGCCCCGACGGGGTTCTTGCAAATCTGCGCTGCCACGCGCTGTCGACAACCGCCCGGTCACTTGGGGACAGGGCCCGCCGCCTCGAGCGCGCGTTGCATCACCTTATGGGCCGATCTTGCCGGCCCGCCACGCCTGCGCCGTGGTCCTAATGCCCGTAAAATCAGGCAAATCAAATACTTACGGCGCAATTGTGGTTCGGAACATTATAGGGGCTAAAGCGGGCCCGAAAGCTGGGGTCAGCCCCAGGGGCCCCAAGCCTGCCGCGCCGGCCGGTGAGCAAACGCCAACTTTGCAGGTTCGACGGGTCCTGATCGATGAGGGCTCGGCCGGACAGCGGCTGGACAACTTCCTGCTGCGCGAGCTCAAGGGCGTGCCCAAAACCCATATCTACCGCGTGATCCGCGCTGGCGAGGTGCGGGTCAACAAGGGCCGCGCCCAGGCCGACACCCGGCTGGCCCTGGGCGATGAGGTGCGCGTACCCCCGGTGCGCCTGCCCGAGCGCGCCACGGCCAAGCCCGACTATGTGCCGGCCAAGGAATTCCCGGTGCTGTTCGAGGACGAGCACCTGATCGCCGTCAACAAGCCCGCTGGCGTGGCGGTGCATGGTGGTTCGGGCGTGAGCTTCGGCGTGATCGAGCAGCTGCGCCAGGCGCGGCCCCAGGCCAAGTTCCTGGAGCTGGTGCACCGCCTGGACAAGGAAACCTCGGGTCTGCTGCTGATTGCCAAGAAGCGCAGCGCCCTGGTCGCCCTGCAGGACCAGTTCCGCGAGCGCGAGATGGGCAAGACCTATGCCGCCCTGGTGCTGGGCGACTGGGCCGAGAACAAGAAGGTCATTGACGTGCCCCTGCTCAAGTTCGTGGGCGGCGATGGCGAGCGCTGGGTGCGCGCCGTCACCAGCTCGCACGACCCCCAGGCCGAGCAGGCCAAGCGTTCCATCAGCCTGGTGCGGGTGTCCGAGCGCTTCCCGGGCGCGGCCTACAGCCTGCTGGACGTGACCATCAAGACCGGCCGCACCCACCAGATCCGTGTGCATCTGGCGCATGAGGGCCATCCCATCGCGGGCGATCCCAAGTACGGCCAGTTCGAGGCCAACCGCCAGCTGGCACGAGGTGCGCTCAAGTTCGAGCGCATGTTTCTGCACGCCCGGCGCCTGAAGTTCAGCCATCCTGCCAGCGGCGCCGAGATCGAGCTGCTGGCGCCCCTGCCCCCCGAATGCGAGCGCCTGCTGGGCGCGCTGAGAGCC
The DNA here is from genome assembly GCF_046300915.1 of Roseateles sp. GTDB lineage: Bacteria > Pseudomonadota > Gammaproteobacteria > Burkholderiales > Burkholderiaceae_C > Kinneretia. The sequence goes on along the minus strand of NZ_JBKCLH010000189.1, from coordinate 20,392 downwards.
ACCGCATGAGCACCCGACCGCAACGCTTTGACCTGATCGTCTTTGACTGGGACGGCACCCTGTTCGACTCCACGGCCCTGATCACCCGCTGCATCCAGGCCGCGGCCGAGGACCTGGGCCTGCCCCGCCCCAGCGACGCGCAGGCCAGCTATGTGATCGGCATGGGCTTGCACGAGGCCCTGGCGCACGCGGTGCCGGGCCTGGACCCGGCTCGCTACCCCGAGCTGGGCCAGCGCTACCGCCACCATTACTTTGCCGCCCAGCATGCGGTGACGCTGTTTGAAGGCACGCTGGCCATGCTGCAGGCGCTCAAGGCCCGCCACCACTGGTTGGCCATCGCCACCGGCAAAAGCCGACGCGGCCTGGACGAGGCGCTCAAGGTGGCGCCCGAGCTGGGCGCGCTCTTCGACGGCAGCCGCACCGCCGACGAGACCGCCGGCAAGCCCAACCCCCTGATGCTCAACGAGCTGATGCGCGAGTTTGGCGCCGAGCCCGAGCGCACCCTGATGATCGGCGACACCAGTCATGACCTGCAGCTGGCCCTGAACGCCGGTACGGCCAGCGTCGGCGTCGGCTACGGTGCCCATGACCACAGCACGTTTGGCGAGTACCGGCCCCTGCATATCGCCCATACCGTGCCCCAGCTGCACGCCTGGCTGATCGAGAACGCCTGATGAGCACGAACGAGCCCGACACCGCTGCCCAGGGCCTGCCCCTGTGCCCCTCCGAGGCGCTGGAGGAGCGCGGCCGTGCCCACAGCTTCGATGTACTGCAGTGGAACCAGCCCGCACGCGCCTTCGCCCTGCGCTTTGACGGCGAGGTGGTGGCCTATCTGAACCGCTGCGCCCATGTGCCCACCGAGATGGACTGGCAGGAGGGCGAGTTCCTGGACCGCGACAAGCAGTACATCATGTGCTCCATCCACGGCGCCGTGTACGACCCGCGCAGCGGGCGCTGCGTCACCGGCATGTGCGGGCGCATGGGCCTGACCAAGATCGCCGTCTCGGAGCGCGAGGGTCAGGTCTATTGGTATCCTAGCCGCGACACCAAGCCGGCTTTCGAGGAGTAGAAGAAGCCATCATGAATTCCCACGACGATCTGCCGCCTCCCATTGCCGACCCGCTGGGCGCGTCGCCGCAGCCCGCGGCCCAGGCCGGTTCCGCGGCAGCCCATGAGCAGCTGATGGCTCAGTTCGCACGCGACTACCTGCGCGAGCGCCGCAGTGAGCGCCGCTGGCGCAGCTTCTTCCGCCTGGCCTGGCTGGCCCTGATCGCCAGCCTTCTCTACCTGATGTTCGCCCAGCGTCATCCCGGGGCCACCCAGACCACCCCGCATACGGCCCTGGTGGAAGTGCGTGGCGAGATTGCCGTGGACTCAGAGGCCAGCGCCGAGCTGATGATCTCGGCCCTCAAGAATGCCTTCGAGGACAAGGGTGCCCAGGCCGTGGTGCTGCGCATCAACTCGCCCGGTGGCAGCCCGGTGCAGGCCGGCATCGTCAACGACGAGATCCGCCGCCTCAAGGCCAAGCATGGCAAGAAGGTCTATGCGGTGGTGGAGGAGGTTTGCGCCTCCGGCGCCTACTACATTGCCGCCGCGGCCGACGAGATCTATGTGGACAAGGCCTCGGTCGTGGGCTCCATCGGCGTGTTGATGGACGGCTTCGGCTTCACCGGCCTGATGAACAAGCTGGGCGTGGAACGTCGGCTGCTGACGGCGGGCGGCAACAAGGGCATGCTCGATCCCTTCTCGCCCGAGAACCCGCAGCAGAAGGCCTATGCCCAGGCCATGCTGGACCAGATCCACCAGCAGTTCATCACCGTGGTCAAAGAGGGCCGCGGCAAGCGCCTGAAGGAAACCCCCGAAACCTTCTCCGGCCTGTTCTGGAATGGCGAAGAGGCCGTGCGCATGGGCCTGGCCGACGGTCTGGGCAATCTGGACTATGTGGCGCGCGAGCTGGTCAAGGCCGAGGAGGTGGTGGACTACACCCCCCGCGACAATGTGGCCGAGCGCCTGGCCAAGCGTTTCGGCGCCTCGGTGGGCGAGGGAGCCGTCAAGGCCTTGCGCAACCTGGCTCCCATCCATTGAGGCAAGGCGCCGGGCGGCGAGGGCGCGCGAGCTCCTGCTGCGCCCGCCGCTGCTTGGCAATGCGCTCGCCCTCCGCCGGGTCCGCGGCGCTGTGCATGTCCTCCGCACGGCGCCTTGCGTCTGCCGCATTGGAGCTGCTCTGGGCCGCGCGTGCCTCGCGGCTGATCCGCCAGTCCTCCGCTGAGTAGCGGCCCTGGCCCTTGCGGCACTGGCGCACCCGGCGGATTTCGTCCTGCATGAACTCCCGCTCGGCGTCGCCCAGGCTGCGGGAGTTGGCACGTACCTCCATATCACGCAGCTCCTGGTCGCCGGGGCAGTCATTGACGGGCTCGCTTCTGGCCTGGGACTCCATGGCTGCCGAGGCGGGCTGTGAATCGGCAGCGCGCCTGGGCGCCTCCACCACATTGCCTTGCAGGCGCCGCGCGTCCAGTGCCTGGCCCTGTCTGGGGCAGGGACGGTCCGAGAAGCTGATCTGGCCTTGCGCATCCCGGCACTGCCAGACCTCGGCAAGCGCCGGCCAGGGCAGCGCCATGGCCAGCCAGAGTGGCAGGCTGCGCAGCGCCCATCGTGATGGGGGGCGGGAGGGTGGAGTCTGTTGCATGGGACGTCCCTGAGCTGTGCGCCTCTCAACGCGCTGGGCCTGTGTTTGGTGGACCGGCTGCGCATAATCCGCCGATGGCCCAAGCATCTTCTTTGCGTGACGATCCCCGGGCGCTCCTGCGACATCTGTTTGAGGTGGCTGTGGCGCAGGCCCTGCCGCGAAACATTCTGGCACCTCAGCTGCCCGATCCACCCCGCCGGGGCCGTACCCTGGTGCTCGGGGCAGGCAAGGCGGCGGGTGCCATGGCCCAGGCCCTGGAGGCAGCCTGGCCCTTGGAGGCCCCGCTATCGGGCTTGCTGGTCACGCGCTATGGCCACATCCCGCCGGGCTACCGGCCCCAGCGCCTGCGCGTGGTGGAAGCGGCCCATCCGGTGCCGGATGCCGCGGGCCTTCAGGCGGCCCAGGACATGCTCGCCCTGTGCCGGGACCTGGGGCCGGAAGACCTGGTGCTGTGCCTGATCTCCGGCGGCGGTTCGGCCCTGCTGAGCCTGCCGGCACCGGGTCTTGCCTTGCAGGACAAGCAGGACATCAATCGCGAGCTGCTGCGCAGCGGCGCCTCCATCGAGGAGATGAACTGCGTGCGCAAGCATCTCTCGGCCATCAAGGGCGGTCGGCTGGCCCTGGCCTGTGGGCCGGCGCGCGTGCTGACCCTGGCCATCAGCGATGTGCCCGGTGACGATCCGGCCGTGATCGCCTCGGGGCCCACGCTGGCCGATCCCAGCAGCTGCGCGGATGCCCTGGCCATCTGCCATCGCTACGGGCTGACGCTTCCGCCGGCGGCGCTGGCCGGTCTGGAGTCCGGGGCCTTCGAGACACCCAAGCCGGGTGATCCGCGCCTGGCCGGGCATGAGTTCCGCATGCTGGCCACGCCCCAGCGGAGTCTGGAGGCCGCGGCCAGTGCCGCGCGCGAGCTGGGCCTGGAGGCCCATATCCTGAGCGATGCCATCGAAGGTGAGTCGCGCGAGGTGGGGCGTGTGCATGCCGCGCTCGCGCGCGCCGTGGCAAGACGCGATGCCCCGTTTCGCAAGCCCTGCTTGCTGCTCTCGGGCGGGGAGACCACGGTCACGCTGCGCACGCGGGGTGGTCGTGGCGGCCGGGCCACCGAGTTTCTGCTGGGGGCCGCCCTCGCCCTGCTGGGGGAGCCGGGTGTTCACGGGCTCGCCGCCGATACCGACGGCATCGATGGGGTGGAAGACAATGCCGGCGCCCTGCTCACGCCCGACACCCTGGCGCGCGCGGCCGCCCTGGGGCTGAATGCGCAGCGCGAGCTGGAGGCCCATAACGCCTATGGCTTCTTTGCGCCCCTGGGCGATCTGGTCTCGCCCGGCCCGACCTTCACCAATGTCAACGACTTCCGGGCGCTGTTGATCGAGTAGGGCGCTGGAAACCAGCGCTCCGCTTGTCCCTGGAATTGGGGGAGGGGCTTCGAGGCGGGCCGGAGTTTTGACCCAGCGCAAGGCCCCGGCTGCGGGCTTGGCGCACATTGCGCACATGTTCCACCCCCAGCGCCTTGAGCCCCTCGCGTCGTGAGTTCATCGCTGCAAAGTCTGCATGTCTATGCACCGCCCGTCCTGCCGCCTTCGGGGCTGTCGGGTCTGCCGGGTGTCGAGCAAGGGGAGCTGGCCGAACGCTGGCAGGCCCTGCTGGGTGGCGCGCGCCTGAGTTCCGAGGTCTTGGCGGCCCTGCAGGCCATGGCGGTGCCGCGTGAGTTGGCGACCGGTGCGCGCGTGTTCAGCCGCAGCGATGCGGCGCGCGGCTTGGTGGCCGTGCTGGAGGGCACGGTGGGCCTGGGGCAGCAGCGCGAGGACGGCAGCTTCCAGCTGGAACGCACCCTGCGTGGGCCTGCCTGGGTGGATCTCGCCAGTGCCTGGCTGATGGACGGTCATGGCCAGGATGCCCAGGCCCTGGCGCCGGCCAGGGTGGTGGAGTTGCCGCTGCCCGCCATGCGCCAGCTCATGCAGCGCCAGCCTCTGCTGCAGGATCGTGTGCTGGTGGCGCTGGCGCAGACGGTGCGTGCCCTGTCCGCCGCCACCCATGATCTGATGCACAAGGATGCCGAGAAGCGTCTGGTGGCCTGGCTGCTGCAGCAGTCCGAGGGGCGCTCTCAGCTGCGACTGGCCGAGCGCAAGCGCGATATCGCGGCCCAGCTGGCCATCACGCCCGAGACCCTGTCGCGCATGATGCGGCAGCTCAAGGAGAAGGGGCTGATTGCCGTGGCGGGCTATACCGTCCAGCTGCTGGACTTGGCCGGTCTGCGCGACCTGGCTCGCGAAGCCTGAACCGACGCCGCCCGCTCGCCGGGCGCGCGCGCCTTAATTCACGGCCTGTAACAGCTTCAAGCCCGATCCGGTCGCCTTTGGCCGGCTGCGCCCCGAAAATACGGCTCTTTGCGCGCTGGCGGGAGGCGGCGCCAGCGGAGGAAGGCGCTTGCAATACACCGACTATGTACACAGGGTGCGCCTGCATGAGCAGGCCAGCCAGGATCAGCCACAGGCTTACCGCCGCCGTGTGCTGGCGTTCGCATTGCTGGGTTATGCCCTGATCTGCCTGCTGGGATTGCTGGCCCTGGGCGGGCTGCTCTGGCTGGCCTGGTCGCTGATCCAGGGAGAGTTCCGAGGCTGGATGCTGGGCCTGGGGCTGGCCTGTCTGGGGCTGCTCTGGGCCACGGTCAGCGGCCTGCGGGTGCCTTTCAGGGAGCCCGAGGGCCAGCGACTCACGGCCGAGGAGGCCCCCGAGCTCTTCGAGGGCCTGGAGCGCATACGCGACAAGATCAAGGGCCCCCCGCTGCACGCGGTGCTGATCACCGAGGAGTTCAATGCCGCCATCGTGCAGCGTCCGCTCTGGATGGGTTTGCGCCACCGCAACTACCTGCTCATCGGCTGGCCCTTGCTGGCGGCCATGGAGCCGCGCCGCGTCTTCGCCGTCCTGGCGCATGAATACGGGCATCTGCGCGAGTCTCATGGCCAGCTCTCGGCCTGGATCTACCGCAGTCGTGCCGCCTGGTCGCGCCTGCTGGCGCGTTATCACGACGATGCCTCGCCCATGGCCTGGCTGCTGGCGGGTTTTGTGCGCTGGTATGCGCCGCGCTTCGATGCCATGAGCTTTGCGCTGGCCCGCGAGGACGAGTATGCGGCCGACCGTGTGGCGGCGCGCATCTTCGGCGCCGAGCTTGTTGGCCAGACCCTGCAGGAGGTGGCGGTCAAGAGCCGGCTCTATGAAGAGCATTTCTGGCGCCACTGGTGGCGACTGGCTCGCCTGCGACAGGGCGGGGCGCCTGTGGCGCCGCATGCGCAGATGGCCAGCACCTTGCTGCATCTGAGTGAGCCCGAGCGTCTGCAGCAGGCCTTGCGCCAGGTCTTGCGCGCGCCGGCCGACCCCAGTGACACCCATCCGGTGCTCAAGGACCGCCTGGCCGCCCTCAAGCAGCGGGCCACCAGCCTGGCGCCGCAGTCCACGCGCAGTGCGCTCACCCTGCTGGGGCGGGCCCGCGAGCGCATCGGTGCCGATCTCGATGCACGGTGGTGGCAGCTGCACCGGCAGGACTGGCAGCGCCATGGCGAGCAACTGCGTGCGCTGCATGCCGATGTGCGTGCATTCCAGGCGCGAGCCACCGTCAACGACATGCTGGGTGTCGAGGATCTGCTGCGCTGGGCCGCTGGACTCAAGGCACTGAGTGAGCGGGACCCCAGCCCGGTGCTGGAGCGTGCGCTGCAGCTCTCACCGCGGCATGAGCAGGTCTTGCTGGGCCTGATTTCGCATCACGCGCCGCTGGGCACGCCGCAGGAGCGGGTGGCCGACTGGTTGGAGCGGCTCTACCAGGAGCATCCCGGCCAGGCCTGGCGTGCGGCCTGCCTGGCGCAGCAGTGGATGGATAGGTGCAGCGACCCCGCCATGCTGGCCCGGTTGAGACCCTTGTGGCGTGAGCGCTTTGCCCGTGCGCAGACCATGGAGCAGCAGGCCTGGGCGCAGTTTGCCGCTACGCCCTGCTGGGAGCGCAGCGTGCCCCTGGCGCTGGATGAGGACGGCCTGCGCCGGCTCAGGACCCTGCTGCTGCGTGAGCGCGATGTGCGCGCCGCCTGGCTGGGGGCGCAGGATATCGTGACCCAGCCTCCCGGGGCCCATTACACGCTCTGGCTGCAATGCCGCCCCGGCGTGGGGGCGGGCAGTGCCGCGGAGCTGGCTGGTCGCATCGATGCGGCCATGGATCTGCCGGGGCGAACGCGGGTGGTGCTGGTGGATCACCAGGTGGAGCGCGCCCGCGTGGAGCAGACCCTGCACCTGCTGGCGCTGGTGCAGCGGCGCTGAAATCCGCCCTCAGGGGCGGCTGACGAGGGCGCGCAGCACGGCCTCGGCCGTGGCCGGGGCCCTGAGTTGCGGATCCCAGCGCGCCGGGCCGGTTGAGGCCACCGCGTCCTTGATGGCCAGCAGCACCGAGAAGGGCAGCAGCAGGGGCGGCTCGCCCACCGCCTTGCTGCGGTGGATGCTGTCCTCGCGGTTGGGGGCATCGAAGAGCGCCACGCGGAAGTCCACGGGCATGTCATTGGCCGTGGGGATCTTGTAGGTGCTGGGCGCGTGGGTGAGCAGCAGGCCGGTCTGCGGGTGCCACTTCAGCTCTTCCATGGTCAGCCAGCCCATGCCCTGCACAAAGGCGCCCTCGACCTGGCCGATATCCAGGGCCGGGTTCAGGGACTGGCCCACATCGTGCAGCACATCGGCGCGCAAGACCCGGTTCTCGCCGGTGAGCGTGTCCACCAGCACCTCGGCCACGGCCGCGCCATAGGCGTAGTAGTAGAAGGGCCGGCCCTGCAGGCGGCTGCGGTCCCAGTGCAGGCCCGGCGTGGCGTAGAAGCCTTCGCTCCAGAGCTGGATGCGCTCGAAATAGGCCTTGGAAACCAGCTCGGCAAAACCGATCTCGCGCCCGCCGCCGCTGACGCGCCCGCCCGCGAAGCGCAGCTCGTCCTCGGTGCAGTCCAGCAGGCGCGCGGCCAGAGGCATCAGCCGGGTCTTGATGCGCCGGGCGGCATCCTGGGCGGCCTTGCCATTGAGGTCGGCGCCGGTGGAGGCGGCGGTGGCCGAGGTATTGGCCACCTTGCTCGTGTCGGTGGCGCTGGCGCGCACCCGGGCCAGGTCCACGCCCAGCTCATGCGCCACCACCTGGGCCACCTTGGTGTTCAGACCCTGACCCATCTCGGTGCCGCCGTGGTTCACCAGCACCGAGCCATCGGTGTAGATGTGGACCAGGGCGCCGGCCTGGTTCAGGTGCACCACATTGAAGGAAATGCCGAACTTCAGCGGCGTCAGCGCCAGACCCTTCTTGAGCACGGGGCTGGTGGCGTTGAAGGCCTGGATGGCGGCGCGGCGCCCCCAGTAGTCCGACTGCGCGATCAGGCGCTGGCTCAGGGGCTCGAGGATGTTGTCCTCGACCTGCTGGCCATAGGGCGTCACATCCCGCCCGCCCTCGCTGCGGTAGAAATTGCGCTGACGCACCAAGAGCGGGTCCAGCCCCAGGCGGCGCGCCACCGAATCCAGGATCATCTCGATGGCCAGGGCGCCCTGCGGGCCGCCGAAGCCGCGAAAGGCGGTGTTGCTCTGGGTATTGGTGCGGGCGCAGAAGCCATGCATGGCCACATGGGGCAGCCAGTAGGCATTGTCGAAATGGCACAGGGCGCGGGCCATCACGGGGGCGGAGAGGTCGGCGCTGTGCCCGCAGTTGGAGATCAGCTCGATCTCGGCGGCCAGGATATGGCCCTGCTCGTCAAAGCCCACCTGCCAGCGGTAGTCAAAGCCGTGGCGGCGGCCGGTGATCAGGAAGTCGTCATCGCGGTCCAGGCGCAGCTTGACCGGCCGGCCCAGGCGCATGGCGGCTACCGCGGCCACACAGGCGAAGAGGGCCGACTGCGACTCCTTGCCGCCAAAGCCCCCGCCCATGCGCCGGCACTGCACCTGCACCTGGTGCGCGCTCCAGCCCAGGGCATGGGCCACGAGCTGCTGCATCTCGCTGGCATGCTGGGTGGAGCAGTGCAGCAGCAGGCCCTGGTCTTCCTGGGGCAGGGCGTAGGAGATCTGGCCCTCCAGGTAGAACTGTTCCTGACCGCCCACCGACCACTCGCCCTCCAGCCGCTGCGGTGCGCTGGCCAGGGCCGCGGCGGGCTCGCCGCGCGTGAGATGCATGGGCGGCACCACATACTGGCCCGCGGCATGGGCCTCGCGCGCCGTCAGGATGGGGGGCAGGGGCTCGGCCCGTATCGCTTGCTTGGCCAGGGCGCAGGCGCGGCGCGCCAGCTCTCGGTCGCTCGCGATCACCGCGAACACCGGCTGACCCAGGTATTTCAGCTCGCCATCGGCCAGGATGGGGTCGTCGTGCACCAGGGGGCCGCAGTTGTTCTCGCCGGGCAGATCGGCCGCGGTGAGCACGGCCACCACGCCGGGCTGGCGGCGCAGCAGCTCCAGGTCCACGCCCAGCAGGCGGCCATGGGCCAGGGGCGAGAGGCCGAGTGCCGCATGCAGAGTGCCCTGGGCCTCGGGGATGTCGTCGGTGTAGCGGGCCTCGCCGCTGACATGCAGGGCGGCCGACTCATGCGGCCGGCTCACGCCCACCTGGGCCAGGGCGGCCTGGGGCAGATCGCTGGGCTTGTTCATGCGCTGTGGCTCCCGTGGTGAGCGGCCTGCCAGACGCTGGTGGCGCCGGCCGGCAGCGGGTTCTCGGGCCGGGTTTCCAGCCAGAAGCGGGTGATGAGATTGCGGGCCACCTGCAGGCGGTAGTCGGCACTGGCGCGCAGGTCCGTCATGGGCTGGAAGTCCTGGCCCAGGGCCGCCGCGGCGGCCTGGGCGCTGGCCTCGTTCCAGGTCTGGCCGCGCAAGGCGGCCTCGGCCGCGGCGGCGCGCTTGACGATGGCGGCCATGCCGCCAAAGGCCAGGCGGGCTTCGCGCACCGTGCCGCCATCCAGATCCAGGCTCAGCACCGCGCAGATGGCGGAGATATCGCTGTCATAGCGCTTGGAAATCTTGTAGGCGCGCAGCACCGTGCCCGGGCCGGGCAGGGGCACCAGCAGGGCCTCCAGGAATTCGCCGGGCTGCAGCGCGTTTTTCATGTAGTCCAGGTAGAAGTCCTGCAGGGGCAGGCGGCGCTGCTGGGCACCACGGCGCAGCAGCAGCTCGGCGCCCAGGGCGATCAGGGCCGGCGCGCCATCGCCGATGGGGCTGCCATTGGCGATATTGCCGCCCAGGGTGCCGGCCAGGCGCACCGGGGGCGAGGCAAAGCGCAGCCAGAGCTCGCGCAAGTCAGGCACGGCCTCGGCCAGCGCCCCCCAGGCGGCCTCCAGCGAGGCGGCGGCGCCAATGCGCAGGGCGGGGCGGCCGTCCGCCAGCGTGGTGGTTTCAATGGTCTTGAGCGCCTCGACCGCGCCGATATAGAGCAGATCGCCCACATCGCGGAACTGCTTGTTGACCCACAGGCCGATGTCCGTGGCGCCGGCCAGCAGCCGGGCCTGGGGACGGGCCTCGCGCAGTCCGGCGAAGTCCTCCAGGCTGCGCGGCGCATCGAAGCGGTCCAGGCGGCCGCCAAAAGCGGGGCTGGCGGCCTGGTAGTGCAGGGGCGGGTCGGCGCGCAGCTGCTGCAGCGCGGCAGTGGCCGGTGCCAGATCCAGGCGGCGCGCGGGTTGTATCTCGAACATGCGCTGGCCCGCGTCCAGGATGGGCCGGTAGCCGGTGCAGCGGCAGAGATTGCCGGCCAGATCGTCGGCCAACTCCTGGCGGCTGGGCCGGCTGCCGGCCTGGCAGTGGCGCTCGTAGCTGGCCTGCAGGCTCATGGCAAAGCCGGGAGTGCAGAAACCGCACTGCGAGCCATGGCAGTCCACCAGGGCCTGCTGTACCGGACCCAGGTCCCGGGCGCTGCCCAGGTCCTCGACGGTGAAGAGGGCCTGGCCGTCCAGCGTGGGCAGGAACTGTATGCAGGCGTTGACATTGCGCAGCTCGAGTCGCTCGCCGCTGGTATCCAGTGAGCCCACCAGCACCGTGCAGGCGCCGCAGTCGCCCTCGGCACAGCCTTCCTTGCTGCCGCTGCAATGCGCATGCTCGCGCAGGTATTGCAGCACCGTGGTGGTGGTGGGCAGATGCTGGACCTCGCGGATCTCGCCGCGGTGGAAGAAGCGGATGGGACGGCTGCTCGGACTCTTCGCGGTACTCATGGCGGTACTCATGGCGGCTGTGGTGAGGGCACTCTCGGGACAATCCCGCACCTTAGCAACTAGCTTTCCTGGGAATATATGCGTTCGAGCATAGTGGGTATCAAGGAAACGATATGAGTGGCCGGGCGCTCTTCGACAAGATCGAGCTTCAACTCGTGCGGGTTCTGCATACCGTGATCAGCGAACGCAGTGTTTCCCGGGCCGCCCTGCGGCTCCAGAGCAGCCAGCCCGCCGTCAGCGCCCAGCTGCGGCGGCTGCGCGAGCTCACCGGCGACGCGCTGCTGGTGCGCGGTGCCGGCGGCATGACGCCCACGGCCACCGCCCTGGAGCTGCTGGCCCCGGCCGCGGCCCTGCTGCGCGAGGCCGAAACCCTGTTCGGCGAGCGCCAGCGCGCCGGCCGCGGGGCCGGCTTCGAGCCGGCCACGGCGCGCCTGAGCTTTCGCCTGGCCGCCAGCGACTATCTGGACCCGCTCTTCCTGCCCGAGCTGGTGGCGCATCTGCAGCGCCTGGCGCCGGGCGTGCAGCTGGATTTGCAGCCGCTCTCGGCCGAGTACGACTACCGCGCCAGCCTGGCCCGGGGCGAGGTGGACCTGGTGATCGGCAACTGGCTGGAGCCGCCGGAGGAGCTGCATCTGGGCCGCCTCCTGTCCGACGAGGTGGTCTGCCTGGTGGCCGAGGACCACCCCCTGGCCAAGTCGCGCAACCTCAGCGTGGAGCGCTGGCTGGACTGCCAGCACTTGGCGCCCATGCCGCTGTCGCCCGGCCAGCCCGGCGTGATCGACCAGCATCTGGCCCAGCTGGGCCTGAGCCGGCGGATCGCCGTGCGCAGCGCGCACTTTGGTCAGCTGCCCGACATGGTGTCCCGCAGCCTGCTCGTACTCACCACGGGCCGGCTGTTCTGCAGCCGCTATCTGGACCGCTTGCCGGTGCGCATCGTGCGCTGTCCCGTGAGCTTTCCCCCCATGGCCTATTACCAGCTCTGGCACGGGCGCAGCCATGGCCATGCCGCCCAACGCTGGTTGCGCGAGCAGGTGCGCGAGGTGGCGCGGGGCCTGGTTGCGCGTGCGCCCGCCGCCGCGCGCGTCAAAGCCTGAGTCCGGCCTGAGACAATCGCAGGCTTCGCCTTATGAATATGCCTTCCCCTACGAATCCTGCGTCCATCCGCGGCCGCCTGGCCCTGCGCGGCGACCTGCTGGACTTCAGCGCCACGCCCGCCTGGGCCGCGCTGGATGACCCCGCCGTTCGCTACCGGCCCGACCACTGGCTGCTGATCGAGGCCGACGGCCGCATCGCCGGCGTGCAGGCCCATGAGCCCGACGCCAGCTGGCAGCGCCGCGATTACCGCGGCCGCCTGATCCTGCCGGGCTTCATCGACACCCATGTGCACTGCCCGCAGCTGGACGTGATCGCCTCCTACGGCGCCGAGCTGCTGGACTGGCTGAACACCTACACCTTCCCGGCCGAGACCCGCTATGCCGACCCGGCCGTGGCGCGCCTGGGGGCCGAGCGCTTTCTGGACGCGCTGCTGGCGCATGGCACGACCTCGGCCGTGGTCTTCCCCACGGTGCATAAGGTCTCGGCCGAGATGCTGTTCGAGGCCGCCGCGGCGCGCGGCATGCGCCTGATCACGGGCAAGGTGCTGATGGACCGCCATGCGCCGGACGCACTGCGCGACGATGTGGCCGGCGCCGAGCGCGACTGCGTGGACCTGATCCAGCGCTTTCACGGTCAGGATCGTCTGGCCTATGCCGTGACCGTGCGCTTCGCGCCCACCAGCACGCCCGAGCAGCTGGCCATGGCCGGCGCCCTGTGCCGGGCGGACGCCTCGCTCTATATGCAGACCCATGTGGCCGAGAACCGCGACGAGGTGGCCTGGGTGGCTCGGCTCTTCCCACAGGCGCGCAGCTATCTGGACGTCTATGCCCGCGAGGGTCTGCTGCACCCCAAGGCGGTGCTGGCCCATGGCATCTGGTTCGACGAGGCAGATCGCCGCGTGCTGGCCGCCAGCGGCGCCCAGGTGGCGCACTGCCCCTCGTCCAATCTCTTTCTGGGCAGCGGGCTCTTCGACTGGGTGGCCGCGCGCGAGGCGGGCTACACGGTGAGCGCGGCCTCTGACGTGGGCGGCGGCACCTCGCTGTCCATGCAGCGCACCCTGGCCGACGGCTACAAGATGCAGGCCCTGGGCGGACGCCGCCTGACGGCCTGGGCGGCCCTGCACGCCGCCACCCTGGGCGCGGCCCAGGGCCTGGGTTTGCAGCAGGAAATCGGCTCTTTCGAGGCCGGTACACTGGCCGACGTTTGTGTCTGGGACTGGGCCTGCGGCCCGGTGGCCCAGGCGCGCGATGCCGTGGTGCGCGGCCTGCATGAGCGGGTGTTCGCCTGGCTGACCCTGTCGGACGAACGCAATCTGGTGGCCAGCTATGTGGCCGGTGTTCCGCGCTTCAGGCGCGATCCTGAGAGCGAGCCAACATGACACTGCGCCTCGAACTGAGCGGCATCAGCAAGCAGTACCCGGCCGTCAAGGCCAATGACGATATCTCGCTGCGGGTGGAGCCGGGCCAGATTCATGCGGTGCTGGGCGAGAACGGCGCGGGCAAGTCCACGCTGATGAAGATCATCTACGGCGCGGTGCAGCCCGATGCCGGGCGCATGCGCTGGAATGGTCAGGATGTGGTGATCAAGAGCCCGGCCCAGGCGCGGGCCCTGGGCATCAGCATGGTCTACCAGCACTTCTCGCTGTTTGACACACTGAGCGCGGCCGAGAACGTCTGGCTGGGCCTGGACAAGAGCGTGCCCCTGAGCGAGGTGCGCCAGCGCATCCGCGAGGTGGCGGCCAGCTACGGCCTGGACGTGGACCCCGAGCGCCCGGTGCACAGCCTCTCGGTGGGCGAGCGCCAGCGCGTGGAGATCGTGCGGGCCCTGCTCACCAAGCCCCAGCTGCTGATTCTGGACGAGCCCACCTCGGTGCTCACGCCCCAGGCGGTGGAGCGGCTCTTCATGATCCTGCGCCAGCTCAGCAGCGAGGGCTGCGCCATTCTGTACATCAGCCACAAGCTCGACGAGATTCGCGAGCTGTGCCAGCACTGCACCGTGCTGCGCGGCGGCCGCGTCACCGGCGAGGTGGATCCGCGCAGCCAGAGCAATGCCCAGCTTTCGCGCCTGATGATTGGCGCCGAGCCGCCACGCCTGCGCACCGAGCGCCGCGCCGCGGGCGCGCTGGCCCTGGAGCTGCAGGGCCTGTCCCTGGCCAAGTCCAGCCCCTTCGGCACCGATCTGCAGGACATCGCCCTGCGCCTGCATGCCGGCGAGATCGTCGGCGTGGCGGGCGTCTCGGGCAATGGTCAGCAGGAGTTGCTGGCCGCGCTCTCGGGCGAAGACCCGCGCGCGCCCGCCGGCAGTGTGAGGCTGTTCGGCACCGACATCGCACGGGCCAGCCCGCGCCGGCGCCGCCGCCAGGGCCTGCACTTTGTGCCCGAGGAGCGCCTGGGGCGCGGGGCCGTGCCCACGCTCTCGCTGGCGCAGAACCTGCTGCTCACGCGCAACGAGGCCTTGCGCCCCGGCGGCTTCATCGCCACGGCCGAGCTGCGGCGCAGGGCTGCGGGCCTGATCCAGCGCTTTGGCGTCAAGGCCGGTGGGCCGGACGCCGCGGCCAAGAGCCTGTCGGGCGGCAATTTGCAGAAGTTCATCGTGGGCCGCGAGATCGAGGCCGCGCCCAAGGTACTTGTCATCGCCCAGCCCACCTGGGGGGTGGATGTGGGCGCGGCGGCCCAGATCCGCGGCGAGCTGCTCAAGCTACGCGAGGCGGGCTGCGCCCTGCTGGTGGTGAGCGAGGAGCTGGACGAGCTGTTCGAGATCAGCGATCGCCTGGTGGTCATGGCCAAGGGGCGGCTCTCGCCGGCCCTGCCGGTGGCCGAGGCGACGGTGGAGAAAGTCGGGATGTGGATGAGCGGACTGTGGGAGGGACAGCCCCAGGCTGCCTTGGAGGAGGGTGCCCGTGCTGAAGCTTGAGCTGCGAGCGCAGCCTTCGAAATGGATGGCCCTGGGCTCGCCCCTGCTGGCCCTGGCCCTGACGGTGCTGCTGGGCCTGGGCCTTTTCGTGCTGCTGGGCAAGGACCCGATGCGCGGCCTGCAGATGTTCTTCTGGGAGCCCATCAAGAGCGCCTATGCCTGGAGCGAGCTGGGCATCAAGGCCACGCCCCTGATCCTGATCGCCCTGGGCCTGGCCGTGTGCTTCCGCTCCAATGTCTGGAATATCGGGGCCGAGGGTCAGTTCATCGTGGGCGCCCTGGCCGGCGGCTGGGTGGCCATGCAGGCAACACCTGACACCGGCCGCGGCATCGTGGTGCTGATTCTCTTGGCGGGTGTGGCCGGCGGGGCGGCCTGGGCTGCGCTCACGGCCCTGCTGCGCGACCGCTTCAATGCCAATGAGATCCTGGTGAGCCTGATGCTGGTCTATGTGGCTGATCTGCTGCTGAGCTGGCTGGTCTACGGGCCCTGGAAGGACCCCAATGGCTACAACTTCCCGCAGAGCATCAGCTTTCTGGCGGTGACCAAGATCCCGCGCCTGTTCGAGGGCTGGCGGGTCAATATCGGGGTGCTGATCGCCCTGGCCGCGGTGGCGGGTTTCTGGCTGCTGCTGTTCCGCACCTATGCGGGCTATGCCTTGCAGGTGGGCGGTCTGGCGCCGGCCGCAGCCCGCTATGCAGGCTTCTCCTCGCGCCGCGCGCTCTGGACGGCCCTGCTGCTCTCCGGCGGCATGGCCGGCCTGGCCGGGGCACTGGAGGCGGCCGGCCCTCTGGGGCAGCTGACGCCCTATGTGCCGGCGGGCTATGGCTTCGCCGCCATCATCGTGGCCTTTGTGGGCCGTCTGCATCCGGTGGGCATCGTGTTCTCGGGCATTCTGATGAGCATGTTCTACATCGGTGGCGAGCTGGCGCAGTCGCGCCTGGGGCTGCCCAAGTCCATCACCGGGGTCTTCCAGGGCCTGCTGCTTTTTGCCCTGCTGGCCTGTGACACCCTGATCCATTACCGGCTCCGCTGGGCCGCCGTGCGAAAGGCCGCCTGATGGAAAGCTACGCACTCCTGATCGCCGCGGCCATGAACGCCGGCACCCTGCTGGCCATCGCGGCCCTGGGCCTCTTGATCAATGAACGCGCCGGGGTGGTGAACCTGGGCGCCGAGGGCATGATGCTGGTGGCCGCCATTGCCGGCTTTGCCACCGCGGTGCACACCGGCAGCGATGGGCTGGCCTTTGCCGCGGGCATGGGCGCGGGGGCGCTGCTGGCCCTGGTCTTCGGTCTGCTGGTGATCTACCTCAACACCAACCAGTACGCGGCCGGCCTGGCCCTGAGCCTTTTCGGCACCGGCTTTTCGGCCTTTGTGGGCATAGGCTATGTGCAGGCCAAGCTCAGCACCCGGCCCAGCTTCTCGCTGCCCCTGCTGGGTGATCTGCCCTTTGTGGGGCCGGCCCTGTTCCGCCACCACCCCATGGTCTATCTGGCGATTGCCCTGACCCTGGCCCTGGCCTGGTTCCTCTACCGCTCGCGCGCCGGTCTGGTGCTGCGCGCGGTGGGCGAGTCGCCGGAATCGGCCCATGCCCTGGGCTACCCCGTGCGTCGCATCCGGCTGGCCGCGGTCATGGCCGGCGGTGCGCTCTGCGGCCTGGCGGGGGCCTATGTCTCGGTGATCTACACCCCGCTGTGGGTGGAGGGCATGATTGCCGGCAAGGGCTGGATCGCCCTGGCCCTGACGACCTTTGCCACCTGGCGCCCGGCACGGGTCTTGCTGGGTGCGTATCTGTTCGGTTTCGTCACCATGCTGCAGTTCCATCTGCAAGGCCAGGGCGTGCAGATCGCGAGCCAGTTCCTCTCGATGCTGCCCTATCTGTCCACCATCGTGGTGCTGGTGCTGATCTCCAGCAACGCAAGCTTCATCCGTGCGAACATGCCTGCCTCGCTGGGCAAGCCGTTTTACCCTGGTTCCTGACTCATCCTTATTGGAGGACTCTCCCATGACCCTGAAGACCAAGCGCGATCTGCTCAAACTCGCCGGCTGGAGCAGCCTGGCCGCCACCGCGGCCCTGGTGGGCTGCGGCAAGAAGGAAGAGGCCGCACCGGCCGCTCCCGCCGCCTCGGCCGCGGCTTCGGCCCCGGCGCCCAAGCCCGAGCCGCTGAAGATCGCTTTCGCCTATGTCGGCCCGGTGGGCGATGGCGGCTGGACCTTTGCGCATGACAACGGTCGCAAGGCGCTGGAGAAGGAATTCGGCGACAAGATCGTCACCAGCTTCGTCGAGAAGGTGCCCGAGGCGGCCGATGCCGAGCGCGTGTTCCGCGACATGGTGGGTCAGGGCAACAAGATGATCTTCGGCACCACCTTCGGCTATATGGAGCCCATGCTGAAGGTGACGCCCGACGCCAAGGACGTGAAGTTCGAGCATGCCACCGGCTACAAGCAGGCCGACAATATGCGCACCTACGACTCGCGCACCTATGAAGGCGCCTATATGGCCGGTGTGATCGCCGGTGCCATGACCAAGAGCAACACCCTGGGCGTGGTGGGCTCCATTCCCATTCCCGAGGTGATCCGCAATATCAACAGCTTCACGCTCGGCGCGCAGAGCACCAACCCCAAGATCAAGGTCAAGGTGGTCTGGGTCAATGAGTGGTTCAACCCGCCCAAGGAAACCGAGGCCGCGCAAAGCCTGATCAATGGCGGCGCCGACGTGCTGATGCAGAACACCGACTCCAGCGCCGTGCTGCAGACGGCCGAGAAGAATGGCAAGTACGCCTTCGGCTGGGACTCCGACATGACCGCCTACGGCCCCAAGGCCCACCTGGGCTCGGCCGTCATCAACTGGGGCCCGTACTACATCAGTGCCGTGCGTGAGGCCCTGGAGGGCAAGTGGAGCGCCGGCCCGGGCAAGCATGCCTGGTGGGGTGTGAAGGAAGGCGCCATCGACATGGTCTCGGTCAACGAGGTCGTGCCCGCCGAGGTGCGCGCCAAGGTCGACACCATCAAGGCCGGCCTCAAGGACGGCAGCTTCGCCATCTGGAAGGGCCCCATCGTCGGCCAGGACGGCAAGGAAGTGCTGAAGAAGGACGAGGTCGCGGACGACAAGTTCCTCTCCGGCGTGAACTTCTACATCAAGGGCGTCGAGGGCAAGGTGCCTAGCGGCAAGTAAGCCCCCCGGTGTGCTGAGGTCAACAGCCGCCCCGTGAGTTTCACGGGGCGGTTTTTTTGTGCCTGAACAATTTAGCGGCAGAGCTCAGAGCTTGACCTCCAGCCGCAGCTGCCAGCTGGTGAAGGTGCGGCCGTCGTTGTCGGTCGTGATCAGCTGTTCGCCCGTGTTGATGATCGTGCCGCTGCCATAGTCCCGCGGCGCGAGATTGCTGGCCGACAGGCGCAGGGCCCAGTCGCGGTCGATGTTCCACAGCGCAAAGGCGTCGAAGACGCGCTTGCGGTCGCTGCGGCTTTGTTGAATCAGGCTTTGCTGAAGCAGGTTGTCGGGGGTGAAGTTCAGGCTGGCACCCAGCTGCAGGGGCAGGCTGCGCAGGCGGTAGTCCGCGCCCAGATTGGCGGTGTAGCGCGGCTGCTGGTCCAGCCGGTTGTTGGGTCCGGGGATCTCGTCCACGCGCGAGCGGAACAGGCTCAGATTGCTGCGCAGCGAGATGGGCAGGGCCTCGTCAAAGAACTCGTCCAGGCGGAACTTGGCTTCCAGCTCGACCCCGCTGCTCAGGGCCTTGCCCAGGTTCTGCGGGCGGCTGACCCAGCGCTGTTCGCTGGACCAGCTGACCGACTCCAGCAGGGTCACATTGCGCATCAGATCGCTGATGCGACGCACGAAGACCCCGGCGCTGAGCACGCCCCCCTTGCTCAGATAGCGTTCCAGCGCCAGGTCCAGCCCCAGAGCAGTTTCGGGCCGCAGGCTGGGGTTGCCGGCGCGGTCGGGTTCGTTGGCGGTGTTGGCGCCGCTGGGGTACTGGTTGTTGATGCTGGGGCGGGCGATCAGGTCCTGGGTATTGGGGGCCCGGTAGCTGCGCGTGAGGCTCATGCGCACCTGGTCGCGGCTCTTCTCCTCGGGCTTCCAGACGGCGTGCAGCAGGGGCGTGAGCACCTGGGCGCTGTTGCTGACCGCGTAGTTGCTCGCGCTGCTGCGGGTGCGTATGCCTTCCCAGCGCAGGCCGGCATAGGCGGACCATTGCTTGCTCGGGTTCCACTCGTCCTGCACATAGGCGGCCAGGCGCAGGGTGGAGGCGTCGAAGTCGTCGCCAAACTCGCTGAGCTCGGGCCGGGGATCACCGTCCTGCAGGCTGTTGCGTTGCTGGCGCCGCTGGTTGCTCTCCAGCTCCAGGCCGCTGACCAGGCTGTGCTCCACGCCCTCGATCTGGCCCAGCTGCTGCGAGAGCTTGCCGGCGACGTTGAGTGAGCGGTCGCGGTTGCTCAGCGTGTCCTGCTGATCGCGCAGGCGCAGCCCGCCCCCGGCTGCGCCGCCGAATTCCTGGCGCAGGCTGTTGCTGTCCAAGCGGGCCGTGCCCAGGCTGCCGCGCAGCTCCAGACGGCTGTCCTCGCTCAGGCGCTGGTTGTAGAGGCTGCCCAGCCTGAGCATGCTGAACTCGCTCAGGCCCTCGGTGCTGGCGCGTGCATAGCTCTGCGGCGGGCTTTGCTCGATCTCGCCCTCGGTGCGGCTGCGGTGCTGCACCAGGAATGGCATCAGCGTGAGCTGGGCGCCGCCGTCCAGTTTCAGCTGCAGGCGACCATGGGCATTGAGGTTGCGGCGCAGCTCATCGCTCTGGCCGCTCTTGTGCAGCAGGCTCTGCGCGCCGCTGGCGAGATCCAGGGTGCTGATGCGCGTGTCCACATCGTCGCGGCGGCGCTGCTCGCCGGCCATCAGGCTGAGGCTGTAGGCGTGGCCCGCCTCACCCAGCTTGTCATTGCGTGTCCAGGACAGCTGGGGCTGCAGCAGGCCGCGCTCCGAGCCCAGGCTCAGCCGCAGATCGTTGAGGCGCTTGAGCAGGGCTTCGCGCAGCACGATATTGATGGTGCCGGCCACGGCGCGGGCGCCGTACTCGGCGCTGGGTGCGCGCAGCACCTCGATGCGCTCGATCTGCTCGGGCGGCAGCTGGTCCAGGGAGAAGCTCGGCGGCATGCGCTCGCCATTGACCAGGATCTGGGTGTAGCCCCCGCCCATGCCGCGCATGCGGATCTCGCCGCCACGGCCCGGCCGGCCGCCAATGGTGACGCCGGGCAGGCGCTTGAGCACATCGGCCACGCTGCTGTCGCCGAAGCGTTCGATCTCCTCGCGGCCGATGACGATCTTGGCGGCGGTGGCCGACCGGCGCAGGGTGCTGTCGCTGGGGCCGCCTTGCAGCTCTACGCGGTCCAGACGTTCCCGTGACGCGGGCGTGGTGGCAGCGGGGCGGGCGGGCTGAAGCTCAGGAGATGTGGCCGGGCGCGGCGCTTGTGCCTCGCCCGCGGCCGCCGCGGGCGCGGCGTCCTGGCCCCAGGCCGGATTCAGGTGGAG
>NZ_JBKCLH010000188.1:0-3533 GCF_046300915.1 Roseateles sp. | reverse complement strand
GCTTGGGCGTGGCGAAGTGGTAGTCCAGGCGCCAGCCCACGTTCTTGGCGTAGGCCTGGCCGCGGTTGCTCCACCATGTGTAGCAGGCGTCCGTGGTGTCGGGGTGCAGCTGGCGGTACACATCCACCAGACCGCCCTGGCAGGCCTCCTTGTGCGCGATGTTCACATCGGCCACCAGGATGAACTCGCGCTCGGCCTTGAGGGCGGCCAGCTGCGGCGCCATGGCCAATCTGCTGGGCTTGGATAAGCATGCCGATTGGGATGAGAGCTTGCTGACGCTGGGTGAGTGAGTCCCCTTGCGCCTTACGGCGCAGGGGAAACTTTTGTCACGCTCACACGCGCAGGTCGTGCCCCGACTTGTTGCAGCGGTTTTGCTATGCCGAAGGCGCCTGGAGCTCGGCCTCGTCCAACCACGATTGCATGGCTTCAGGCAGTTCGCCCCGCGCTTCGGGTGCAGGCCAGGGCGCGCCGGCAGCCAATAGTGCTTGCAGGGTGGCGAGGTAGTCCCCAGCAGGCTGGGGCAGGTGCGCGGCGGCATATTGCAGGCTGCCCATCACATCGCCGCCAAAGCCGTTGACTTCGTCCCAGCGGGCTCCATGGTCCAGCAGCAGCTGCACCATCTGAGCGTCACCATTGAAGGCAGCTTGGTTGAGGGCGCTGGCATCCCAGTCGCCCTTCACCGCGACCGGCCAAGCCAGGGACAGCATCAGCGCCACGGAGGCTTTGGCGCCGCGTTGGGCCTGGTCGGGCAGCAGGCGCAGCGCCTGCGCGTCCAGCTGTTTCAGCAAGTCGGGCTGCTGCTTCAGCAGGGCTTGTGCCTTGGCGGCATCGGCGCCCGCGCAGGCGGCCAGGAACTGCGCTTGTGGCGAAGTCAGTTCGGGCAGGGCCCCGTGGGTCGCCAGGAGGGCAAGCGCCTCACCCTCACCGAGCAGGGCGGCAAGCGTGGCGGGCGTACGCCCCTGCGCGTCTCGGGCATCGAGATTGGCGCCCTGAGCGATCAACAGGCTCAAGCAGGCCGTAGAGCGGCCCCGGCGCAGCGCGTGGTGCAGGGCGGTGCTGCCTTCGGGGCCGGCTTCGTTGACATCGGCGCCCAGACTGAGCGCGAGGGCCAGGCCCGCGGGGTCCTCAAAGTCGAGCAGGCGCAGGAGTGCATTCGTGCCCTCCCAGCGCGCCCCATGGTCCAGCAGCTGGCGGATCTGCAAAGCGGCACGGGCACGGTCGGGGTCCTCGCAAGCGTGGTACAGCGACTCCTTGTCGTTGGGATCGGCTCCGGCGGCCAGCAATTCGGCAGCCAGCGCTGGGCTTTGGGCTCGGGCAATGCAGCCATACAGCAGTGGCAAGCTCGGCGCCTCGGTCACGCCCGGTGCGGTCTCCAAGTCGGGGTCGGGCATGCGCATGGTTTGAAGGTCAATTGGGCCTGGTGCAAGCAAGGCCTGGGCGCAGTGCATCAAGCCACTCGCCCAGGGTTCGCCCAGGCGATGCAGGCTGGAGAAGCATACATAGGCCAGGGCGGGCGCATCGAAGGGGGGAAGCCGCTGGCCCGCAGCAAGTGCGGTGTCCAGTGGGGCCAGCTCACCTCTGACCAAGGCCAGGGCAGGGCGCAAGGCTGCTGGGCATGGACCGCGCAGGCGCTGCATCAGCGCCAGGGCGCGTTCGGGTTGTGGGTTGTCCCAGCCCCGGCCGAGGACCAGCGCCAGAATGCGCGTGACCAGGGCTGCGTTGTCGAGCTGTCGTGCCTCGTGTTGGGCCATGACGGCGCGACGCAGGGCGGTCCAGCTGCTGAAGCCCAGTTCGCGCGCGATCACCAGCTGGGCCATGCCCAGGCTGGGCGGCGTGGCCGCATCGTGGCGTTGGTAGGGCGCGGCGCGTGCCAGGCTGGTTGGATCGGCGGCGCGCCAGCCTCGCAACAATTCGCGTGCCTGGCGCTTGAGTTGCTGCAGATCGGCCGTGTCGGGCAGGGTGGGCTGCGGCGCAGCCGTGCGGGGGCTCGTGTCCAAGGGATACCTCCATGCGTGGTACGCCTGCGATCCGCGCGATCAGGCCGCACAAAGGCGAGACAGTCGGAAGTGATGATGCGGACGCGGTCTTGCACTCGCGTCAGTCCGGGTGGGCTCAGCCCTGCCTGCGGATCCAGCAGCGCCCCGGCAGGCGCTGGCGGAGAGTATGCCATCGCGTAGCTGGGGGGCGGCGGGCGAAGCGAGGGGGTCAGTGCCTGACGGCTATCGTGCCGCGCCCACATTCGCGCACTGCGCCATGTCGATGGCGGCACCTGGCCACAGGCAATCTGCCCAGGTTTCGGCGGAGGCATCGAAGCCCTCGATATTGGCCAGCACGACCAGTGCCCAGGCCTCGTCGGGGCAGCGCAGCGCCAAGGAGGAGAAGGCCGCGAAGCCGCCGCCGTGAAACAAGAGTTGCCGCTGGTCCTTGCGCAGCACCTCGGTCCCGAAGCGATAGGGCGATTCGGTCGTGCTGAAGCGCAAGTCGTCGGCTGCGCAACGGGCCAGCAGTGACTGGCCGCCGTGGCGTTGCCAATCGTCTTGCAAACAGGCCTCGGCACGCAGCAGATCGTCTAGTGTTGACCATAGGCCGCCGTCGCCCCAGCTGGCCAGGTTCACCGGCAACTCGCGCCAGGCGCCGGCCGCGCTGGTCTGGTAGCTGCGAGCGCGGCGCGGCAACACCCGTTGCGGGTCGTTTTCAAAACTCGTGTCACGCAGTTGCCAAGGTTCGAAGAGGCCTTGCCTTGCAATCTCGTTCAGCGGCAAGCCGGCATCGCGTTCCAACCAGTCGGCCAGGAGCACGTAGTTGCTGTTGCTGTAGTCAAAGCGGCTGCCTGGCTCGAAGTCTCCGTCCTCGGCCCTCTGCACCAAGGCCAGCGCCTGGGCCTGGGTGATGAGATCACTTTCGACATGCCCCAGTTGCATCTGCCAGAGATATAGATAGTCATCGACACCGCTGGTGTGGCGCAGCAAGTGTCCAAGAAGCACCGGGTGTTCGTAGCTGGCGAGGGCCGGCAGCAGCGCACGCATATCGGCGTCCAGCGTGATGCGGCCGGCCGCAACGGCTTGCATCACCAGTGCCGCGACCCAGAATTTTGATTCCGAGGCCAGGTAGAAACGGGTGTCGCCGGCAAGCGGCTGCGGCCACTCCAGATGGGCCAGGCCGTGATGCGCGGTACGGACGGTCTGGCCTTCGACAGCGAGCCCGACACAGAAGCCGGGGCCCAAGGGATCGTACTTCTCGCGCAGTGCGGCGACGGCGGCGTCGAAGCGGTCCAGCAATGGCGGAACCTCAACGGAAATCACGGGATTCAAAGCGCGAAGTCGTAGTCCACCGTCAGCGGCGCGTGGTCGCTGAACTTCTGGTCCTTGTAGATGGCGGCCTGCTTGGCCAGGGCGGCCAGCTTGGGCGTGGCGAAGTGGTAGTCCAGGCGCCAGCCCACGTTCTTGGCGTAGGCCTGGCCGCGGTTGCTCCACCATGTGTAGCAGGCGTCCGTGGTGTCGGGGTGCAGCTGGCGGTACACATCCACCAGACCG
>NZ_JBKCLH010000187.1:0-36047 GCF_046300915.1 Roseateles sp. | reverse complement strand
CTGGGCCAATGTGGACTTCGTGATCTTCCCGCCGCGCTGGATGGTGGCCGAGGACACCTTCCGTCCGCCCTGGTACCACCGCAATGTGATGAGCGAGTTCATGGGCCTGGTGCTGGGCCAGTACGACGCCAAGCCCGAGGGCTTCAAGCCCGGCGGCGCCAGCCTGCACAATGCCATGGTGCCGCATGGCCCCGATACCGAGGCCTTTGCCAAGGCCAGCGCGGCCGAGCTCAAGCCCCACAAGCTGGACCACACCCTGGCCTTCATGTTCGAGACCCGCTGGCGCCTGCTGCCCACCGAGTTCGCGCTGAAGGACAGCGGCGCGCTGGAAACCCATTACGCCGATTGCTGGCGTGATCTGCAAGATCAATTCAAGACACCATGACTGCTTTCTCTGACCTCGACCACACCCACGACCCGGCCGCCCAGAGCTGGGTGGCCTCGGCCAACGAGGCGGGCACCGACTTCCCGATCCAGAACCTGCCCTATGGCCTTTTTGTGCGCGCCGGCCGCAACGAGAGCCCGCGCGTGGGCGTGGCCATTGGCGACCAGGTGCTGGACCTGCGCGCCGCGGCGGCCGCCGGCCGCTGGAGCAGCGCCGAGCAGGTGGCGCTCCAGCCCCTGGCCCAGGGCGATCTGAACGCCTTCATGGCCCTGCCCGCGGCCCAGCGCCGCGCGCTGCGCCAGGCCCGGTTCGCGGCCCTGCTGGCCGGCAGCAAGCAGGAGGGCGCGCTGCGCGCCTGCCTGCTGGCGCAGAGCGAGGCGCAGATGCTCGTGCCCTGCCGCATCGGTGACTACACCGACTTCTACACCGGCATCCACCACGCCACCACGGTGGGCAAGCTCTTCCGCCCGGACAACCCCCTGCTGCCCAACTACAAATGGGTGCCCATCGGCTACCACGGGCGCAGCTCCTCCATTGGCGTGAGCGGCCAGGACGTGCGCCGCCCCCTGGGCCAGCTGATGCCGCCGGGCGCCACCGCGCCCGAGCGCGCGCCTGCCAAGCGCCTGGACTATGAGCTGGAACTGGGCGTGTTCGTGGCCGGCGGCAATGCCCTGGGCGAGACCATTCCCATGGAGCGCGCCGACGAGCATCTCTTCGGCCTGACCCTGCTCAATGACTGGTCGGCCCGCGATGTGCAGGCCTGGGAGTACCAGCCCCTGGGCCCCTTCCTGGCCAAGAACTTCGCGACCACCATCTCGCCCTGGATCGTCACGGCCGAGGCTTTGGAGCCCTTCCGCTGCGCCTTTGCGCACCCCGAGCAGGATCCCCAGCCGCTGCCCTATCTGGACTCCGAGAAGAACCGCGCCGCCGGCGGCTACGCCATCGAGCTGGAGGTCTGGCTGCAGACCGAGAAGATGCGCGCGGCCGGCGAGGCCCCGACCCGTCTGATGCGCAGCAACTTCGGCGAGTCGGCCTACTGGACCCTGGCCCAGATGCTGGTGCACCACGCCAGCAATGGCTGCAATCTGCAGCCCGGCGATCTGCTGGGCACCGGCACCCAGAGCGGGGCCAAGCCGGAGGAGGGCGGTTCGCTGCTGGAGCTGTCCCTGGGCGGCAAGCAGGCCCTGAGCCTGCCCAATGGCGAGACGCGCACCTTCCTGCAGGATGGCGACACCGTGATCCTGCGCGGCTTCGCGGCCCAGGACGGCGCGCGCCGCATCGGCTTCGGCGACTGCGCGGCCACGGTGCTGCCCGCGCGGGTCTGAGCCGCGCCGGGGCCGCTGGCGTGCAGCTCAAGTGGCTGGCCGATCTGCAGGCCGTGGTGGACGGCGGCAGCTTCAAGGCCGCCGCCGAGCTGCGCCATGTGACGGCCCCCGCCTTTGGCCGCCGGCTCAAGGCCCTGGAGCAATGGGCCGGCGTGGCCCTGTTCGAGCCCGGCAGCCAGCCGCCGCGCCTGACGGCCGCGGGCCAGCGCCTGTGCGAGCAGGGCCGGGCCACCACCCGCGAGCTGGAGCTGCTGCGCCAGGAGCTGGTGGCCGGTGTGGCGGGCGACTCCCTGGTGCGCCTGGTGACCGGCCGCACCCTGGCGCACAGCGTGGTGGCCGATGCCCTGGCGCCCCTGATGCGCCGCCCCGATGCGCCCCAGGTTCAGGTGATGACGCGCCTGATGAACGAGGCCAGCGAGATGCTGGAGCGCGGCGAGGTGGACATCCTGCTGAGCTACCACCACCCGGCCCTGACCCTCAAGCTGGACGGACGCCGCTACCTGCAGGCCCGCGGCGCCGACGACCGCCTGGTGCCCGTGCTGCACGGCCATGCCGGCAAGGCGCCGCCGCGCTTGCTGGCCTATGACCCTGGCCAGGCCCTGGGCCGGCTGCTGGACGATCATCTGGCGCATCTGCGCGAGCTGCCGCCCCTGGCCCTGGCCATGCGCTGCGACTCGGTGGACTCGCTGCGCGAGTACGCCATGCGCGGCATGGGCCTGGCCTGGCTGCCCCTGTCCATGGTGGCGGCCGATCTGCGTGCGGGCACCCTCAGCGTCTGGGGCGAGCCGGCCTGGCAGATCCCCTTTGAGACCCGTCTGTTCCGGCGCAAGAAGCCGCCCAGCCCCGCGCTTAGCCGGGTCTGGGACGCTCTGCTGGCCCATAGCCGACGCGCCTGAGGACGCTTGCCCGCAAGGCAATTGAAATTGCCGAATCGGCAATCACCGCCCCTGGCCGGGCTCGCAAGATCGTGGCTGCCTATCAACCATCGCAGCCCTTCGCCATGACGATGAACACCCTGCTCGGCGCTTTGGCCGCCGCCACACTCAGCCTCTTCGGCAGTGCCGCACTGGCGCAGTCCGACGTCTTTCCGGGCAAGAAGCCCATTTCCCTGGTCGTGGGCTATGCCGCCGGCGGCAGCGTGGACCTGGTGGCCCGCACCGTGGCGCCCGAGCTGGCCAAGCGCCTGGGCCAGCAGGTCATCGTGGAGAACGCGGCCGGTGCCGGCGGCACCCTGGGGGCGCTCAAGGTGGTGAATGCGCCCGCCGATGGCCACACCCTGCTGCTGGGCTCCACCAGCGAGGTGGGCATCAATGCGCTCACCGCCAAGAAGCCGCGCTACAACGCCCTCAATGATCTGGCCCCGGTGGGCATGATCGGCAACCAGCCCCTGGTGCTGGTCACCACCCCCCGCACCCCGCTGGCCAATGCCGCAGCCTTCAAGGACTTTGTGGCCGCGCGCCCCGGCAAGCTCAGCTATGCCAGCTCGGGCATAGGCACGCCCCTGCATCTGGCCGGCGAGCTGCTCAAGCATGAGGCGCAGCTCTTCATGCTGCACATTCCCTATCGCGGCGCCGCGCCCATGGTGACGGACCTGCTGGGCGGCCAGGTGGACTTTGCCGTCTTCGTGCTCTCCAGCGCCTTGCCGCATATCCAGGAGGGTCGCATGCAGGCCATTGGCGTGACCACGGCCAAGCGCTCGCCGGCGGCGCCCAATATCCCGGCCCTGGCCGAGACCAAGGCCTTTGCCGGTGTGGACATCGGCGTCTGGTTCGGCCTCTTCGCCCCGGCCAAGACCCCGGCGCCCATCCAGGCCCAGCTGCAGAAGGAGCTGCGCGAGGTTCTGCGTCAGCCCGAGGTGGTGGCCAAGCTGCAGACCGCCGGCCTGACCCTGACGCCCGATCTGGATGGCCGCAAGTTCGTGCGCAGCGAGATCGATCGATTTGCGAAGATCGTGCAGTTCGCCAAGATCGAGACCGACTGAAGACCATGGACCTGAACAGCACTTTGCAAAAGCCCGAGCTGGGTACCTGGCGCGCCGGCAATACCGGCACCGAGGGCGTGTGGCGCTTCGACAGCGGCCAGCCGGGGCGGCATCTGATGATCTCGGCCCTGATCCATGGCAATGAGCTCTGCGGCGCCTGGGCCCTGCTGGGCCTGCTGGAGCACGGCCTGCGCCCGGCGCGCGGCAGCCTCACCCTGGCCTTCTGCAATCTGGAGGCCTTTGACCGTTTCGACCCGGCCCAGCACGATGCGGCCCGCTTCGTGGACGAGGACCTGAACCGGCAATGGTCGGCCGAGCGTCTAAGCCAGCCCACCAGCCGTGAGCGCCGCCGTGCCGCGGCCCTGCGGCCTTTTGTGGAGGCTGCCGACTGGCTGCTGGACCTGCACTCCATGCATGAGCGCTCGGCGCCCCTGCTGCTCACCGGCGTGCAGCCGCGCAATCTGGGCCTGGCCCGCAGCCTGAACGGCGAGGCGGCCATCGTGATCGATGCTGGCCACGCCGATGGCGTGCGCATGCGGGACTTCGGCCGCTTTGGTCTGGAGGATGCGCAGGCCCCCGAGAGCCGCTCCCTGCTGCTGGAATGCGGCTACCACCTGGAGCCACGCGCCCGCGACGTGGCCCAGGACTATTGCGTGCGCCTGCTGGAGGCGGCCGGCGTGGTGGACGCGTCCGAGCTGAGCCGCCTGCTGCCGGGCTGGCGCCGGCCCGATGCCAGCCAGCCCGCTGTGGCCCTGCGCGTGCGCGCGGCCGTGGTGGCGCGCAGCGAGCGCTTTCGCTTCACCACACCCTTCAGCGGCCTGGAGTGCATTCCCCAAGCCGGCACGGTGATTGGTGACAACGAGGGTGAGCCGGTCGTGACGCCTTTCGACGACTGCGTGCTGGTCATGCCCTCCACGCGCCAGGCGCGCGCGGGCGTGACCGTGGTGCGCCTGGCCGAGCGCGTCTGATCGCGGGCTTATTCCAGGATCTGCACGCCCTTCCAGAAGGCCACACGGTCCTTCACCGCCTCGGCCCCGGACTTGGGGTCGGGGTAGTACCAGACCGCGTCGGGGTTCATCTCGCCATTGACCAGCAGGGAGAGGTAGTGGGCCTCGCCCTTCCAGGGGCACATGGTCTTGTGGTTGCTGAAGCTGGTGAACTCCCGCTTGAGCGTGCTGGTCGGGAAGTAGTGGTTGCCCTCGACCAGGGTGGTGTCATCGCTCTCGGCGATCACGGTGTGGTTCCAGACGGCTTTCATGGATCTGCGGCTCCTCGGGGCGCTTGTGTGAGCGCTGCGATTATGCGGCGCCCCCGCTGTGCCGCCGCTGACATTGCGATGTCATGCCCCCGGTCTAAGCTGACCGGATGCAACTGGTCAACGCATTGCCGGGCTCGCCCGCCGGGCCCGCTGCCGGCTCCGCGGAGCCGGATGATCTCTACGGTTCGACGCTGATGAGCCTGGCCCAGGTGCGCGCCTTGGTGCGCACCGTGGAGGGCGGTTTGGCCCTGCGCCATATTGCCCAGTTCTTTGTCTGGACCCAGGGCAGCCTGCAGCAGCTCCTGCCGCACCAGCTGCTGCTGTGCGGGGCCTACCAGCGCAGCAGCCGCGAGCTGCGCTTTGAAGTCTTCAACAATGTGCCCATGCCCTCGGGCCTGGACGCAGCCCTGTGCGCCGACGGCGCGCCCCTGAGTCGTCGTCTGCAGTCTGATTGGCTGACGCTCGGGGAAGGGCGCCCTCTGCTGCTGGCGGCCAGCGATCTGGGCCTGCCCGGCTATGCCCAGCTGCTGGTCCATGGGGTGTCGCGGCCGCAGCGTCCCAGCGAGATCGAGAGCTTTTTCGCCCTGGCCCACTCGGAGCCGCTCTACGGCCCGCGTCAGGCGCTGCTGCTGGAGCTGCTCATGCCTCATCTTCATGCGGCCTGGCTGCGCGTGCAGGCCGCGGAGTCGCGTCGCAGTCCGCCGCGGCCGGTGCAGCCCGCGGCCACCGGTGATCTCACCGCCCGGGAGTGCCAGGTCTTGCAGGGCCTGCGTCAGGGGCAGAGCAATCTGGAGATTTCTCAGGCCCTCGGTATCAGTGCACTGACGGTCAAGAACCATGTGCAGCGCATCCTGCGCAAGCTGGGGGCCAGCAATCGTGCGCATGCCGTGGCGCGTGCCCAGCACAGCTTGCCCTGGCTCAACGAGTAGCGCGGCGAGGCGCCACATGCGGCTGGTCGGCAAGGAGGCTGGCCTTAGACTCGTGGGCCATCGCGAGGCGTGTCCTGCACGCCCGCTTCTGCATTGGGAACTACGCTCTTGTCCGTCTTCTTGCACCCGCGTCGGCGCGCACGCCGCCTGATCGCTGCCCTGCTGGGCGCCCTGACCGGCCTGTTCGCGAGCGCGCTGCCCGTCCCGGCCCATGCCCAGGACCACGTCGTGCCGCCCGCGCGCGTGATCACCTGGAACCTGGTGGACTGGCCGCCCTTCTACCTGCTTGAAGCCGGCCAAGCCCCGGCCTCCGTGGAGGAGCTGGGTGAGGGGGTGATCGACGCTTTCTTGCGTCGCGTGTTGCAGCGCCTGCCGCAGTACGAGCACCGCTTCGTGGTGCTGAGCGGCCCGCGCGCGGAGCTCGAACGCAAAGCCGGCCTGGGCTTGTGCTCCGCCAGCTCCATGCGCACGCCCGAGCGCCTGCAGGAGCGCTATTTCACGCCTGCCATGCCCACGGTGCAGCAGCATCTGGTGATGCAGCGCGCCCGTGCCGCGAGCCTGGGGCTGGGCGCCGCTGGCGTCTCGCTGCGCAAGCTCTACCGGCAGGAGCCCGCGCTGCAGGGGCTGGTCATGAGCAAGCGCCACTACGGGCCTGAGCTGGAGCCCCTGTTGCTGCAGTCGCCGAATGTGCGAGCCATCGTGGCGCCCAAGGCCGGCAATCTGCTGAACATGCTGGAGGCCGGACGCATGGACTTCAGCCTGGAGTACCCCATGGTGCTGGCCCATCATCTGTCCCAGCAGCGGCCGGGCCGTGAGGCCCCCCTGGTGAGCCTGCCCATCGTGGAGGCGGGTGAGCCGCCGGTGGGCTATTTCTCGTGCAACCGCAATGCCTGGGGTCGGGCCGTGATGGTGGATCTGGACAAGGCCTTGCGCGAGGTGGCTGCCCAGCCCGAGGTGGCGCGCCTGTACGAGCGCTGGCTCACCCCCTCGGAGGCGGCGCGTGAGCGGCCGCGCATGGAGCGCTTCTTTGCCGCCCGAGCGCGCGGCGGCGTCAAGATCGAGTGAGCGGCAGGCGCAGCAGGCGACTCAGCACCGCAGCGCAGAGCAGTCCCAGGCCAATGCCCATGGCATCGGCCAGCACATCGGCAGCATCGGCGCTGCGCGGCGGCAGCTGGGACTGCAGCAGCTCGATCAGCACGCCATAGCCCAGCAAGGCCAGAGGCGCGAGCAGCCAGCGTCCGCGTGCATGGTCCGCGCCATAGAAGGCGCAAAAGGCCAGGCAGCCAAAGGCGGCCAGATGGTTGAGCTTGTCCCAGCCGCTGTCCAGGGTCTTGGGCGGGGCGGGTGAGAGGGCCAGATAGCTGATCACCAGCAGCAGCAGGATCAGCAGGGCGTGCCAGAGGTGGCGCTTCAACAGCAGGTCTTTGAGGGGCTTCATCGCAACTCCGGCGCGCATCATAGTCAGGGTGTCGTGACGGTTCTTCCTGCCACCAAGATCCCGGTCCACTCACAAGCCGACGGCTCTGATGGCGCGCGTTCTGCCGGACCATCTCTTGAGGTCTGAAAACTCATGCTGATGGCGATATGGCCACCCGGAAAGCACAAGGGGTCAGCACTGTGCAGTGCTGACCCCTTGATTTCATTGGTGCCGGTGAGAGGAGTCGAACCCCCGACCTTCGCATTACGAATGCGCTGCTCTACCAACTGAGCTACACCGGCGTGAGCCCGCCATTATAGCGGGCGCTAACCTGGTTTCGTCAAGCCTGTGACTTGTCGGCTTCCAGGTGGTAGGCGGTCACGCGCTCCACCTCGTTCTTGGAGCCCAGCACCACGGCCACGCGCTCATGCAGCTTGGTGGGCTGCAGGTCCAGGATGCGCTGGCGGCCATTGGTCACCATGCCGCCGGCCTGCTCGACCAGAAAGCCCATGGGGTTGGCCTCGTACATCAGGCGCAGCTTGCCGGCCTTCTCGGGCTCGCGCTTGTCCCAGGGGTACATGAAGATGCCGCCGCGGGTCAGGATGCGATGCACATCGGCCACCATGGAGGCGATCCAGCGCATATTGAAGTCCTTACCGCGGGGGCCTTCCTTGCCGGCCAGGCATTCGTCGATGTAGCGCTTCACCGGGGTGTCCCAGTGGCGCATATTCGACATATTGATGGCGAACTCCTTGGTGTCGGCCGGGATCTGCACGTTCTCCTGGGTCAGCACCCAGGAGCCCTGCTCGCGGTCCAGGGTGAACATGGTCACGCCATCGCCCACGGTGAGCACCAGGGTGGTCTGCGGGCCGTAGATGCAGTAGCCGGCCGCGGCCTGCTGCTTGCCGGGCTGCAGAAAGTCTTCCTCGCTGATGCCGCGCTGGTTGTTGACCTTGCGCAGCACCGAGAAGATGGTGCCGATGGAGACGTTGACGTCGATATTGGAGGAGCCGTCGAGCGGATCGAAGAGCAGCAGGTACTCGCCCTGCGGGTAGCGGTTGGGCACCACATGGATGCTGTCCATCTCCTCGCTGCCCATGGCGGCCAGATGGCCGCCCCATTCATTGGCCTCGATCAGCACCTCGTTGGCGATGATGTCCAGCTTCTTCTGGACCTCGCCCTGCACGTTCTCCGAGCCGGCCGTGCCCAGCACATCGCCGAGCTCGCCCTTGTTGACCTGGATGGCGATGCGCTTGCAGGCGCGGGCCACCACCTCGATCAAGAGGCGCAGCTGGCCGGGGATGTGGCCGTGTTCGCGCTGTTGCTCGACAAGGTACTGGGTCAGGCTGATGCGTTTGCTGCTGCTCATGGGATCAGGCTCCGGAAGCGAGTTGGCGTTCGATGATCTCGCGCACGTCGTTGCTCAGCTCGGCCTTGGCGGCGACGCGGGCGATGGCTTCGCGGGCGGCGCTGCGATAGGGCTCGGCCAGCGTGGTCCAGCGGTCCATGGCGCGGGCCAGGCGGCCGGCCACCTGCGGGTTGATGCCGTCCAGGGCCAGCACCTGGTCGGCCCAGAACACATAGCCCGCGGCATCGGCGCGGTGGAAGGCGGCCGGGTTGAACAGGGCCAGCGAGAAGATCAGGCTGCGCGCGCGGTTGGGGTTCTTGAGGCTGAAGTCCGCATGCTTGGCCAGCTGCTTGACGCGGGCGAAGCTCTTGCCCTCGCGCTCGGGGGCGCGGGCCTGCAGCGCGAACCACTTGTCGATGACCAGGGGCTCGCCCTTGAACTGGGCATGGAAGCGGCTCAGTGCGCTCTCGGCCAGCTCGGCATGGGCGTTCACCAGGGCGGCCAGGGCACCCAGGCGGTCGGTCATGTTCGTGGCGTCCTTGAAGCGCTGGTAGGCGCGGCCGGGCCAGACGGTGTCGCCGCTGCGTTGGGCGTCCAGCACCAGCATGGACAGGGCCAGATTGGCCAGGGCGCGCTTGCCGCTGGACACTGGGTCCGGCGTGTAGCCGCCCTGGATCTGGTTGGCCTCGAAGGCTTCGATCCAGTCCTCGCGCAGGGCCTGGGCCAGCTGGGTCTGGGCGGCTTCCACCGCGGCATGGATGGCCTGCGGGTCCACCACCTCCAGCTGCTCGGCGATATAGGCCTCGCCCGGCAGGGTCAGGGCCAGCTCCTTGAAGGCGGCGTCCAGCTCGGGGTGGCGCAGCACGCTGCGCATGGCCTCCACATAGGCGGCGTCCAGCACCAGGGGCTGGCCCGCACGCACCGCCGCCAGGATGCGGTTCAGCGCCAGGCGCTGGCTGGCTTCCCAGCGGTTGAAGGCGTCGGCATCGTGCTTGAGCAGCACCAGCAGCTCGGCGTCGCTCAGGCCGTCGTCCAGCAGCACCGGGGCCGAGAAGCCGCGCAGCAGGGAGGGCACGGGCTCGGCCGCGATGTTCTCGAAGGTGAAGCGCTGCTCGGCCTCGTCCAGCACCAGCAGCTGCTCGGCCAGGGCCGTGCCGTCGTGGCCGATCAGGCCGGTCACCACCGGAATCACCTGCGGGGCCTGGCCCTTGTTGCTCTGGCTCAGGGTCAGGGTGTAAGTCTGGGCGGCGGCGTCGTACTGGCCGCGGGCCTGCACGCGCGGCGTGCCGGGCTGGGAGTACCAGCGCTTGAAGGCGTCCAGGCGCGTGGCAAGGGCCGAGCCGGGGTTGGCATCGGCGATGGCCTGGGCGAAATCGTCGCAGGTCACGGCCTGGCCGTCATGGCGCTCGAAGTAGAGCTTCATGCCGGCCTCGAAGCCCGCGCGGCCGACCAGGGTCTGGTACATGCGCACGACTTCCGAGCCCTTCTCGTAGACGGTGGCGGTGTAGAAGTTGTTGATCTCGACGTACTGGTCCGGGCGCACCGGATGCGCCATGGCGCCGCCGTCCTCGGGGAACTGCATGGCACGCAGGGAGCGCACGTCCTGGATGCGGCACACGGCGCGGGCGCTTGCCGTGCCGGCCATGTCCATGGAGAAATCCTGATCGCGGAACACGGTCAGGCCCTCTTTCAGCGAGAGCTGGAACCAGTCGCGGCAGGTGACGCGGTTGCCGGTCCAGTTGTGGAAGTACTCGTGCGCCACGATGGACTCGATGCGCGAGAAGTCGGCATCGGTGGCGGTGGCGGGCGAGGCGAGCAGGGCGCTGGTGTTGAAGATGTTCAGGCCCTTGTTCTCCATCGCGCCCATATTGAAGTCGGACACGCCGACCACCATGAAGCGCTCCAGGTCCAGGGGCAGGCCAAAGCGGGCCTCGTCCCAGACCAGGGAGGCGATCAGGGAGTTCATCGCGTGCTCGGTCTTTTCCAGATCGCCGCGGCGCACATAGACCTGCAGCAGATGGTCCTTGCCCGAGCGGCTCTTCACACGCTGCTCACGCGCCACCAGATCGGCCGCCACCAGGGCGAAGAGGTAGCTGGGCTTGGGGAAGGGGTCGTGCCACTTGGCGAAGTGGCGGCCGTTGTCCAGCTCGCCCGTCTCCAGCAGATTGCCGTTGGACAGCAGCACCGGGTACTTCTTCTTGTCGGCGCGCAGGGTGACGGTGTAGACCGCCATCACGTCCGGGCGGTCCAGGAAATAGGTGATGCGGCGGAAGCCCTCGGCCTCGCACTGCGTGAAGAAACCACCACCCGAGGTGTAGAGGCCCGACAGGGCGGTGTTCTTCTCGGGCGCGCAGGTGTTGCGGATCTCGAGCGCGAAGTCGGCGTCCGGCGCGCCCTCGATGATCAGCAGATGGCCGTCCTGGCGGAAGGACACGCTCTCGCCATTGATCAGCACGCGCAGCAGGTTCAGCTCCTCGCCGTGCAGCACCAGCGGGCCGTGGGCCACGGCGGTGTTGCGCTCCACCTGCATCTTGCTGGTGATCAGGGTCTTGGCGGGGTCCAGGTCGAAGCTCAGGTCGACCGTGCGGATCCAGAACGCGGGCGCCGCATAGTCTTCGCGGCGGATCAGGGTGGCAGTGCCTTCACGCATCATGGCGGGCATCCTTGTGTGTTGGGTGTGCCCGGCGCTTGTGGCCCCGGGCTTGTCTCGTAAGGGTCTTAAACGCCCTGCTTGAGGCTGGCGGTGATGAACTGGTCGAGATCGCCGTCCAGCACCTTCTGGGTGGCCGAGGTCTCGTAGTTGGTGCGCAGATCCTTGATGCGGCTCTGGTCCAGCACATAGCTGCGGATCTGGTGACCCCAGCCCACATCGGTCTTGGTGTCCTCCAGCTTCTGCTGGGCTTCCATGCGCTTGCGCATCTCGTGGTCGTACAGGCGCGAGCGCAGGCGCTTCCAGGCCGTGTCGCGGTTGCTGTGCTGGCTGCGGCCGTCCTGGCACTGCACCACGATGCCGGTCGGGATGTGCGTGAGACGCACCGCCGAGTCGGTCTTGTTGATGTGCTGACCGCCGGCACCGCTGGCGCGGTAGGTGTCGGTGCGCACATCGGCCGGGTTGATCTCGATCTCGATCGAGTCGTCGACCTCGGGGTAGACGAAGAGCGAGGCAAAGCTGGTGTGGCGACCGCCCGAGCTGTCGAAGGGGCTTTTGCGCACCAGGCGGTGCACGCCGGTCTCGGTGCGCAGCAGGCCGAAGGCGTACTCGCCCTCTACCTTGATGGTGGCGCTCTTGATGCCGGCCACATCGCCGGCCGTCTCGTCTTCCAGCGTGGCCTTGAAGCCCTTGCGCTCGCAGTACTTCAGGTACTGACGCAGCAGCATGCCGGCCCAGTCATTGGCCTCGGTGCCGCCGGCACCGGCCTGGATGTCGATGAAGCAGTTCAGCGGGTCGGCCGGGTTGTTGAACATCCGGCGGAATTCCAGCTGCTCCACCGTCTCCTGCAGCTTGGAGGCGTCGGCCTCGATGGCTTCCAGGCCGTCGAAGTCGTCCTCGGCCTTGCTCATCTCGTAGAGCTCGGTGTTGTCGGCCAGATTGCTGGTCAGGTGGTCGATGGTCTGGACCACGGTCTCCAGCGAGCGCTTTTCCTTGCCCAACTCCTGGGCCCGCTTGGGCTCGTTCCAGACATTGGGGTTTTCCAGCGCGGCGTTGACCTCGTTCAGCCGCAGTGCTTTGCGGTCGTAGTCAAAGATACCCCCTTAGCGCGTCGGTACGCGCTGTCAGATCGGCGAGGGTCGTACCGATCGCGTTGATGCGTTCGATGTCCATGGTCTTGTGTTGTGGCGGAGCGGAACCGGAACGGTTCTCTGGCTCATGCGGGGCGTATTTTGACATGGCCCCCTGGCGCCCTCTGTGTGCGGGCTCATGCGCCTGGGGTCGAGGGTTATCGATAGTGGGGCCAGCCCCGGGAGGCGCGTCTTTGTCAGAAATCAGTAAGCGGCTTTGACCCACAGTACGCCCAAACGGGAATCGCTCATGCTTTTGCTGACATCCGCCTTAAAACTGATCGCCGAAATCGCCTTGCTTGCCATGGTCGGCCAGTGGCTGCTAGGCCTGCTGGCGGGGGCACGGCGAGAGCAGAACTTCTTCTATCAGCTGCTGGCCATCCTGACGCGCCCCTTCACCCGCCTGACCCGCCTGATCAGCCCGCGTGTGGTGCTGGACAGGCATATTCCGCTGGCCACCTTCCTGCTGCTGCTGAGTCTGTGGCTGGTGGTGACGGTGACCAAGATCAGTCTGTGCCTGCAGATCGGAGTTGCGCAATGCCAGTAGAGACCACGCCCAGCGCCCCCCGGACTTGGCGCTACCCGCTGCTCAAGTTCAAGGCGCTCACAGCCCTGGTGTTCGCTCAGCGCGAGTTGGCCGAGCAGATCTTCGACGAGATGTTGGAGCGCTGGCCCGGTGATGCCTATGCGCTGGCCAGTCGCGCCCATCTGCGCTCATCGCGGGGCGCAAGGGCTGAGGCGATCCAGGATCTGAAATCCCTGGTTGCGATTCATCCGCGGCGCAGTGCCGGTGACTGGTTCAATCTGGCGTATCTGCTGGAAGCCGAGGGGCAGCTTGAGGAGGCGGAAGCCGCCTTCCGCCAGGCTGTCGAGCTCGATGCCAAGCTGGACCGTGCCTGGTACGGCTTGGGCTTGTGTCTGATCCGCATGCAGCGTTTCGAGGAGGCTGTCGCCGCTCTGAAGCGCAACACCGAACTGCAACCCATGAGTCCCTATGGCTGGTATCAGCTGGCGCGGGTTCATGTGGACCGTCAGAAGCCCGAAGAGGCACGGCGAATCATCGCCCACCTCAAAGGGTTCGAGCCCAAGGTCGCCGCTCAGCTGGAGCGCGAGACCGGACTGCTCGCCTGAGGTCAAGCGGTTCACCCGCGCAGCATGCGCGCTGTTGGCGCATGGGGTGATCCATCGGTGCCCGACATCCCGCAGAGGGTGACGGCCTTCTAACGACATGAAGGAGACGACAGCGATGCAACTGACCGAGAGACACCGCCAGTACTGGCAGAAGAACCTGCGGATCACCGCAGTTCTGCTGGCGATCTGGTTCGTGGTGACCTTCGTCGTGGGCTTTTTTGCCCGCGACCTGAACTTCACCTTGTTTGGCTGGCCGTTCAGCTTCTGGGTTGGATCCCAGGGTGCCTTGATCGTGTACTGCCTGATCATCTGGTTCTATGCGCGGTATATGAACCGCCTGGACCAGGAACACGGCGTTGCCGAAGAGGAGGTCTGATATGGCAGGCGCAACTCCTTCCTTGGGCAGCGAAGGCCCCATCAACAAGGCCGCCAACGCGGCCTTCAAGAAGCAGCTGAACAAGGTCTATGCCTGGTACACCGGCGGCTTCCTCGTCTTCATCGTGGCGCTGGCCATCCTGGAGCAGATGGGCCTGCCGCGGCAGTGGATCGGCTTCATCTTCCTGATCGCCACCGTGCTGCTGTACGCGGGTATCGGCTTCATGAGCCGCACCTCCGACGCCAGCGAGTACTACGTGGCCGGCCGTCGCGTGCCGGCGGTCTACAACGGCATGGCGACCGGTGCGGACTGGATGTCGGCCGCCTCCTTCATCGGCATGGCCGGCACGCTCTACCTGACGGGCTACGGCGGTCTGGCCTTCATCATGGGCTGGACCGGCGGCTACTGCCTGGTGGCACTGTTCCTGGCACCGTACCTGCGCAAGTTCGGCCAGTTCACCATCCCCGACTTCCTGGGCGCGCGCTATGAGGGCAATCTGCCGCGCATCCTGGGCGTGGCGGCGGCCATCCTGTGTTCCTTCGTCTATGTGGTGGCACAGATCTACGGCGTGGGCCTGATCACCGCGCGTCTGTCGGGCCTGGCCTTCGAGATCGGCATCTTCGTCGGTCTGGCCGGCATCCTGGTCTGCTCCTTCCTCGGCGGCATGCGCGCCGTGACCTGGACCCAGGTGGCGCAGTACATCATCCTGATCATTGCCTATATGGTCCCGGTGGTGTGGCTGTCGGTGAAGCAGACGGGCATCCCGGTACCGCAAGCCATCTACGGCTATCAGCTGCAGAAGGTGAGCGAGGCGGAGAAGCGCATCAAGGCCGATCCCAAGGAGCAGGAGGTCATTGCGATCTTCAAGGCTCGCGCCGCGGAGTTCGACGCCAAGCTCAAGGACGTGCCGGCCGCGCTGGCTGCCGACAAGGCGGCCGCCACCCAGAAGATCGCCGACCTGAAGGCTGCCAATGCTCCGGCTGACCAGATCACGGCGGCCGAGAAGGCCCTGGCAGCCCTGCCCAAGGATGAGGACGAGGCCAAGAAGGCCTGGACGGCCGCCAAGGCGTCCAATGAGGCTCGGGCCAGGCCGCTGGCCGGCATGCCGGTGCACTCCCAGCAGTTTGCCGGTGACCCGAACGGCGACGCCAAGGCACAGAAGACCTTCGATGAGTCGCGTCGCAACTTCCTGGCCCTGGTGTTCTGCCTGATGGTGGGTACGGCCGCGCTGCCGCACATCCTGATGCGCTACTACACCACGCCCTCCGTCAAGGAGGCGCGCGAGTCGGTGACCTGGAGTCTGTTCTTCATCTTCCTGCTGTACTTCTCGGCGCCTGCCCTGGCGGTGCTGGTCAAGTACGAGGTCTTCAATGTGCTGGTGGGCACGCCCTTTGATCAGCTACCGGCTTGGATCGCGAACTGGGCCAAGGTGGACCCGGCCCTGCTTGCGGTGGCCGATGTCAACAAGGACGGCATCTTCCAGCTCGGCGAGATGCGGATCGGCGGCGACATCATCGTGCTGGCCACACCTGAGATCGGCGGCCTGCCGTACGTGATCTCGGGCATGGTGGCGGCCGGTGGTCTGGCTGCGGCGCTGTCCACCGCGGACGGCCTGCTGCTGACCATCGCCAACGCGCTGTCGCACGACGTCTACTACAAGATGATCGACCCGAACGCTTCGACCGCTCGCCGCGTCACGATCTCCAAGATCCTGCTGCTGGTGGTGGCCCTGGCTGCGGCTTACGTCGCGGCGCAGAAGCCGGCCGACATCCTGTTCCTGGTCTCCGCTGCGTTCTCCTTTGCGGCCGCCGCCTTCTTCCCGGCCCTGGTGCTGGGGGTGTTCTGGAAGCGCGCCAACAAATGGGGCGCCAGTGCCGGCATTGCCGCCGGTCTGGGCATCACCTTCTACTACATGGTGACCACCCAGCCCTGGCTGCGCGGCGTGTTTGGCGTGACCTCGCCGGTGGAGCTCTGGTTCGGCATCCTGCCCATCAGCGCCGGCATCTTCGGCGTGCCCCTGGGCTTTGCGACCATCATCATCGTCAGCCTGCTGACTCCGCCTCCCAAGAAGGAGACGCAGGAGCTGGTCGAGCATGTGCGCTACCCCGACCTGAAGCTGGGCAAGGCCTGAATCGGGTCAATACCGGCTTGAACTGAGCCAGGCCCCGCGGCAAGCTGCCGCGGGGCTTTTTGCTTTCTAAGGTCTCTTGCACCATGAGTCCACGACCCCTTACACCGGCCGAGCAGCTGCTGGGCCAGCTGCAGGCCGAGCTGCAGCAGCATCCGCCCTTTGCGCAGATGGAAGTGGCCCATGTGCGGCAGTTCCTGGCCCAGGCCGAGCAGGCCTATTACGCACCGGGCGAGCTGCTGCTGGCGCCCGAGCAGGGGCCCGTGGAGCGGCTTTTCTACATACGCCGCGGCGCGGTGA
This sequence comes from Roseateles sp., assembly GCF_046300915.1. Classification (GTDB taxonomy): domain Bacteria; phylum Pseudomonadota; class Gammaproteobacteria; order Burkholderiales; family Burkholderiaceae_C; genus Kinneretia. The sequence continues at coordinate 19,689 of NZ_JBKCLH010000187.1, read as the reverse complement.
GCGCGCGACGCGGCATTGCCGAGGCCACCGGCGGCCTGCATTACGAAGCCGGTGAGTGCTTTCCCATCGGGGCTTTGCTGGGTGCCCGGGCCGTGACGGCCCAGTACCAGGCCCAGGGCGATGTGTTCTGTCTGCTGGTGCCAGCGGCGCAGGTGCAGGCCCTGGCGCGCAGCAGTGCGCCCTTTGCCGACTTTCTGAACCAGCGCGTGGCCCAGTTCCTGGCGCTCTCGCGCCGCGCCCTGCAGGTGAGCTATGCCTCGCAGACCCTGGCCGAGCAATCGCTGGAAACGCCCCTGGGCGAGTTGCTGGCCCAGCGCGCCGCGCCCGTGGGCGTGCCGCCGGACACGCCGCTGCGCCAGGCCCTGACCCTGATGCATGAGCGGCGCATCGGCTCGGTGCTGGTGCTGGACGCGCAGCAGGCGCCGCTGGGCATCTTGACCCGGCACGATGTGCTGGACCGGGTGACCCTGCCCGAGCTCCCGCTGGACACGCCTATCGAGACCGTGATGAGCCAGCCCCTGCGCGCCCTGCGCCTGGAGGACCGGGCCCAGGATGCGGCCCTGCTGATGTCGCGCCACGGCATACGCCATGTGCCGGTGCTGGACCAGGGGCGCGTGGTGGGCCTGGTGTCGGAGCGCGACCTCTTCGCCCTGCAGCGCCTCTCGCTCAAGCAGGTCAGCAGCGCCATACGCGCCGCGCGGGACGTGGCCACCCTGCGCATCGTGGCCCAGGACATACGGCGCTTTGCCCGCAGTCTGATGGCCCAGGGCGTGGCGGCGCGCCAGCTCACCGAGCTGATCTCCCACCTCAACGATGTGCTGGCCGAACGCCTGGTGCAGATCCTGGCCCAGGCCCAGGGCCTGGATCTGCAGCGCTTTGCCTGGCTGGCCTTTGGCTCCGAAGGGCGTGGCGAGCAGACCATCGCCACCGACCAGGACAACGGCATCGTCTTCGACGGCCCGCCCTCGGAGCGTGCGCGCTGGCTGGCCCTGGGTCAGGCTGTCAATGCCGCGCTGGACGAGTGCGGCTACCCGCTGTGCAAGGGCGGCATCATGGCCGGGCGCGAGGCCTGCTGCCTGAGCCAGCAGGAATGGCTGGAGGCCTTCAGCGACTGGATCGAACACGGCGCCCCCGAGGATCTGCTCAAGGCCAGCATCTTCTTTGACCTGCGGCCCATCGCCGGCCACGCGGAGCTGGCCCGCCCGCTGCAGGCCCTGTTGCAAGGCCATGCCGCACGCCAGCCGCGCTTCATGCGCCAGCTGGCCGAGAACGCGCTGCGCAACCGCGCGCCGCTGAACTGGCTGGGTGCCCTGGACACCGGCGAAGACGGTCAGCTCGACCTCAAGCTGCAAGGCACGGCCATCTTTGTGGATGTGGCCCGGCTGTTTGCCCTGGCCCACGGCCTGGCAGCCACCGGCACCCGGGCGCGCTTTGAAGCCGCGGCGCCCTTGCTGCAGAGCTCCGCCACCGAGAGCGAGGCCTGGTCCAGTGCTTTCGAGTTTCTGCAGCTGCTGCGCCTGCGGCGCCAGATGGAGGCGGCGGGCGAGTCCGGCGAGAACCCCAATCGCCTGGACCCGGCCCGGCTCAATGACATCGACCGCCGCATGCTCAAGGAAAGCCTGCGCGTGGCGCGCCGGCTGCAGCAGCGGCTTGAGCTGGACTGGCTGCGATGAGCTGGCTCAAGGCGCTCCAGCGCTTCGTCAGCCCCGTGGCGGGCGAGGCGCCGAGCCGCTGGGTGGTGCTGGATGTGGAGACCACCGGCCTGGACGCGGCGCGCGACGAGCTGCTGGCCATTGCGGCCCTGGGGCTGGCGCACGACCCGGCGCAGCCCGAGCGACCGCCGCGCGTCGTGCTGGCCGACAGCTTCGAGCTGCTGCTGCACAGCGAGGGGCGCGCGCAGCCCGATGCCGAGTTCAAGCGCAATGTGCTGATCCACGGCATTGGCCTGGAAGCGCGGCGCCAGGGCGTGCCCCGTGCGGCCGGCTTGCAGGCCTTTGTGGACTGGCTGGGCCCCAGCCCCCAGCTGCCCTTGCTGGGCTTTCATATCGGCTTTGACGAGGCCGTGATCCAGCGCGCCCTGCGCGCCGAGCTGGGTCGGCGTCTGCCCAACCCCTGGATAGATCTGGCGCCGGTGGTGCAGGCCCTGGACCCGGCCGGCCGGCCCCGCAGCCTGGATGAAGCCATGGAGGCACATGGCATTGCCTGCCTGCAGCGCCACCAGGCCAGTGCCGATGCCCTGGCCACCGCCGAGCTGCTGCAGGCCCTGTGGCCGGCCCTGGTGCAGCGCCGAGCGGCCGGCATTCGCGCCCTGCAGGACATGGCGGCCCAGCGCCGCTGGCTGGGTGGCTGATCGGCTGTCGGCTGATCGGTGTTGACGGCCTCAGCCGCGCGTGGCCGCCAGCAGCTGGGCCTCCAGCTCGGCCACACGGGCCTTGAGCTGGGCGTTCTCTTCTTGCAGCGCCTCGACTTGGCGCTGCAGCAGCAGCGCGGGGTCGGACACATCCACCGCCGCGCCGGGGCCGGTGCTGGGCGTCTCGGCCAGTTCGCTGCCCTCGGCCTCGGCCTTTTTGCGGCTGCCGCTCTTGGACTCGCGCACCCGCTTGGCCGCCTCGCGCAGCTCCTTCTTGCCACCGGCCACGGCGGCCTGCTGCTCCTCCTGGGGCAGGGCGGCCAGGGTGGCGGCGGCGCTGATGGACACCGTGCCGCTCTTCACCGCCTCCACCAGCTCGGGCGCGGCCGCCTTCTGGATCTTCTCGATCTGGGCCACGGTGGCGCTGCTGATGCGCGCCACCTTGGCAATCGACTCACGGCTGGCCAGGCGCAGCTCGGGCTCGGGCGGGGCGGCGGACGGCGCGAGGGCGTCCGCAGCCGCGGCGATGTCGGCGGCGTCGGCCGCCGGCGTGGGCAGGGGCTTGGGCCGCTTTGCCAGGATTTCCTTCTTGCGCAGGGCGAGCACGCCGCGCTGGAAGTCCGACACGCTGCGCCGGCCCAGATGCTGGTCGATCATCCACAGATGCACGTCTTCCATGCTCTGGAAGCGCGTGTTCTGCACGGTCTGGAAGGGCAGACCATGCTTGCTGCAGATGCTGTAGCGGTTGTGACCATCCACCAGAATCTCGCCCCAGAGCACGAGCGCATCCCGGCAGCCCTCGGCCAGGATGCTGCGCTCCAGCGCGGCATATTCATCGGGGGTCAGCGGGTCGATATAGACCCGCAGCTCATCAAGTACGGTGATGTTCATGGGGGGGCGGATTGTAGGCAATCGCGCCGTGCCGCCCCCGGCCCCGGACTTCAGGGCTGCCCCAGATGCTGGCCCAGGAAGCGTTCCACGCGCTTGTAGAAGTCCACCCGGTTCTCGGTCTTGCGCCAGCCATGGCCCTCACCGGCGTAGGTGATCCATTCCGGCTCCCGTCCCGCGGCACGCAGCGCGTCGCGCATGCGCAGGCCGTGGGCCAGGGGCACACGCTGGTCCTCGCTGCCAAAGGCCAGCATCAGCGGGGCCTTGATGCGCGCGGCCTGCAGCACGGGCGAGACCTCGCGCAGCATGGCCGCATCCGTCTTCAGATCGCCGATCATCTCGGGCAGGGTGTGGCGTCGTGCGATGTCGCTCACGTCATCGCTGGTCCAGCTGCTGCCTTCCAGCAGCAGCTGCATGTCGGTCACCGCCACCCAGGCGATGCCGCAGCGGTAGAGCTCGGGCTGGCGGATCAAGCCCATCAGCGCGGCATAGCCGCCGTAGCTGGCGCCGGCGATGCAGGCGCGCTGCGGGTCCGCCAGGCCCTGCTCGCGGGCCCAGAGCAGGGCATCGGCCACATCGTCCTGCATGGCCCGGCCCCACTGCTTCCAGCCGGCGCGGAAGTGCGCCTCGCCGTAGCCGGTGCTGCCGCGGAACTCCGGGCTGATGACCAGATAGCCCCGCGAGGCCAGAAACTGGGCCTCGGCCTGCCAGCGCCAGTGCCCGCCCCGAACCCAGGGGCCGCCGTGCACCATCACGACCGCAGGTGCGGGCTGACCTGGTGCCACGCCCCGCGGCAGGGTGAGCCAGACGGGCAGGTCCCGGCCATCCCGTGCCTTGATGCGCTTGAAGTCCACGCTGGCCGACTGGCGCGGGTCCACGCCGTCGATCACCGTGCTGACGGCCTGCAGCCGCTTGGAGGCGGCGTGGTAGAGCCAGTAGCGCCCGGGGTCCCGGTCGGAGTAGGCGTGGATCAGGGCCACCATATCCGGCTCGCCGCAGCGTCGGCAGCTGATGTGGTTGATGGTGCCGGGCAGGCTGGCATCGATCTCGGCCTGGAAGCTGCGCATTGCGGGCGCGAACCAGGCCGTGGTCTCCGCATCGGTTTCCAGGCGCAGACCCAGGGTCTTGCCGGCATCACTGAGCAAGCTGCCCGCGAAGTCAAAGCCCGGCGTGCTGACCACCGCTTCCTTCTCTACCTGGCCTGCCTTGAAGTCATAGCGATACAGGGCCTGATACCCCTCCGCGCCGCTTGCACGCCGGACGTAGAACGTGCCCGCATCGTCAACGCTAAAGGGTTCGTAAGGCAGCTTCAGCAGCGGGGCCTCGGCCAGTTGCTGCCACCCCTTGTCCAGATCACGCCAGTGGTAGCGCGCCTTGTCCTCGATCTGCTCCACGGCGAAGCGCGCGCGGCCTGACGGATCGAACAACCACTGGCTGACCCGGGTCGGCGAGCGTTCGCCCAGGTCGGCGCTTCGGGTGCGGCCGGTGCTCGTGTCCAGCCATAGGGGGCGGATGTGTTCAGGGCGGTCGGCCTTGAAGACCCATTCGCCGATCAGTATCTCGGAGCTGCCAGCCAGGGGGCCGCTGTCGGGGATGTGCAGCAAACTGTGGTTCCACTCCAGCGGTTCGCGCCGGCCGGCGCTGCTGGCCTCGCGCAGCATCTCGCCGCGGCGTTTCACCAGCATGCGCAGCTGGCTGCCGTCGGCACGCACGGCATACAGGCCTGGCGCCCGCTCATAGTCCATGCCGCTGCCGGCCTGCAGATCATGCACCTGGAAGACCAGGCTCTCCTCCCCCACCCAGTCAAAGCGCGTGATGTCGGCGTCGTTGAAAGCGGCCACGCGCCTGGCGCGGATGGCTGCGTCCAGCTCCAGCACCACCAAGCCCACGCGCTGGCCGCCCCTGGAGGTGCTGATGGCCAGGCTTCGCCCCGAGGGCGAGAGCTTGGCCTGCAGCACGGCCGGGTGTTGAAAGAAGCTCTCCACCGGCGGCGGCGCCGGCTGGGTTTGTGCCGTGGCCAGTGCGGCCAGCAGGCCCATGCTGGTAGCGACCAAGAGCCGGCGCGCCTGCGCGATTGCTTGAAGAAAACCCTGCGTAGCCATCTGCCCCCTCTTCCTCGTCGAATGCTTGCGATCTTTGTTGGGGCTTCGAGGATATCGGAGCCCGGCCAGGGGGCAGGGCCCCCTGAAGTGGGAGGCCGGGCCGGCGGCTTGCTTCAGGACGCGTCCAGAAATGCCTCCAGCAGCCGGGCCAGGGCCTCGGGCTGATCGTGGTGCAGCATATGGGCGGCGCCTTCCAGGCGCGCGCGCTGCAGCTGAGGCACCTCGGCCAGGCGGGCCTCGAAATCCTCGCGGGGGTAGCGATTGCCCCACCATTGGCTCATGTCGGTGAGCGCGCCTTCCACCCAGAGCGTGGGCGCTGTGATGCGGCGCCAGCAGGCCAGGGCTTCGGCGCGGCGGTAGAGCACGGGGTTCACGCGCTTGTGCGCCGGGTCGCCCAGGATGTGCCAGGTCTTGCTGCCCTCCGGCCCCTCCTGCTCACGGGCCCAGTGTCCGGCCAGCCAGGCGGCCTTGTCGGCGGCCAGGCGTGGATTGGTCTTCATCAGGCGCTGCGCCACGCCGGCCAGGCTGTCGTAATGCTTGAGCGCCTGTGGTGTCTTGAGATCGTCCAGCCATTCGGCCAGGCGGCTGGGTGCCAGCTCGGGGCTGGCATCGGGCAGGCCGAAGCCCTCCAGATTGATCAGGCGGCGGATGCGCTGCGGGCGCACGCCGGCATAGCTCATCACCACATTGCCGCCCATGCTGTGGCCCAGCAGGTCCACGCGGGCGCCGTCCGGGGCGATCTGGTCCAGCAGGGCGTCAAGATCGCCCAGATAGTCCGGAAACCAGTAGCTGTCGGCCCCGCTGCTGTCGCTCAGGCCAAAGCCGCGCCAATCCATGGCCAGCACATGGCGCTCCTGCGCCAGCGCATCCACCACGAACTGGAAGGAGGCGCCCACGTCCATCCAACCATGCAGCATCAGCAGGGTGGGGCGCTCGGGCGTGGCCAGGGCCGCCGAGCCCCAGTGCAGCAGGTGATGGCGCAGGCCGCGCAGGCTGAGGACTTCGCTGCGCGCGGGGCGCAGCGGCCGGTAGGGGGCGGGCAGGGGCGTCATGAACCGACTCTAGTCGAGCCCGAGGGGCGTGCGCTGTCGGTGCCGCGACAGGCAGGGTGTGTTCGGGGGCAGGTCTTGCCGAAAAACGGCATGATGGGCGCATGAGCACCACCGCAACGCCCTACACCCTGCGCCCCGCCGAGCCCGGCGATGTGCAGGCCATCGTCGGCCTGATCCGCGAGCTGGCCGAGTTCGAGGACCTGAGCCATCTGCTGGAGATCACGCCCGAGAAGCTGCAGCCCCACCTCTTCGGGGCGCGGCCGGTGGTCGAAGCCCTGGTGGGCGAGGTGGAGGGCGAGATCGTGGCCTTTGCGCTCTTCTTCACCAACTTCAGCACCTTCCTGGCCAAGCCCGGCCTCTACCTGGAAGACCTGTATGTGCGCCCCGCCCACCGCCGCAGCGGCCTGGGCCGCGCCCTGCTCAGCCGCCTGGCCGAGATCGCAGTCGAGCGCGACTACGGCCGCTTCGAGTGGACCGTGCTGGACTGGAACGAGGACGCCATCCGCTTCTACGAAACCATGGGCGCCACCCTGCTGCCCGAATGGCGCATCTGCCGCGTCACCGGCGAGGCGCTGCAAAGCTTTGGCGGGCGGCGGGGCTGAGGGGCGGGCGCCGAGCCATTGGTATTTGTAAGCCACTGCCGCTTTCGCCGGAGTTTTTAGTACCCTTGCGGCCGAGCCTCAAAGGGAGAAAACAATGACGATTCAAGGGCTTGCATCAGCCAAGCCGGGCTTGGTTATACGGCACTCGCCAAGGTTAGGGCGCAGCGCCTGTCGCGACATATCACGTTAGGCCGCGCAAGCCACCGCCATGTCTTGCCTACGCACATGAACTTCGTCAGCTACTTCGAGATCCCCGTCGCGAGCATGCCGCGCGCGCAGCGCTTCTACGAGCGGGTCTTTGCCGCAGAGCTTGAACTCGCAGAGATCGACGGGAACCAGATGGCCTTGTTTCCGTTCACTGAAGGACAACCGGGCGCATCGGGGGCGCTCGCATGTGGTCCGAGCTACGTGCCAGGGAAGTCTGGTGTTCGCATCTACTTCTCGGTTGAGCACATCGACAGAACACTTGCTCTTGCGCTCCAGGAGGGCGCTGAAGCCAACTACCCAGTCACCGAGGTACCAGGCTATGGTTGGGTGGCAGAGTTCATCGACCCAGAGGGCAACTGCATTGCGCTTTATGCGGCGGAGCGTACTCCGAGCGCGGCCTAACCCCTCTACAGGGACTTCCCGGTAAATAAGCCAGCCCGGTGTTGACTGTTTGCGATACGTGCCTTGGCTGTTTTCCCATCAAGACCTGAGTTCGGATTCGATGCAGCGCCATAGAGAACAGACTGCACATCTACAGGCGGCTCTGCCAGCCGCGCCAAGCCGGAGGCTTGGCTCTTCGCCGGGCACACGCAGTCCTCAGGACTGTGGGTGTCCGGGCTCAGCCTTGTTGCACTCGGGTCTCGGTGCGCGCCCAGATACCAACCGCTCAGCAGGGCTCCATTCACTCGTCGCCGTCGCCGCAACTGGCGCGGCACAGGGTTATTCGAGCTGGCCGGCTGCCGGTCTGACCTGAGGATTGCATCGTCGAACGCACGTCTGCGAGGAAGAGCCTGGTTCGTCGCGGATGGAGTTCAGGACGACAAGATGGCCCCGACAAGCCAAGCCCTCAATGCCTCAACTGTGGCAACAACATCTCATGCTGCAGTCCCCATTGCTCGACCGCGGCCACGAGTACGGCCGATTCGCCGTCATCGACCTGTGCGTCAATCTCGGCGAGGTCGACGCACAGCCGCAGCAGCCTGCGCTGGAGCTCAGGGTCCTGGATTTCGCTCAGCAGTTTCAGCAGGGTGTATTCATCGACCGGGCAGGTATCGGCCCACCTCAGCTGACCACTGGACAGCAGGTCTTCCAAGAAGATGTCCAGCTGTGCATACAACTCATGCTGGGGCATGCCCAGCTGTTCGTGTACGGCCAATCGGTCCAGCCACAAGGCCTCTGCATGGCCGATGTCGCCGTCCGCGATCACGATCAGCGCCACGATGCGGGCGGCGGCCTGCGGGCTGTTGGTGGGATAGCTGCGCATAGTGAGTGCTCCTGGCGAGACGGACTCGCTTCGAGTTCAGTGGAGGTCGCTGGGGGCTGCCGTCGAGCTCAGGACGCCCATGGTGTGGCTCCAAGAGGCGGTTCTGATTCGGCCATCCGGCGTTCATGGGCGATGAATCGCCGATTCACGCGACGAGAGTCATGGCCGCGGCGCCACAGGCGCATCAAGAGTCGTGCCGCGCGTTCCAGGGCGTTGTCCAGCGCGCTTCGCCAGTCGGCGGCGACGGCGGTGACAAACACCGAGCCTGCGCCATCCGTCCGCAGTTCGACTTGGCAGCGCTTGTCGAGGCCCCCGCGGGGGCCGTTCAGGTCCGACATGTACACCTCGGCCCGCGGGATGAGCCAGCCCAGGCGTCTCAGCACAAAGCGTACGCGGCGCTCCGTCAGCTCTTGCATCTGCGCTGCATGCGGATGGCGGGACTTGAACAACACTTGCATCATGGATCTCCAAGGGGCGGTTGGAGCGAAATATTGAACGCCTGGGACTTCCGGAAAAGCAGAGCTTGGAGAAGTAGGGGATCGATAAAAACTGAGCTTCTCTGGGCGATTGGGCCTCAAACTCCGAGATTCACTGGCGCCTGCCGGCAAGCCAGCCTTCGGAGACTCACACAATGCCCAACACGCGAACCGCCAATGCCGTCCGACTGGAGTTCGGACCTGACTCGCTGGTGCAGTCCAATCTGTCTGGTGCCGCTTTCACGGGGGAGTGGCTCTGGGTCGCAGGCGACGAGGCCTGCGGTCTGGATCGGCTTCGTCTGCTCGAGCCGGCGGGCCGCGAGGTCTTGCGATTTGGAGAGGTGCGCGACTTTCCGCTCGCCGATCTGCTTGAGCTGCCGGGCTCGGCGGAGGAGGAGGCCGATCTGGAAGGCATGGCCGTGGCAGATGGCTTTCTCTGGGTGGTCGGCTCGCATGGGCTCAAGCGCAAGAACGCCAAGCCGGGCCGAGATCATGCCGACAACGCGAAGCGGCTGGCCAAGGTGGCCCTGGACGGCAACCGTCGATTGCTGGCTTGTCTGCCCATCGAGTCTGATGCTCAGGGCGAACCCTGCCTGGTACGCCAGGCTCAGGACGGCCGCCGGGCTTTGCGTCTGAAGGGCGATGCGCACACCAATATGCTCACCCGCTTGCTGGCCGATGACCCGCATTTCGGCCCCTACATGGCCATACCGGGCAAGGACAATGGCTTTGACATCGAAGGCTTGGCCGTGGATGGGCGCCGTTTGCTGCTGGGGCTGCGCGGTCCGGTGTTGCGCGGCTGGTCGGCCCTGCTGGAGATCGCCGTCGAGGCGCGGGGCGACCAGCTGAGGCTGACGCCTCTTGACGACAGTGGCTTGTTGATCCGCAAGCACTTTCTGCAGCTCGATGGCCTGGGGGTGCGAGATCTGCACTTCTCGGGAGACGATCTCTACATCCTGGCAGGTCCGACGATGGTGCTCAACGGCGACATCCGTGTCTTCAAGTGGCCGGCCGCGCGGCCCTTGCTGGCGGCCAACCGGGAGCCCGTGCGTTTTGAATCGGCCTTGACCGAGTCGGTACCCCTGCCCCACGGGCGAGCTAGCAATCGCGCAGAGGCGATCTGCGATCTTCCGCCCTCGCTGGCGGGGGGCAAGGCGCGCTGGCTCGTGCTTTACGATGCGCCGGGCGCTGATCGCAGGGAAGGCGAACATACCGTGTTCGGTGACCTGTTGCGCCACGACTGAGACGGTCGGTCACCGCCGCTCTCGCTCACACCCCTGTCGGATTGCCCGGCCCACTCAGATCTAAGGTAAGCAAGGATGGAAAAACTGCTCTCAAGGGTTGGCTCGCTGCTCTATGGCATGCGCTTCACCATGCTGTTCTTCTATGTCGGCCTGGTCACCATCATTCTGGGCATTCTGGGAAAGTTCCTGCTGGAGACCTTCCGGCTGATGAACACCTTGCTCTTTGGCGAGCTGGAGAAGATCGACCTGATCATCAAGGTGCTTGAGCTGGTCGACATGACCATGGTGGCGCAGCTGGTCTGGGTGGTAGCGCTGGCCGGTGTGTCGCTCTTCGTGACCACGGGCCACTTCGATACCAAGGACATGAAAAAGCCCGACTGGCTGGACCATGTCAACACCTACAACCTCAAGCTGAAGCTGGCGTTTGCGATCATTTCGATCTCTGGCGTGCATGCCTTGAAGACCTATCTGGGGGGCGACCTCAGCCTGGAGAACATCCAGATCGTGACGATGGTGGCCATCATCCATTTCACCTTCGTGCTCTCCGCCATCGGGATTTCCTTTGCAGAGCGGCTGACTCGGGAGAAGCCCTGAGTGCCTGCAAGCCCATGACCGCTCCCGGAGATCGGCGTCTCGCATATTGGGCGCGCAGCGCGCCCTGAAGGCTGGCCCATCCATTCACGATGCTCCCTGATGGCGCGCAGCTCAGCGTGGGGTGGTTCGCTTTTTTCTGATTCGGCGTCCACTTGGTCTCGCTTTCTCTGCGAGCCGGCTGCGTGCACATTGCCGATCCTCGGTCTGAATGACTGCAACGGAGACTCAATTTGCGCCGCTACCCGCATAACAGCCCGGAGGCCGCTGCCCGCATCGTCGCCCTGGTTCTGCTCTCAGATGGAAAGGTCTGCAGTTCCGAGCTCGAAACCCTGCGCAAGCTGGGTGCGGAGCGGGAGCTCGGCCTGGAGCCGCAGATCCTGCCCCATATCGTTCATACCCTGCGCGAAGAACTGGGTGTGGGCGCAAGCGAAATGGCTGCGCGGATTCAAAGCTTGGATGCCAGCGTGTTGGCGGCGCTGATGGCCGAGATCTCGGATCCGGCGCTGCAGAGAATTGTGCTGCGCCTGTGCCTGGCCGCCGCGCGCGCCGATGGCCAGCTGGCTGAGGGCGAGGCCTTGCTTGTGGATGCTGCGCGGCGGCACTGGCAGCTGGTCGACGGGGAAGAGCCTATCGCCCGCAAGGCAATTCATCGCCGCGCCGCCGTCTGAGCGGCATCGATCAAGATGCGAGCGCGTGCGAGGTCCGCAGGCGCGCTGTCGGTGTGTCAGGGAACGCGTCGTAAGACACGACGCTATGCTGGGCTGGATTCGGGCCCCTACAGGAAATGATGATGCTTTACGCGACGCTCAAGACGATTCATCTGCTGTCCATCATCGTGTGGATCGGTGGCATGGTGTTTGCCCACTTCTTTTTGCGTCCGGCTGTCGCGCAGCTGGAGCCGCCCTTGCGGCTGCGCTTGATGCATGAGGTGCTTGGACGCTTCTTCAAAGCCGTGCTTGCGGCCTCGCTGCTGACCCTGGGCAGCGGTGTGTGGATGCTGGGACGCGTGGCCAAGCAGGTGGTGCAGTCGGGTGGGAGCTTCGACATGCCCCTGGCCTGGACCCTCATGGCAACGCTGGGCGTCTTGATGGTGGCGATCTTCATGCACATCCGCTTTGCGCTCTTCAAGCGGCTGGGGCGGGCCGTGGCCACGTCCGAGTGGGAAGCCGGTGGTCTTGCCCTGGCGCAGATCCGCACATGGGTCTCGGTCAATCTGGGTTTGGGCGTCGTGGTGCTGCTGGTGACCTTGATGCCCTGGGCCTACTGACCCCAAGTGCAGCGCCCCGGGTCGGGTCGGCGCGCCGAGCGAGGTGCTTGATCAACAAGTGGCGTCTTCCACACGCCACCAGGCGGGCAGCAGGGCCTGCACCTCGCGCCTTGCGTAGCGGTCATCCATGAGATGCACCACGCCCTGGTCGCTGACGGTGCGGATCACGCGGCCGGCGGCCTGCACCACCTTGTGCCGGCCCGGGTAGAGGTAGGTGTAGTCGTAGCCGGCGCCGAAGCGCTGCTGCATGCGGGCGCGGATCTGTTCGTTGATCGGGTTGATCTGGGGCAGGCCCAGGGTGGCGACAAAGGCGCCGATCAGGCGCCGGCCCGGCAGGTCGATGCCTTCCGAGAAGGCGCCGCCCAGCACCGCGAAGCCTATGCCCTGGCTGCTGTCCGAGAAGCGGGCCAGGAACTCGCGTTGCTCGGCCTCGCCCATGCGGCGCGACTGGGCCCAGCAGGGCAGGGTCGGGTGTTGCGCCTGCAGCCGGGTGAGGGCTTGCTGCAGGTAGTCGTAGCTGCTGAAGAAGGCCAGGTAGTTGCCGGGCTGCTCGGCGTACTGCCGGGCCATCAGGGCCACGATGGCGTCCAGCGAAGCCTCGCGGTGGGCGTAGCGCGTGGAGATGTGGCCGGCCACATGCACCTGGAGCTGGCGGGCTTCAAAGGGCGAGCCCACCTCCAGGCGCAGGCCGTCCTCGGGCAGGCCCAGCAGATGGGCGTAGTAGTCCATGGGCTGCAGGGTGGCCGAGAAGAGCGTGGCGCTGTGGGCCGTGGCCAGGCGCTGCTTCAAAAAGGGCGCGGGCACGATATTGCGCAGGTTCAGCGTGGACTGCGGCCCGCCCGATTTGGGCCGGGCCCGCCCGGCGTCCAGGCGGCGTTCGCGCGTGCAGTCCACGATGGAGTGGCTGTCCAGCAGCTCGGCCAGGCGCAGCAGCTGCAGCAGCTCGAAGTAGAAGCTCTGCAGCGCGGGATCGGGCTCGGCCGGGTGCTCGCTGAAATGCTCGGTGAGCGTGGCGCTGCACTGCTGCAGGCTCTTGAGCAGGGCCTCGGGCAGGGCATCCAGCACGCGGTACTCGCTGTGCGGGCCCTCGGGGGCTTCCTGATCGAGCTGGGCCCAGGCGCGGCGCAGCTTGTCCAGCGCGCGCTTGAGCGGCGCATGGGCCTGGGCGCTGGGGCTGCGGCGCGCGCCCTCCAGGCTCAGGGGCTCCAGCGCGGCGCTGTACATCTTGCGGGCGCGCTCCACCAGGTTGTGCGCCTCGTCCACCAGCAGGCCCACCTTCCACTGATTGGCCTGGCTCAGGCCCTGCAGCAGGGCGCCCAGGTCGAAGAAGTAGTTGTAGTCGCCCACCAGCACATCGGCCCAGCGCGCCAGCTCCTGGCTCAGGTAGTAGGGGCAGACCTGGTGCTCCAGCGCCAGGGTGCGCAGCGCGGCCTGGGTCCAGTCGGCAGGCGCCAAGGCGCAGGCCGCGGCGCGCGCGGCGGGCAGGCGGTCGTAGAAGCCGTGCGCCAGCGGGCAGGACTCGCCGTGGCAGGCGCGGTCCGGGTACTCGCAGGCCTTGTCGCGCGCCACCAGCTCCAGCACGCGCAGCGGGCTCGCGGGCAGGCGCTGCAGCGCGTCCAGGGCCAGCTGGCGGCCCGAGGTCTTGGCGGCCAGGAAGAAGAGCTTGTCGAGCTGGGCCACCGGCGCGGCCTTGAGCAGGGGAAAGAGCGTGCCCAGGGTCTTGCCTATGCCCGTGGGCGCCTGGGCCAGCAGGCAGCGGCCGGCGCGCGCGCTCTTGTACACGCCCTCGGCCAGCACGCGCTGGCCGCTGCGGAACTCGCCAAAGGGAAAGCGCAGGGCCTGCAGCGCTGCGTCGCGCGCCGCACGCTGCGCCAGCTGCTGCTGGGCCCAGTGCACAAAGCGCTCGCACTGCGCCTCGAAGAAGGCCTGCAGCTCGGCCGCGCTGTGGGTCTCGGTGAACACGGTCTCGCGCTGGCTGCCGATGTCGTAATAGACCAGGGCCAGCTCCAGCCGCGGCAGGGACTGCTGGGCGCAGAGCAGCCAGCCGTAGATGCGGGCCTGGGCCCAGTGCAGCGCGCGGTGCGAGGCGGGCTGGCGCTCGAGATGGCCTTTGTGGGTCTTGATCTCCTCCAGCCTGCCGCGGCGCGGGTCATAGCCATCGGCGCGGCCGCGCACGCGCAGCAGGCCGCGGTACTCGCCGCTCAGGCTCAGCTCGCTCTGGTAGCCGCTGCCGCGCAGGGCGGCTACGGCGGCATGGCCCTGCATGCCCTCCTGGGCCGTGGGCGCGGGGGTGAAGCGCAGGTCCAGATCGCCCTGCTTGGCGGTGAACTCGCACAGCTCGCGCACCGCGACGGTGTACATGGCGCCCGTATCCTTGAACGGTTCAGCTCAGCTGGGCCGGCGGCAGGTCCACATCGGCCAGCGCGCCCTGGCCGGGCTCGGCCTCGCGCTGCAGCGGCGTGGCCTTGGCCAGGGCCAGCCAGACGGCGAAGGGCAGCTTGCAGGGCTGGTGGCGGGCCGGGCGCAGCAGTTCGAACTGGCCCTCATCCAGATCGCCATGCATGACCCAGACGCCGAACTGCGCGGGGATCTCATTGGGCTTGGCCACGCCGGCCGGGAAGACGTAGTAGACCTCGCTGCACAGCCACTGGTAGGCCTGGCGCTTGGCCGCATGACGCAGGTCCGAGAGCAGGTCGGCCCGGCTGAACTTGATCTCATGCACCATGGGCTGCAGATAGCGCTCCACCGAGGTCTGGCGCACCGAGAAGAGATCGGGCCGGGCCATGCGCCAGACGCGCTTGACCGCGGCGGGCGCGGGCGCTTCGTCCTCGGCCCACAGACCATGGACGGGTGCTTCGGCGGGCACTGCGGCGGCTTCGGTGGCAGCAGGCGCATCCTCGTCTTCAACCTGGGCTCGCAGCGAGAGCTCGCGCCAGACGATGCGGCCCATGTCCATGAGGTGCAGGGCAAAGCGCTGGGCCAGGCGGTCGTGCGCGCTGGCCGAGCGCAGGCCGCGCTGGCGCGACTCGGCCAGCAGCTCGATGCCGGCCTCGGTGAGCTTGAGGGTCTCGCGGCCGGCGCCGTCATCCTGCTGGCGCAGCAGGCCGGCGGCCAGCAGATCGATCTCCAGTCCGTCCTTGCAGGGCCAGCCGGCGGAACGCCAGATCTGCAGCAGACGGCTGCGGTGGGAGCGGGTCAGGGTGGGGGCTGACATCGGTCGTGGGTGGCAAATGAACACTGATTATAAATACAGTTTTTCGCCTGTTGGCCGGCCGCGACGAAGGCTTGCCAGCACGGCGGCTTCGCAGATATGCTGTATGCACATACAGTGTTTGCATATCCAGTGTTCAGGTGTCGGGCCCAGCGGGCTCGGCGCCATCAGCGAGGACCCATCATGCACCAGCCTTCCGCCTACCGCCAGACCTACCAACCCGCCCCCGCCCTGCGCCTGCCGCGCTGGCTGCTGAGCGTCTGGTACTGGTTCTGAGCCACGGCGCCGGCGAGCCGGCCGCGGCGTTCAGAGCAGACTCAGAGCAGACTCAGAGCAGGTCCAGCACCCGCTCGGGCGGCCGGGCGATCACCGCGCGCTCGCCACGCACCAGAATGGGCCGCTGCAGCAGGCGGGGATGCTCGGCAATCGCCTGCAGCAGGGCGTCGTCGCTGAGCTCGGGGCGGGCCAGGTCCAGCTGGGCGTACTCCTCTTCGCCGCTGCGCAGCAGTTCGCGCGCCGGCAGGCCCAGCAGGGCTCGCAGCTGGTGCAGCTCTGCCAGGCTGAGCGGCGTTTTCAGATACTCGCGTACCTCGGGTGTCACACCACGTTCCTCCAGCAAGGCCAGGGCCTCGCGGGACTTGGAGCAGCGCGGGTTGTGAAAAAGACAAAAATCCTTATCGCTCATGGCGCTAGGGTAAGCGATAGCGCAAGCCCTGCTGGCCGCTCGCTACCCTCGGCAGCTTCGTCGGGAGCGTTGAGGAGGCCTTGTGGCCGCAAAACAAGAGAGTGACGCTTATCGGTCCCTGCATGCCGCATTCCGCTGGCAGGTACCGGAGTATTTCAGCTGGGCCGAGGCCTGCTGCGGGCGCTGGGCCCGGGAGACGCCGGAAGCGCCGGCCGTTCTGTTCGAGAGCGATAGCGGCTGCCGGGCGCAGTACAGCTACGGCCAGCTGCAGCGCGCGGCCAACCGGCTCTCGAATGCCCTGCGTCGTCTGGGCGTGAAGCGCGGTGACCGGGTGGCCCTGATCCTGCCCCAGCGCTTCGAGACCGCGGTGGCCCATATCGCGATCAGCCAGCTGGGCGGGGTGGCCGTGCCCCTGTCCATGCTCTTCGGCCCCGAGGCCCTGGAGTACCGCCTGCAGGACAGCGCCGCGGTGCTGGCCCTGGTGGAGTGCGCCGCCCTGCCGGCCCTGCGCAGCGTGCGCGCGCAGTGCCCCGCGCTGGCGCATGTGCTGGTCGTGGGCGAATGCTCGCCCGGGGCGGACGAGATCGCCTGGATGACGGCCCTGCAGACCGAGGATGCCCGCTTTACAGCCGAGCGCATGAAGGCCGAGGAGGCTGCGGTGCTGATCTACACCAGCGGCACCACCGGGCCACCCAAGGGGGCCCTGGTGCCCCAGCGGGCGCTGATCGGCAACCTCAGCGGCTTTGTGGCCAGCCAGAACTGGTTTGGCTTTGATCCCGCCGATCCGGCCCGGCCCTCCCAGGCCCTGTTCTGGAGCCCCGCCGACTGGGCCTGGACCGGCGGCCTGATGGATGCCCTGCTGCCCACGCTTTACTTCGGCCGCCCCATCCTGGCCTACCAGGGCCGCTTCGATCCGCTGAAGGCTTTCGAGCTCATGGCGGCCTATGGCGTGAGCCACACATTCCTGTTCCCGACCGCGCTCAAGGCCATGATGAAGGCCGTGTCGCGGCCGCGCGAGCGCTATGCCGGCCTGCGGCTGGAGGCCATCATGAGCGCGGGCGAGGCGGTGGGCGACGCGGTCTTTGCCTATTGCCAGAAGGAGCTGGGCGTCACGGTCAACGAGATGTTCGGCCAGACCGAGATCAACTATGTGGTGGGCAACTGCGCCCGCTTCTGGCCCGCGCGGCCCGGCAGCATGGGCCGCGCCTACCCCGGCCACCGCGTGGCGGTCATCGACGCAGACGGCCAGCCTTGCCCCCCGGGTGTGGTGGGCGATGTGGCGGTGCACCGGCGCGATGTGCATGGCGATCCGGACCCCGTCTTCTTCCTGGGCTATTGGCACAACGAGGGTGCCACCCGCGCCAAATACAGCGGCGACCCTTCGGACAGCTGGTGTCGCACCGGCGATATGGCGCTGCAGGACGAGGATGGCTACCTCTGGTATCAGGGCCGCAGCGACGATGTGTTCAAGGCCGCCGGCTACCGCATCGGCCCCAGCGAGATCGAAAACTGCCTGGTCAAGCATCCGGCGGTGGCCAATGCGGCCGTGGTGCCCAAGCCCGACCCCGAGCGCGGCGCCCTGGTCAAGGCCTTTGTGGTGCTGGCGCCGGGACATGCGGGCAACGCCGCCCTGGTGGCCGAGTTGCAGCGGCATGTGAAGGGGCGCCTGGCGCCCTATGAATACCCCAAGGAGATCGAGTTCATCGAGGCCCTGCCCATGACCACCACGGGCAAGCTGCAGCGACGCGTGCTGCGGGAGCTGGAGCGGGAGCGCGCCCTCCAGCGCTAATATTCAAGCGCCAGGGAGCAGCCCGGCCGAGCACAAGACGGTGTTTCAAGCCGTGCCGGCCACGCTTGATCCGGAGGCGTGCCATGCGCGTCCTGAATGCATTGCTGAGGCAGGGCCTGCCCTGGCTGCTGGCCCTGCTCGCCGCTGGCAGTGGCGCCCAGACCCAGGAGCTGCGGCTCTACACCGAGGAGTACGCACCCTATAACTACACGGTCAAGGGTCGGCCCGCGGGCTTGTCGGTGGAAGTGGTGACCGAGATCAAGCGCCGTCTGGGTCTGTCCGTGCCCATCGAGGTCGTGCCCTGGGCCCGTGGCTACCGCGCGGCTCAAACCGAACCCATGGTGGGGCTGTTTGTCACCGCGCGCACCGCCGAGCGCGAGCCCCTGTTCCAGTGGGTAGGCCCCGTCAGCGCCACGCGTGCCCATCTCTATGCGCGCCGGGGTGAACAAACGGGCATACGCAGCCTGGACGACGCGCGCAAGGTCCAGGGGATTCTGGTGCCGCGCGAGTGGTACATCCACCAGGATCTGCGTGGGCGCGGTTTCACCAATCTGGTGCCGGTGTCTGCGCCGGTGGATGCCATGCGCATGCTGCTGGCCAATCGCAGCGTGGTGATCGCCATGGACGAGAGCACGGTGGCCGAGACCATGCGTCTGGCGGGCATGGTCTCGGACCCGCCGGAGCCCATCGTCAAGATCTCCGAGGCCTTGCTCTACATCGCCTTCTCCCAGGGCACGCCTGCGGCCCTGGTGCAGCGCTGGCAGCAGACCCTGGACGAGATGAAACGCGATGGCAGCTTTGCCATGATCCACCAGCGCTGGCTGCCCGGCGTCCCGCTGCCGCCGGCCAGCCACAAGCCCTGAGCTCAGCGAGCGTTGAGCAGACGCACGCTCAGCGTGGTGTCGGCGGGGGCTTCCAGTCTGGCCGCATCCGGCCAGGGCTCATCCCCTCGCAGCACCGTGCAAGGCCGCAGCTCGGCCGCGGGCGTGCTCTTGGGCTGCACGGGGTCGCGCTCCTTGGGCTCGGCGCTCAGGGGCAGGGCCAGCAGGCTGCGGCCGGCCTCGCGCCACTGCAGCTCCCAGGCCGGTTGAGCGCTGCACACGCGCACGCCCTCGATCTGCGGGAACATCCAGCGCAGGTACCAGGGCAGCATTTCGCTGCGCAAGCGCCGGCCAATGTCTACGATGCGGCGCACCTCAGCCAGCGTCAGCCGTTCGGGCGGTGTGGTCAGGTAGACGCGCCCCTCCAGGGCCACCTGGCCCTTGGGCAGATTGCTCGCCAGCTCGGCCGTCTTGGCCTGCTCCGGCGGCAGGGTGGGCAGCGTGAACCAGCCCTGGGCGTCGCGCACGATGGGCCGGTAGTCCTCGTCCTGCACCAGGGCCAGCTTGGTCTTTTCCATGGACTTGCCGTCTTTGCGGGAGACCTTGAAGCGCATCGCGAACAGGCCTTGCCCATGGGTCTCCAACTGGCGCAGCAGCTCGTTCATGCGGGCATAGGGCATGGCCGCCGGGTCCTTGACCATCTCGACCTGCACGCTCTCAAGCTGCTGTACCGCCTCCTCGGCGGATTGAGCACCGTTCAGGGCCAGTGCCGTCAGCAGCGCAAACAGACGGGGCAGGGTGTGGCGATGTCGTTTCATGAAGGGTGTTTGCCTTGGGGTGGGATGAGGGGATGGCATGGCCTTGGTCTTGGTCTTGGTCTTAGCGGCCGCATTTGCCGCGCGCTTCGGCCAGCAGCCAGAAGGGTGCGCTCAGCAGACCCATGCCGCTGCCCATGAACTCGCCTTTGAGGCAGTCGCCATGCGCGCTGTCTTTCATGCCGCGCTCCAGGCGCTGCTGACGGCACTGGCCCTGAACGGTGCTCAATCCGCCGAGGAGGCGGTACAGCAGCTTGAGAGCGTGCAGGTCGAGATGGTCAAGGACCCGGCGGCCATGCCCTATGCCCGCATGAACGAGCTG
>NZ_JBKCLH010000186.1:0-62014 GCF_046300915.1 Roseateles sp. | reverse complement strand
GGCCCGCGCGGCCCGCGTATGGGGGGCCCGCCCCCGGGGCGGCCCGCGCCGCCGGCCCCGGCGCGCTGACCCGCCGCACATGGGGCGCAAAACTCAGGGCGGCGCCCAGCTGCTGCTCCAGGGTGGCAGCGTCCACGATATGGGCCAGCTCGCCCACGCCCTGCTGCCAGGCGGAGAAGGCCAGGCGGCCGGCGGCCTGGTCGCCGTGGACCTGCATCTCGTAGACGGGACTCCAGGCCTCGCGCGGCAGGGTCTCCCAGACCCGCAGCTCGCGCAGCAGGGCCACCGAGCTGGCGTTCAGGGCGTAGGTGCGCAGATCCTCATCCCGGCCAGGCTGTTCGCGGCCCAGCAGGGCCACGCGCAGGCCCTGGGCCGAGAGCGCCAGGGCCAGGGCACGGCCCACGCAACCCTCGCCGCGCACCAGCACATCGAACACTTCTCGCTCTTGCATGGGGGGCATTGTAGGCAGGCCGTTAAAATCCCCGTTTTACATCCGGCCCCCAGCGAAAGTCCCCCATGAGCCTCAAATGCGGCATCGTGGGCCTGCCCAATGTCGGCAAGTCCACTCTCTTCAACGCCCTGACCAAGGCCGGCATCGCCGCCGAGAACTATCCCTTCTGCACCATCGAGCCCAATGTGGGCGTGGTGGAACTGCCCGACCCGCGCCTGCAGCAGCTGGCCGAGGTGGTCAAGCCCGAGCGCATCGTGCCGGCCATCGTGGAGTTCGTGGACATTGCCGGCCTGGTGGCCGGCGCCTCCAAGGGCGAAGGCCTGGGCAACCAGTTCCTCTCCCACATCCGCGAGACCGACGCCATCGTCAATGTGGTGCGCTGCTTCGAGGATCCCAATGTGATCCACGTGAACGGCAAGGTCGACCCGATCTCGGACATCGAGGTCATCCAGACCGAGCTCTGCCTGGCCGACCTGGGCACCGTGGACAAGAGCCTGGTGCGCTACAACAAGGTGGCCCGCGCCGGTGACAAGGAGGCGCAAGCCCTGGTCAAGGTGCTGGAGAAGTGCCAGGCCGCGCTGAACGAGGCCAAGCCGGTGCGCTCCATCGACTTCAGCAAGGAAGAGCTGGTCCTGCTCAAGCCCCTGTGCCTGATCACGGCCAAGCCGGCCATGTTCGTGGGCAATGTGGCCGAGGACGGTTTCGAGAACAACCCCTTCCTGGATCGCCTGAAGGAATACGCCGCCGCCCAGAAGGGCCCGGTGGTGGCCATCTGCGCCAAGACCGAGGCCGAGCTGGCCGAGATGAGCGATGAAGACCGCGCCATGTTCCTGGCCGAGATGGGCCAGGACGAACCGGGCCTGAACCGCCTGATCCGCGCCGGCTTCAGCCTGCTGGGCCTGCAGACCTACTTCACCGCCGGTGTGAAGGAAGTGCGCGCCTGGACCATCCATATCGGCGACACCGCACCCCAGGCGGCCGGCGTGATCCACACCGACTTCGAGCGCGGCTTCATCCGTGCCCAGACCATCGCCTTCGAGGATTTCATCCAGTACAAGGGCGAGGCCGGGGCCAAGGAAGCCGGCAAGATGCGCGCCGAAGGCAAGGACTACGTCGTCAAGGACGGCGACGTGCTGAACTTCCTGTTCAACGTCTAAACCCGCGTGCAAGGGCCGGCAACGTCGGCCCTTGCCACCGGTTCACTGCAAGAGGCTGTCCACATCGGCGCCCAGATCGCCGGCAGCCTCGATCTTGCTGCGCAAGAAGTCCAGATCCAGGTGCAGATGCTCCAGCAGCTCAGGCACCGCAACTTGCATGGCCTGGACCGGATCATCATGGTGCTCGGCGGCATCGGCCAAGACCTCGGCCAGGTGCAGCACCGCGGCCATCAGTGAGAAGGGCTTGATCTCCAGCGGCGTGTTGGCGTCCTTGAAGGCCTCGACCATCTTGTCGGGGAAATGCCAGCGCTGGGCCAGCACGGCCGTCACATCGGCATGGGTGCAGCCGAAGCGATGCATCTCCAGCGAGAAGCGGCTGCCCGGCTCGGCGGCATGAGCCTCCACATCGGCCACCATGGCCGGCTCGCTCATGGCCATCAGCAACTGCCCCGTACGCAGCATCAGGCCGGCCAGATAGGCGGTGTCCGCATCCAGTTGCAGCACCCGCGCGAGCACACGCGCATAGCCGGCGGTCATGATGCCGTGACGCCAGAACAGGGCCCGATCCAGGCCCGCCACGACGGGAAACGCACCGGAGATGCAGGCCGCCAGCGAGAGGTTGCGCAGCTTGTCCATGCCCAGGGCATGGGCCGCGTCCTGCAGGGTCGCCACATTGTGGGAGGGGCTGTAGTGCGCCGAGTTGGCCAGTCGCAGCACCTTGGCGGACAGCGTGGAGTCCTTGCCCACCAGCTCGGCGATGGCGGCCAGGCTGATGTTCTCGTCATCAAAGCTCTTCAGCAAACGACTGGCCACCTCGGGCATGGTGGGCAGGGCGTTGTGGTTCTTGGTGAAAAACTGTTCGGCACGGGCGCTCACGACGATCTCCTTCGATTCTGGGGATGATGTCTGGGCGGCCGCAGCATCGCTTTGGCCGTTGACCCAGTCTAGGCATAAGCCGCCGCATGCGGAACCGGCGCCAAGCCCTTCGGGGACAAGTCAGCCTGCGCTGTGCCAAACGCGCAACGCTCAGGGGCGACGCTCCGGTCGGTCGCCAGATCTGCGCCTCAGGGCTGGAGTCCGTTGAGCTGGGCCCAGCCCGTCCACATGATCTGAAGGCCGATGCATAGCAGCAAAAAGGCCATGAGACGCGTCAACACCAGGGTGCCCACCTCGCCCAGCTTGGCCATCAGCACCACCGAGTTGCGGTAGAGCAGATAGATCAGACCCACGGTCAGCGTGGCGCCCAGCATCGCCACGCCCGCACCGGCCAGGTAGAGCGCCGGCGTGCGGGGCAGACCGGCACCGATGGCGATGGCCGCCGCGATGGTGCCCGGCCCGGTGGTCAGGGGAAAGGTGATGGGAAAGAAGCTGCGGCGCACCAGCTCGCTCCGCGACAGGCCGCCGGCCTGGGAGCGTCGCACCGCTTCCTGCACCGAGTCGTCGTCGCTGCGGCTGAGCATGCGCCAGCCGGAGCTGGCGACCAGCAGACCGCCGCCTATGCGCACGATGGGCAGGGAGATGCCGAACAAATCCAGCACATAGGTCCCCACCAGCATGGAGCCGACGATGACAAACCAGCAGTTGATGGCCACCTGTCGCGCCAACTGCCGATTGACCAGTGGGTCGGTCCCGGCCGTCATGCTGAACACCGGGGCGCTGCTGAAGGGATTCATGATGGGCAGCAGGGTGAGCGGCACCAGGAACAGGGCGTGCAGAAGATCGCTCAGTACGGGCATGCAGAATCCCTTGGGGTCGGTGAGGCAGGCGCATCCTACTGCAAGCTCCCCGCTCGGGACATGCGCATCCGGCGCGGCCATGCCCTCTTGCATGGGGATGGCTGCTCTGGGCTAGGATGGGCTTCAGCGAGTCATCCCGCCATGCCACAGCTGTACCCTCTGCTTCGTAGCTGGCCCCTGCAAGCCCTGGCGCTGGCCCTGGTCTACGCCGGACTGGGCTTGCTGGCAACTCTGCTGCGACTGCCCCCCAACTACGCCTCCCCGATCTACCCCTCGGCGGGGCTGGCACTGGCCGCGGTGCTGGTGCTGGGCTACCGCATGGCCGCAGGTGTGTGGATGGGATCGATGCTGGTCAACCTCTGGCTGGCCTGGTCTGCGGGGCGGCAAGCCGGCTTGCTGCCCTTGGTCCTGGCCTTGGGTGCCGCCTTGCAAGCCATGGCGGGCGCCTATCTGGTCAAACGCTTTGTCGCCGCCGCACCGGCGCTGACCGAGCCGCGCGAGCTGGGACGCTTCTACCTTCTGGGCGCCGCCCTGGCCTGCCTGGTGAGTTCCAGCGTGGGGTCGGCATCCCTGCTGGCCATGGGAGAGATCCCGCCCGAGCGCTGGCTCAGCAACTGGGCGGCGTGGTGGGTGGGCGACACCATGGGCGTGCTGATCGGCGCGCCGCTGAGTCTGTGTCTGCTGGCGCATCCCAAAGAGGCCTGGGTCGGGCGTCGCCTCAACGTCGCACTGCCCATGTTGTTCACGACCCTGCTGATGGGGCTGGGCACCTACCAGCTCGTGCAGTGGGACGTGCGCCGGGAGCTGGACCTGTTCGAACGTGAGGCCAGCTCAGCTGGCACGGCCATGGAGCACGCCTTGCGCGAGCCACTGGGCGCCCTGGAAGCGACCCGGGGGCTGCTGCTGGTGGCACCGGGCCTGTCACGCCAGGATTTCGAGCGCGGCACCACGGCGCATCTCCGGGCCGATGGCGATCTGCGCGCCCTGGGTTGGGCACAGCGGGTACCGCGCGATGCGCTGCAGGCCCTGGAGAAGAGCGCTCACCTGGACGGTCTGCCCGCCTACCGGGCCCATGACCGCCGCCGCAAGGGCGATCTGGCGCCGCCAGCGGCCGAGGATATGGTGGCCATCCGGCTGATCGAGCCCCTGTCGCGGAATGCGCCCGCCCTGGGCGTGAACATCCGCTCCATCCCGGCCGCACGCGCGGCGCTGGAACGCGCGCTTGAGAGCGGCCGGCCCGCCGCAACCGCCGGCTTCCAGCTGTCCCAGGACAGTGCCACGGCCATTGGTGTGGTGGCGTACCAGGCGCTCTATCCGCAGGGCGCGGCCACCGGAGGGCCCGCTCAGGCCCGGGGCGCCGTCTTTGCCACATTGCGTCCGGACTTGATGCTTCAGCGCATCGCCAAGACCATGCCCGAGGCTCTTGAGCTGTGCCTGCTCGATCGAGAGCCGGGCGCAGCCCAGGTCCGTCTGGCCGGACCCACGGGATGCGAGCGGCCGCCGCAGGGCAGCGAGCAGCACCGGCGGCCCCTGCGCTTCGCGGACCGAAACTGGGAGTTTCTGGTGTACGCCCCCCAGGGCCTGGGCGGCCGCACCGGCTATGGGAGCTGGGCCTTCGCCAGCGTTGGCCTGGTGAGCACCGCCCTGCTGGGCGCCCTGCTGCTGACGGTGACCGGGCGCGCACGCCGGGTGGAGTCCCTGGTGGCACAGCGCACCACGGCGCTGGAACACGAGGTGGCGCAGCGCGAGGCCGCCGCTGCGGCCCTCAGCGCCAGCGAGCAGAGGCTGCGCTCCATCTTCGAGCAGGCGCCGATCGGCATCTTCTTCACCGATCTGGAAGGACATCCCCAGGAGGTGAACCCGCATTTCTGCCGCCTGCTGGGATACAGCGCCGAGGAACTGCGGGCCATGCGCACGCTCACATTCACCCACCCGGATGATCACGAGGAGGATATGCGCCTGGCGGGTGAGCTGATCGCCGGTCGCAGCGAGATGTATCGATGCGAGAAGCGCTACATCACCCGCACGGGAGACATCCTGCATGTGCGTACCCGGGTCAGCCTGCTGCGCGATGCGCAAGGCCAGCCGGGCCGCTTGGTCGGCGTGGTGGAGGACATCAGCGATCAGCTGCGCATGCGGGCGCTGGAACAGGCTCGCGAGGCGGCGGAAGCGGCCAACCGTGCCAAGAACGAGTTTCTCTCGCGCATGAGTCACGAGCTGCGCACACCGCTGAATGCCATGCTGGGTTTCACCCAGCTGATGGATCTGGACCGCGAGCACCCCCTGTCGGAGCGGCAGCGCGGCTGGACCGCCCAGGTACAGCAGGCGGGATGGCATCTGCTGCACATGATTGACGACATCCTCGACCTGTCCCGCATCGAGTCGGGCGCCTTGCGCCTGGAGCTGCAGGCGCAGAACCTGCCGGCCCTGCTGGACGATGCCCTGGCCCTGGTGGAGAAGCAAGCCGCCGCCCGGCAGATCAGCATCGAGAAGCAGCTGGACCCGCAAGCGGGCTACGCCCTGGGTGATGCGACCCGCATCCGCCAAGTGCTGACCAACTTGCTCAGCAATGCCATCAAGTACAACGTTCAGGGCGGACGGGTGCAGCTGAGCTCGCGGCGAGCCGATGAAGCTTATGTGGAGCTGAGTGTGACCGATACCGGGCTGGGCCTGAACCCGGCTCAGCTCGCCGCCCTGTTCCAGCCCTTCAACCGGCTGGGCCGGGAGCACAGCGGCACGGAGGGCACGGGCATTGGCCTGGTCATCTGCCAAAGGCTGATGGAGCTCATGGGCGGGCGGCTCACCGTGAGCTCCAGCGAGGGCCGTGGCTCGACCTTCACCCTGCGCTTCCCCCTGGCAACGCCTGCCAGCCCCTTGCCCGCGGCGCCCGCCCTGGAGAGCGCCACGCCGACTGCCGTGCCGAGCCGGCGCGTGCTCTACATCGAGGACAACGCTGCCAATATCGAAGTCATGCGCGGCATCTTTGCCCAGCGGCCCCAGTTCTCGCTCCAGGTCTGCGAGGACGGTGCCAGCGGCCTGGCCGCAGCGCTGGACGCGCCCCCGGATCTGCTGCTGCTGGACATGCAGCTGCCCGATACCGATGGACTGGCCCTGCTGGCCCGGCTGCGCAAGCATCCGGCCTGCGCCAGGCTGCCTGTGGTGGCCGTCTCGGCCAATGCCTTGCCCGAGCAGATTGAACTCAGCCGGGCCGCCGGCATCCGGCATTACCTGAGCAAACCCCTGGACGTCCGTGAACTGTTGAAGCTGCTGGACCAACTGCTGGCATAAGCCACTGCAGGGTCGTGTCCAAGGCATGCACAATAGGCACTCAAGCCCTCCCGACCATCATGAGCTCCACCGAACTCGCCCCAGCACCCACGACCGCCTTGGTCACCACCGCAGCCACCGACACGGTACGGCAATGCCTGACCTTCCGCGTTGGCGCCGAGGAATACGGCATCGACATCCTGAAGGTTCAGGAAATCCGCTCCTACGAGAGTCCGACCCGGATTGCGAATGCGCCCCCCTTTGTGAAGGGCGTGGTCAATCTGCGAGGGGTGATCGTCCCCATCGTGGACCTGCGTCTGCGCCTGGGTCAGGCCGCGGAATACAACGGCTTCACTGTGGTGATCATCCTGAACGTGCTGGGCCGCGTGATCGGCGTTGTGGTGGATTCGGTGTCCGATGTGCTGGAACTGGGGGCCGACACCATCAAGCCGCCGCCGGAGATGGGCGCCGCTATCGATGCCCGGCACATCACCGGGCTGGGCCGCATTGGCGACCGCATGCTCATCCTGCTCGATATCGAGCGCATGGTGGCCAGCCCTGATTTCGGTCTGGTCGACTGAGCGCATGCCGGGCCCCCAAGCCCGCAGCCCTGGCAGATTTGGACCGAGTTCCAGCATCCATGCGAGCTAGCGCGTTAGTGAACACCAACGCGGCGGTCGTTCACATAACTTCACCTCGGGCTTGCATACCCGCATTTAGCACTCTCTTTGGTGGAGTGCTAATATAAGCATGTCGGGAGCCCTGAGCTCCCACTGGCTGGAGGATATGGAATGAGCAACCCCACCGCACTGGCTGTTCGCGACCCCTGGGCCCTGGTGCCCTCGCTGGGCAATCTGGACGCCTATATCTCGGCCGTCAACCGCCTGCCGATGCTGACGCCCGAGGAGGAGCTGTCCTTTGCCCGCCGGCTGCGCGAGAACGGTGATCTGGAGGCTGCGGGCCGCCTGGTGCTCTCGCATCTGCGTCTGGTGGTGTCGATCTCGCGCCAGTACCTGGGCTACGGCCTGCCCCAAGGCGATCTGATCCAGGAAGGCAATGTGGGCCTGATGAAGGCCGTCAAGCGCTACGACCCCGAGCAGGGCGTGCGCCTGGTCAGCTATGCCATGCACTGGATCAAGGCCGAGATCCACGAGTACATCCTGAAGAACTGGCGCATGGTCAAGGTCGCAACGACCAAGGCCCAGCGCAAGCTTTTCTTCAATCTGCGCTCCATGAAGCACAGCCTCAAGGAAGAGGCGGCGGAGGGCCAGACCCACCGCAACACGCTCACCGAAAGCGAGCTTGAGCATGTGGCGCGCGAGCTGAACGTCAAGCGCGAGGAAGTGCTGGAGATGGAAACCCGCATGGCGGGCGGCGATGTGGCCCTGGAGCCCCAGGGCGAGGACGACGGCGAGCAGGCCTTCGCCCCGATCGCCTACCTGGCCGATGAGCGTCATGAACCGACCCGCGTGCTGGAGTCCCGCAGCCGCGACGAATTGGCCGGCAACGGCCTTGCCCGCGCCCTGGATGTGCTGGACGAGCGCAGCCGCCGCATCGTCGAGGAGCGCTGGCTCAAGGTGAACGACGACAACTCGGGCGGCATGACCCTGCACGAGCTGGCGGCCGAATACGGCGTCTCCGCCGAGCGCATCCGCCAGATCGAGGTGGCCGCCATGAAGAAGATGAAGAAGGCCCTGGTCGCCGCCTGATTTCGGCGCCCTGCCCCACCCAAGAAAAAGCCCCGGCATGCCGGGGCTTTGTTCATTCCAAGGCGGCCTTACTTCTCAGCCAGAAGCAGCTTGATATCGTCCACCAGGGCCTGGGCGCCCGAGCCATAGCGCGAGAACACGCGCACCCGGCCCTGGGTGTCGAAGATGAAGCTGGCCGCCGTGTGGTCGATGGTGTACGACCCTTCGGTCTTGCCCGGCACCTTGGAATAGAAGACCTTGAACTCCTTGGCCACGGCCTTGGTCTGCTCCTCGCTGCCGCGCAGGGCCACAAAGCTGGGGTCAAAGCTCTGCAAATAGGCCTTGAGCAGCTCGGGCGTATCGCGCTCGGGATCCACCGTAACAAAGATGCCCTGCACCCGCTCACCATCCGGCCCCAGGGCCTTCTTCACCTGGGCCAGTTCGGCCAGGGTGGTCGGGCAGACATCCGGACACTGGGTGAAGCCGAAGAACACGACCAGGACCTTGCCCTTGAAGTCGCCCAGGGTGCGCTCGCGACCATCCTGATCGGGCAGTTTGAGCTCGCGCGCATAGGCCGCACCGGTGAGGTCGATGCCCTTGAAGGCAGCTTGGCTGGTCCGGTCGCAGCCGGCCAGCAGGGCCAGAAGCCCGGCCGCGGCGGCCGAGAGCATGAGCCGGCGAGCCGGCTGGAGGGCGGAGTTTTTCATGGCATCAGGCCCACAGGGGCGTCAGATAGTGGTCCAGCAGCAGGGCAGCAAATAGCAGCGAAAGATGCCAGATGGAGAAACGGAAGGTGGCACGCGCCAGCTCGTCCGAGTACTGGCGCCACAGCCGCCAGGCGTAATGGCAAAAGCGCAGTCCCAGCACCAGGGCCGCGGCCAGGTAGATCCAGCCGCTCATGCCGGTCAGGAAGGGCAGCAGGGTTGCGGCCAGCAGCACCCAGGTGTAGAGCAGCACCTGCAGCCGGGTGAACTCCGAACCGTGAGTGACCGGCAGCATGGGCAGGCCAGCCTTGGCATAGTCCTCGGTGCGGTACAGGGCCAGGGCCCAGAAGTGCGGCGGGGTCCACAGGAAGATGATCAGGCACAGCATCAGGGCCTCGGGGCCCACCTCGCCCCGCAGGGCGGCCCAGCCCAGCACCGGCGGCATGGCCCCCGAGGCGCCGCCGATCACGATGTTCTGGGGCGTCAGTGGCTTGAGGATCACGGTGTAGATCACCGCATAGCCCACGAAGGTCGCAAAGGTCAGCCACATGGTCAGCGGATTGACCCAGACCCACAAAATGGCCGAGCCCACTGCGCACAGCAGGGCGGAGAAGGCCAGGGTCTGTGGCCGGCTGAGCTCCCCCTTGGCCGTGGGCCGCCAGGCGGTGCGTTTCATCTTGGCGTCGATCTGCTCTTCGATCAGGCAGTTGAAGGCGGCGGCCGCACCGGCCACCAACCAGATGCCTGCCGTGGCGGCAAGAATCACACCCCACTCGGGTCCGCTGGGCCAGCCGGGAATGGCCAGGGCCATGCCGATCACGGCGCAGAACACGATCAGCTGCACCACGCGTGGCTTGGTGAGCTGGTAGAACTGGCGCCAGCGCGAGGCCTGCGTCGCAACAAGAGAAGCTTGATTCATAGGGGACCGGGATGCACGGCGCCCTGCCTGAGGCGCGCCAACAGAAAACTCAGCAAGGTGAGCAGCGCCGCAGCGCCGCCGGTGTGGGCCAGGGCGGCCAGCAGGGGCCAGTCCAGCACCACATTGGACAGGCCGCTGAGCAGCTGCCACGCAGCAAGCCCCAGCAGCCAGACGCCCCAAGGCCGGGCCTCGGCGCCGCGGCGCCAGAGGCCGCAGGCCACCGCGACCAGCACCGCCAGCAGAACCACAGCCCCCAGGCGATGCGCCATGTGGATGGCCGTCAGCGCGGCGAACGGCAGCAGGCCACCCTCGGCGTTCTCGCCCAGTGCGCGCCAGAGCGTGAAGCCCTGTTCAAAGTCCATGGCCGGCCACCACTGGCCGGCATGGCACTGCGGAAACGCGTCGCAGGCGAGAACGGCGTAATTGGTGCTGACCCAGCCGCCAAGGGCCACCTGGGCCACGGTCAGCACAAACAAGACCAGCACCGCGCGACGCAGGCCCGAGCCCAGCCGCAAGGGCCGCGGCGCATAGGCCTGCGCCTGCCAGGCCAGCAGGACGAGCAGACCCAGGCCGCCCAGCAGATGCAAGGTCACAATGGCTGGAAACAGCTTCATGGTGACCGTCAGCGCGCCAAACGCGCCCTGCATGCAGACCCAGACCAGGGTCAGCGTGGACCACCAAGGCGAAACCAGGCTCGCGGCCTGACGACGCTGACGCCAGCTCTGGATGCAGAGCACCAGGATCAGAAAGCCCACACCGCTGGCCAGGTAGCGATGGATCATCTCGATCCAGGCCTTGCTGTGGGTGACCGGCCCGGTGGGCATGGCCGTCTGGGCGGCCTGGATCTCGCCACGCGCCCCCAGGGGGCTGAACTGCCCGTAGCAACCCGGCCAGTCCGGGCAGCCCAGACCCGAGTCGGTCAGGCGGGTGAATGCGCCAAAGATGACCAGATCAAAGGTCAGGAACAGGGTCAGCAGGGTCAGGGCGCGCAGGCGCTCCGGACTGCCGGCATGGGCCCGCGAGCGCAGGCGCAGCCACAGCAGGGGCGCGCCGCCCACCAGGGCGCCAAAGGCAAGCAGCTGGGCCAGCGGCGCCAGGTTGACCAGATCGACGGAAGCATCCATGAGAACCTCAGCGCCCCGGCAGGTCCCAGGAAGCGCTGGCCTTGAGCAAGCGGCTCAGATCGCGCTTGAGCTTGGAGGGCTCGGGCTCCGAAGGGGCTCTCAGCATCCAGCGCCCCATGGGGTCCATCAGAAAGAAGTGATCCTGCAGCCCCTGCCCCGCGGCCGGCTTGAGCCAGGCCTGCAGCTGTTCGCGCGGCAGGCGCAGCACCGTGACGCCCACGCCCTGGGCCAGCGCCTCACGCAGGGCGGCCGAGGGCTCAGGCGCGTCGTGAGGCAGCAGCAGCAGCTTGTCGACCTTGTCCCGCTCCTTGCCCAGCATCTCGCGCAGCTGCCGCTGGGTGTAGAGCCGCCCCTCGCAGGCGCTGTCGCAGGCCTGTTCCTGGACAAGGGTGAGCAGCCACTGGCCCTTGAGGCTCTCGGCGGGCACGCCCTGGCCCTTCAAGTCCTGCAGCTGCAGCATCGGAAGCTCGATCGGCGGATGGATCAGCTCGCCATAGGCCTTGCCCTGAGGCTTGAGCACATAGAAGGTCAGATAGGAGGCCACCACCGGCGCAGCGCAGGCCAAGACAACCAGCAGCATCCACAGGCGGCCGCGCAGCGTTCGCTGCGAGTCCGCCATGCTTGCGGGATCGGGCAGGCTGTGCACGGTCAGGGTCAGGCCCTGATCAGCGAGCTTGTCGGCGACGGGGACGGACGAGTTGGAACCAGACATAAAGACCCAGGATCAAGGCGCCTAGCGCGAACCATTGAAAGGCATAGCCGTAGTGTTTCTGCACACCGGCATCGGGCGCCGGCCAATCGCGGAGCAGGCCATCCGTACCCGCCAACGCATCCCCTTGTTGCAGCACGGTCAGCGGCAGCAAAGGGCGACGAATCTCGTGGGCAAATGCCACGGCGTCGAGATTCTGCCGGATACGTCCGCCCCCTGCCTCGCCAAGCTGATAAAGCCGGGTCGGGGCCTCGATCAGACGCCCCTCGATTTCCACCTCGGCGGGCTGCTGGGGCAGCTCGGGCAGGCGCTCGCGATCCCGGACGTCCCGCGGCAGCCAGCCGCGCTGTACCAGGACAGCCTCGGTGCGACCCGCCAGTTGCAGGGGCGTGATCACATAGAAGCCGGTGCGTCCGGCCATGGGCCGGTTCTCCAGGTAGACGGTATGCGCATCCAACCAATGGCCGCGCAAGCGCACCCGCCGCTGCAACTGCTCGCGGGCCAGCTGCGGCGCCGCGGCCAGCTCGACAGCAGACAGCGGCGCCCGCTCGGCCTGGGCTTGTTGTGACTGCAGCAGGGCGGTTTTCTGCGCGGCCCGATCCAGCTGCCACCAACCCAGCCGCAAGGCCAGCCCCAGGCCCAGCACGGTGGCCAGCAGGATCAGGGCTCGCCCCCTCATGCCTGATCGACCCTGGTGGAATAATCCAACGCCATGAAATTCGTCCTTCTGCTTGCCTTGCTTGGCATTGTCGGCGCCCTGGGGGCGGCGGGCCTGTTCATGCTGAGGCGCAGCAAGGGCCGCAACAGCATGGCTCGCGCCCTGGCGCTGCGCGTGGCCCTGTCGGTGGCGCTCTTCCTCTTCATCCTGCTGAGCTACTACATGGGCTGGATCAAGCCCACCGGCGTGCCTCTGGGCCGCTGAGCAAGGGCGTCGCTGAAACAAGAAACGCCGCGCAATGCGGCGTTTGCTTTATCACCCCCTCGACTCGCGAGAGCCCGGCAAAGCCGGCAGGGGGCGCGGCGCTTACATCCAGTAAACGACGATGTACAGGCCGAGCCAGACCACGTCCACGAAGTGCCAGTACCAAGCTGCACCTTCAAAGCCGAAGTGGCGCTCGGGCGTGAAGTGGCCCTTGTGAAGGCGCAGCGTGATGAAGAGCAGCATCAGCATGCCCACGAACACATGGAAACCGTGGAAGCCGGTCAGCATGAAGAAGGTGGAACCAAAGATGCCGGAATTGAGCTTGAGGTTCAGGTCGTTGTAGGCATGGGCGTACTCATAGCCTTGGACGACCAGGAAGACGGCGCCCAGGATCACCGTCATCCACATGAAGGCGATGGTCCTGCCCCGGTTGCCGGCGAGCAGCGCGTGGTGCGCAATCGTCAGCGTCACGCCCGAGGTCAGCAGCAGGGCCGTGTTGATGGTGGGCAGGGGCCAGGGACCGATGGTGCTGAAGGCCTCCACCGTGCCGCCAGGCGCGGCCGTTGCGCCGGCCGAAACGCTGGGCCACAGGGCCTTGAAGTCGGGCCACAGCAGGGCATGCTCATGGTTGCCCAGCGTGGGCACCGAGTGCACCCGCGCCCAGTACAGCGCACCGAAGAAGGCGGCGAAGAACATCACCTCCGAAAAGATGAACCAGCCCATGCTCCAGCGGAAGGAGACGTCGATGCGGTCGCTGTAAAGGCCGCCCTCGCTCTCGCGGATGGCATCACCAAACCACTGCTTGAGCACAAAGGCCCACCACAGCAAGCCAAAGAGCAGCGAGTAGGCACCCCACTGGTGGCCGTTGATCCACTGGCCCGCACCCAGGATCACGAAGAACAGACCGATAGAGGCCATCACCGGATGCCGCGAAGGGCCGGGCACGAAATAGTAGGGGGTTGCTCCGTGGGGAGTCGCTGCCGACATCTGTTTCTCCTCGAACTAAATCAATCAGTCCTGCTAGATCCTCGATCCGCTCATGCCCCGGCAATGCCGCTACCGATCACCCAGTTGACCAGCAGCACCAGCACCAGCACGAACAGCGCAGCCCCAATGACGCCGGTGATGATCACATGCACTGGGTTCAGTTGGGCCACATCCCTGTCATAGTCGGCGCGCTTGCGCACACCGAAAAAGGCCCAGGCAATTGCCTTGACCGTCTGCAAGAAGGAGCTCGGCCGAGCCGCGGCCTCCTTCAGATCCTGTCCCGGCCTCATAGCCGGGGCTCGGCCACCACCATGGCGGCCTGCTTCTGTCCCTTGCCGGCCACCTCGAAGAAGGTGTAGGACAGCGTGATGGTCTTCACATCCTTGGGCAGCTTGGGGTCGATGACAAAGGCCACCGGCCACTGCTTCTTCTCACCCGGCGCCAGGGTGTATTCGTTGAAGCAAAAACACTCCAGCTTGTTGAAGTGGGCCGTCGCCTGCTTGGGTGCATAGCTCGGTATGGCCTGCGCGGACATGATCTTGTTCTGCACATTGCGGAACTCGTACATGACCGTAGTCAGCTCGCCCGGATGCACTTCCACATGGTTCACGGCGGGCTTGAAGTCCCAGGGGCCGCGGGCATTGGCATCGAACTCCACCGTGATCTTGCGGCTGTAATCGATCTGACTGTTCTTCAGATCACTGGCCTTGATCGCGTGCTGACGCTCGGAGAGCGACAGCACATTGATGCCCAGCGCCGTGCAGATCGCGGTGTAGATCGGCACCAGGGCGTAGCCGAAGCCGAACATCAGCAACACGATCACACAGAGCTTGCCCACCATGAGCCGGTTTTCCCGGCGCAGGGCCAGAGACATCCAACCGGGTTTGGGCGTGCTGCTCATGCAAGAACCTCAGGCCCCCAAGAGGGCAATTTTGGCCACGAAGCCCAGAGCAAACACCGCGGCCACCGAGGCCAGAACCAAGGCAAGACGCAGATTGCTCTTGCGCTGCTGCGGATTGACTGCCATGCCCTGCTCCTCAGCCCACAACCTTGGTCGCGGTGGCGTCCAGCTTGGGCGGGTTCTCGAAGGTATGGAAGGGGGCCGGCGAAGGCACTTCCCACTCCAGACCCTCGGCCGCTTCCCAGGGCTTCTGCGGCGCCTTCTCACCCTTGCCGCGCATCATGGGCACAACCACGAAGAGGAAGAAGTAGACCTGCATCAGACCGAAGCCGAAGGCACCGATGGACGCGATCATATTGAAGTCGGCGAACTGCAGCGGGTAGTCGGCGTAGCGGCGCGGCATGCCGGCCAGACCGAGGAAGTGCATGGGGAAGAAGGTGATGTTGAAGAAGATCAGCGAGCCCCAGAAGTGGATCTTGCCGCGGGTCTCCGAATACATCACGCCGGTCCACTTCGGGCCCCAGTAGTAAACACCGGCAAACAGCGCGTACAGGGAGCCGGCCACCAGCACATAGTGGAAGTGCGCCACCACGTAGTAGGTGTCCTGGATCTGGATGTCGATGGGAGCCACCGCGCAGATCAGGCCGGTGAAGCCACCCATGGTGAACACGAAGATGAAGCCCACGGCCCAGAGCATGGGCGTCTCGAAGGTCATGGAGCCGCGCCACATCGTGGCCAGCCAGTTGAAGATCTTCACGCCCGTGGGCACGGCGATCAGCATGGTCGCGTACATGAAGAACAGCTGGCCCGTCACCGGCATGCCGGTGGCGAACATGTGGTGGGCCCAGACGATGAAGGACAGGATGGCGATGGAGGCCGTGGCATACACCATGGAGGCATAGCCGAACAGGCGCTTGCGGGCGAAGGCCGGCACGATCTGGCTGATGATGCCGAAGGCCGGCAGGATCATGATGTAGACCTCGGGGTGACCGAAGAACCAAAAGATGTGCTGGTACATCACCGGGTCACCGCCGCCTGCGGGGTTGAAGAAGGCGGTGCCGAAGTGGCGGTCCGTCAGCGTCATCGTGATGGCGCCGGCCAGCACGGGCATGACGGCGATCAGCAGATAGGCCGTGATCAGCCAGGTCCAGGCAAACATCGGCATCTTCATCAAGGTCATGCCCGGGGCGCGCATGTTCAGGATGGTGACGATGATGTTGATCGAGCCCATGATGGACGAGGCACCCAGGATGTGCATCGCGAAGATGCCGGCATCCATGGAGGGGCCCATCTGCAGGGTCAGGGGTGCATACAGCGTCCAGCCAGCAGCCGGTGCACCGCCGGGCATGAAGAAGCTGCCCACCAGCATGATGGCCGCGGGAATCATCAGCCAGAAGCTGAAGTTGTTCATGCGCGCGAAGGCCATATCGCTCGCACCGATCTGCAGCGGGATCATCCAGTTCGCGAAGCCCACGAAGGCCGGCATGATGGCGCCGAACACCATGATCAGGCCGTGCATGGTGGTGAGCTGGTTGAAGAGCTCGGGGTTCACGAACTGCAGGCCGGGCTGGAACAGCTCGGCGCGGATCAGCAGCGCGAGGATGCCCCCGACCATGAGCATGGTGAAGGAGAACAGCAGGTAAAGCGTCCCGATGTCCTTGTGGTTGGTGGCGAAGACCCAGCGGCGCCAGCCCGTGGGGGCATGGTGGTGGTCGTCATGGTGGTCGTGAACGCCGCCGTGGCCGTGGTGGTCAAGCACTGCACTCATCTTGCTTTCCTCTTTCTGGACGTTCAGACGCTTACTTGCGGGCAGCCACGATCTCGGCCGGCTGCACAAGCTGACCGGTCTTGTTGGACCAGCTGTTCTTGGTGTACGTGATCACGGCAGCGATCTCGGTATCGGACAGCTGCTTCCAGGCCGGCATGGCGCCATTGGCAGCACCGTTGAGCATGACCTGGATCTGCTTGCTCTTGTCGTCAGACAGGACCAGGGCCGACTTGTCCAAGGCTTTGATGGGGCCGGCGCCGGTGCCATCGGCCTTATGGCAAGCAGCGCAGTTGGCGGCATAGACCTTCTGGCCGCGGGCCACCAGGGCGGCCAGTTCCCAGACCTTGCTCGGATCATCGGCCTTGGCGGCCATTTCCTTCTTCTTGCCATCGACCCACTTGCTGTAGTCCTCGGCTGAGACCACCTTCACGTGGATGGGCATATAGGCGTGTTCCTTGCCGCAGAGCTCGGCGCACTGACCGTAGTAGTCGCCCACCTTCTCGGCCTTGAACCAGGTGTCGCGCACAAAGCCGGGGATCGCATCCTGCTTGACACCGAAAGCCGGCACCATCCAGGCGTGGATCACATCATTGGCCGTGGTGATGATGCGCACCTTCTTGCCCACGGGCACGACCAGGGGGTTGTCCACCTTGAGCAGGTAGTTGTCGCCCTCGGGCCTGCCGGCATCCGACATCTCGCGCTGGGCCGCGTCGAGGGTGGCCAGGAAACCGATGCCCTCGCCCTCGCCCTTCAGATAGTCATAGCCCCACTTCCACTGATAGCCGGTGGCCTTGATGGTGAGGTCGGCGTTGGTGGTGTCCTTCATGGCCACCACCACCTTGGTGGCCGGCAGGGCCATCAGGATCACGATGATGAAGGGCACCACGGTCCAGGCGATCTCGACCTTGACGCTCTCGTGGAAGTTGGCCGGCACCGCGCCGCGGCTCTTGCGGTGCTTGAAGATGGAATAGAACATGACGCCGAAGACGGCGATGAAGATGACCAGGCAAATGACCAGCATCATGTTGTGCAGCCACATCTGATCCGCGGCAATGCGGGTGACCGGCTCATGCAGGTTCAGCTGATTGACCTTGGGCCCACCCGGCAGGTCATTCACGGCCAGGGCAGCCTGGCTGGCCAACGTGGCTGCGAGGCCTCCCGCCAGTCGGCTGATACAGCGCCCCAGCGGATGCACTCGTGCGTTCATCATCGTCATGGTCGTCACTTCTGTTTCAAATTCAGCCCATGGGGTTCACGGCGCCGCATCACAGTGCAGCGCCACAAGCCCCTTCGCGTTTTCCACCGAGATCTGATCCATGTACACACCCGCGGGTGCTACATACAACTGTCGCGCCAGTCATCAGGACCTCTGACCTGCGTCAAGCACGAACCACAGATCAGCTGGCAGGGATCCGATCGATGCGGAATTTTAGCCCCTGCCCCCCTGATATCCCCGTGGTCTTTGCCCCGGCTAGGTGCATGTACTGATTAGGGTTTGGCCGAGCCCCGCACCATGTTGCGCATCTGATCCAGCGAGACGCGGGTTTCCCCGCTCACCGCCAGCCGTGGGGCCGGTTTAAAGGCGTGACCATAGACCAGTTCCAGACTCAGACGCAGGCGCCCGTCGGGCCCGCGCAATGACTCCAGCGCGTCCAGCAGACGATTGCGCCAGGCCCGGCCGCGCAGGCCCTCGAATCGCAGGGGCGAGAGATTGCCGCCCAGGGCGCGCAAATCCGCCAGGGCCTTGGCCGGATCGCCCCAGGTCAGGCTGATGCGCTCCTGGTCCATCACCGGGTCGGCAAAACCGGCATGCACCAACATATCGCCCACATCGTGCATGTCGATCCACTCCGGCCCGGCGCTGGCCCAAGCCAGGCGCTCGTAAAGCTGACGCAGCTCGCGCCAGCTGTCGGGCCCCAGGCAGGAGAACATCACGAAACCGTCCACGGCCAGGGCGCGCTGCCACAGGCGCAGCAGGGCCTCGGGATCCGGACTCAGGTGCAGATACATATTGGCCCAGAGCAGCTCGGCCGTGCCCTCGGGCACCTCACCGGGCAGCCAGACCTCGACCGGCTCGCGCCCGCGCAGGGCGGCCCAGAAGCCCCCCTTGCCTTGGGTCGCCTGGCTGCGCTCACGCAGGGCCGGCAAAGGCTCGCTGCGCAGCTGACGCGCCTGGGGATAGGCCTCGCGCAGCAAGGCCTCGCTGGCCCCCAAATGGGCCGACCACTGCAGCACCCGCTGCGGCTTCAACTTGATCAGGGGCAGGCGCTCGGCCATGCGGCGGGCGATATCGGCATGCAGCCAGGGCGGTTCAGCCAGGGTCGCAAGCCGCCGCAGATGGCGACTCAGGGCGGTGGCATCGATCTGCTGACTGGGCGGACGCTGGGCGGGCGCGGGGGCGGGGGACGACATGGGCGCCGAGTATATTGAGCCATGGAGCCCAGCGCCCTTCGCCCCTCCAAACCCTCGCTGCTCGAGCGGGCGCTGGCTCGCTGCCCTGGCCAATGCCTGGTGTGCCGCAGCTGGTCGAGGCAGCGCGTCTGCCAGCTCTGCCTGGATCGCTATGCACGCCCCGCCCTGCGCTGCACGAGCTGCGGTCTGCGCCTACCGGCGGCAACCCGGGGCGGGATCGAGCATGCACCCCCGCAATGCGGCCGCTGCCTGCGGCACCCCCCACCCCTGGACCGTTGCATCGCGGCCCTGGACTATGCCTTCCCCTGGGACCATCTCTTGCTCCGCTACAAATTCCAGCAGGCCCTGTCTCTGGGCCCGGCTCTGCTGCAATGCCTGGAGGCTGCGCTCGATCGCGAACAGGCGCAGGCGCCCGATCTGCTGCTGCCCGTGCCACTCTCGGCAGAACGCCTGCGTGAGCGCGGCTACAACCAGAGCCTGGAACTCGCCCGGCCTCTGGCGCGGCGGCGAGGCCTGACCTGCGAAGCCAGGCTGGTGCTGCGCCTGCGCGATACTGCGCACCAACTCAAGCTGCCCGCCGAGCAGCGGGCCGCCAATGTGCGGCACGCTTTTGCGCTGGAGCCGCAACAAGCCGGGCGGCTGCGCGGCGCCCATGTGGCCCTGCTGGATGATGTGATGACCACCGGGGCCACCCTGCACGAGCTGGCCCGCCTGCTCAGGAGAGCCGGCGCCACCCGCATCCAGGCCTGGGTCCTGGCGCGCACCGCTGAGTAGGCCTGCCCCCAACAACTCACGCCATGTTCAACATCGTTCTGGTCCAACCCGAAATACCGCCCAACACCGGCAATGTGATCCGCCTGGCCGCCAACACCGGCTGCAGCCTGCACCTGATCGAACCGCTGGGCTTCTCCATGGAGGACAGACTGCTGCAGCGCGCCGGTCTGGACTATCACGAGTACACCCCGGTCAAGCGCCATGCCGACTGGCAGAGCTTTCTGAGCGAGGCCAAGCCAGACACCGAACGCATGTTTGCCTTCACGACACGCGGCAGCCAATCTTTCGCCAAGGTGGCATGGCGCCCCGGCGACTGGTTTGTCTTCGGCTCAGAGACGGCTGGCCTGCCGCCGGCCCTGCGCGACAGCTTCCCGACGGCACAGCGGGTGCGCCTGCCCATGCGCCCGGATCAGCGCAGTCTGAACCTCAGCAACAGCGTGGCCGTCACCGTGTTCGAGGCCTGGCGCCAGAACGGCTACGCAGGAGGCGTCTGAGCCTTACTCGGCTTGCACACCGGCCGCCTTGATCATCTGCCCCCAACGCTCGCGCTCGGTCTTCATCAGACTCGCCAGGCCTTCGGGTGAACTCGCGGCGGCACTGAAATACTGACTCAGCATCTTGGCTCGCACCTCATCGCTCTTGATCACCTTGACCAGCTCCGCGGAGAGACGCTGCACGATGGGCGCCGGCGTCTTGGCGGGCGCCAGCATGGCTTGCCAGGAGATGGCCTCAAAGCCGGCGTAACCCAACTCCGCCAAGGTCTGCAGCTCGGGCAGGGAAGCGACGCGCCCCGCGCTGGTCACAGCCAGTGCCTTGAGCTTGCCGGCACGCACCTGCCCCATGGCAATACCCGGCACCATGAAACCGGCTTGCACCTGCCCGGCCAGTATGGCGTTCACCACCTGTGGGAAGCCCTGGTAGGGCACATGGGTCATTTCGAAACCGGCACGGGTGCGGAAGGACTCCATGGCCAGATGCGCCGCACTGCCATTGCCCACGCTGCCATAGTTGAGCTGACCCTTCTTCTCCTTGGCGATGCGCACAAAGTCCGCCACGCTGTTGACGCCCAGCTTGGGGTCGACCACCAGCACATTGGGGCTGGTTGCCACCAGACCAATAGGCTGCAGATCCTTGGCCGGGTTGTAGGGCAATTGCTTGCTCAGCAGGGGCGCGGTGACCAGGGGCCCTTGGATGGTGAACAGCAGGGTGTAGCCATCCGGCTCGGCCTTGGCCACGGCACCGGTGCCGATATTGCCGCCGGCCCCGGGCTGGTTGAGGATGACCATGGGCTGACCCAGGGCCTGTCCCAGAGGCTCGGCCACGGCGCGGGCCATGATGTCGGGCGAGCTGCCACCGGGGAAGGGAACGACCAGCTTGATGGGCCGGGCCGGCCAGGCCTGGGCCAGGACGGGCAGACTGGCCGCAAGAGGCGCAAGCGCGGCGGCCTGCAGCAGGGATCGACGTTGCATCGGGGGCACCTTCTTCATCACATCAATGTTCGGATCGGGATTCGCGGCTCATCAGACGCTCAAGCGCCGCCACCGGACCCAGCCGGCCCTGCAGCACCTCGACAACCGCCGCCGTGATGGGCGTCTCCACGCCCAAGGCGCGGGCGCGCTCCAGCACGGTCGGCGCGCTGTAGACGCCTTCGGACACATGGCCCAGTTCGTTCAGGATCTGGGCCAGGGGCTTGCCAGCCGCCAAGCCCAGGCCGACCTGGCGGTTGCGTGAGAGATCACCAGTGGCCGTCAGCACCAGATCACCCATGCCCGAGAGCCCCATAAAAGTCTCGGTACGCGCCCCCAGGGCCAGACCCAGGCGCAGCATCTCCGCCAGCCCACGCGTGATCAGCGCGGCGCGGGCATTCAGACCCGGCACACCGTCCAGCTCCGCGCGAGCGGAACGCTCGGCCTGCAGCCGCAGACCGTCGGCAATGCCCACGGCAATGGCCATCACGTTCTTGACCGCCCCGCCCACCTCAACGCCCACCGGGTCGGCCGAGGTGTAGACCCGCAGTCGCTCGCTATGAAAGGCCTGCACGGCGCATTGCGCCAGTCCGGCATCGCCACAGGCGGCCACCAGGGCCGTGGGCTGACCCGCGGCCACCTCCTGTGCAAAGCTCGGCCCCGACAAAATGCCCGCCGCCAGATCAGGACGGATCTCGCGCACGATCTCGTGACCGAGCCGTCCACTGCCGGCCTCGAAGCCCTTGCACAGCCAGAACACCCGCGCACCCGGCGGCATCTGCGCCAACATGCCGCGCAGTCCGGCCATGGGCGTGGCGATCACGATCAAGCCCTGGGAGCCGTGCGCGAGCGCCAGGTCCAGCTGGTGCTGCAGCGTCAAAGCTTCCGGCAGGGGAACACCCGGTAGATAGCGGCTGTTGCAGCCCTCTCGCTGCATCTGCTCGCAGGCGGCAGCATCACGCGCCCACAGCAAGACCTCATGCCGCGCCGCGGCCTGTATAGCCAGCGCCGTACCCCAGGCTCCGGCGCCAAGAACTGCAATCTTCATTTCCGGCTCGCTCGATGGCAAAACGCCCCCGCCGCTTGCTGCAGCCAGGGGCGTTGCATGACAGCTCAGACCTACAGGATCAGTTGACGGCGCCCTGCGCCTCGCGCTGTGCCTGCTGGGCCTCGAACATGGCCTGGAAGTTCACCTCCGACAGGATCACGGGCGGGAAGCCAGCACGGGTGCAGACGTCCGAAACCACGGCACGCAGATAGGGGTAGATCATCTGCGGGCAGACGATGCCGATGATGCCTTCCAGCTGTTCCTGGGGCAGATTGCGGATTTCGAAGATACCGGCCTGCTTGGCCTCGATCAGGAACAGGGTCTTGTCGCCGACCTTGGTGGTCACGGTGGCGGTGACGCTGACCTCGAAAAAGCCCTCGCTCACCGGCTCGGCCGCCAGTGCCAGATTGATGTCGACCTGGGGCTGGGTCTGTTCCAGCAGGATCTGGGGCGCGTTCGGCTGCTCCAGCGACAGGTCCTTCAGGTACATGCGCTGAATCTGGAACACGGGGGTGTTGTTGCTCTCGTCGGCCATGATGGTGAGTGTCGGTTCGGTTGGACCCGCCGGCCAATTGCCGCGGGCAGCAGGGCGCGATTATGGCCCAGGCGCAAGACCGCTCTGCTCAAGCACTGAAGGGCGCAAGCAAGCCCCCCAGCCCGGGGGTGCCGGGCCCGGGTCTCAGGCGCCCTGCAGCAGGGGCATCAACCCGCCACGTTGGTCCAGGGCGACAAGGTCGTCGCAACCGCCCACATGGGTGTCGCCGATGAAAATCTGCGGCACGGTGCGGCGCCCGGTCAGGGCCATCATGGACTCGCGTTCAGCGGGGTTCAGGTCCACCCGGACCTCATCGATGTTCTCGACGCCGCGTTGCTTGAGCAACGCCTTGGCCCGCACACAGTAGGGGCAGACCTGGGTGGTGTACATCTTCACGGCTTGCATCAGCCTGGCTCCTGCACAAAAACAAAAGGCGCCGGTCCCCGCAGGGCCACCGGCGCCATTGGGCCTCAAGCGGTCTTTTCGACCGGCAGATTGGCCTCACGCCATGCGGCCAGACCGCCGGCCAGCGGCTGAGCCTTTTCATAGCCCAGCTTGCGCAGCATGCCAGCCGCGCGGCCGGCGCGTGCGCCGGTGGCGCACAGCACCACAATGGGCAGGGACTTGTTGGCGGGCAGTTGCTTGGCGCCGGCTTCGATGCTGCCCAGCGGCAGATTCTTGGCCCCTGCCACATGCGCGGCCGCGTACTCGGCGGGCTCGCTGATGTCCAGCAAGACGGCCTTCTCGCGGTTGACCAGGCGCACGGCCTCGGCGGTCGACACCGCCGCGCCAGCGGCGCCGCGCACCAGGCTGGGCCACAGCAGCAAGCCGCCGGACACGAGGGCGGCCAGCACCAGATACCAGTTTTCGATCAGGAAATTCAAGATGTGGG
This sequence comes from Roseateles sp., assembly GCF_046300915.1. Taxonomy (GTDB): domain Bacteria; phylum Pseudomonadota; class Gammaproteobacteria; order Burkholderiales; family Burkholderiaceae_C; genus Kinneretia. The sequence continues at coordinate 38,554 of NZ_JBKCLH010000186.1, read as the reverse complement.
GCCCGGTAAGGATTGATGGAAGAGGCGGGATTATAAAAACAGCGCGGCCGCCGGATGAGACCGGCGGCCGCGCAAGGGAAATGCAGGTCCGTGCTTAGCGCAGCTTGAAGGTGGAGACTGCGGCCTGCAAGGCCTGGGCCTGCTGTTCCAGGCTGCTCGCCGCGGCCGCGGCCTCCTCCACCAGAGCAGCATTTTGCTGGGTCATCTGGTCCAGCTGTCCGACCGACTGGTTGACCTGCGCGATGCCGTCCCGCTGCTCGCTGGCGGCGGCGCTGATCTCGCCAATGATGTCGGTCACCCGCTGCACGCTGGAAACGATCTCGTTCATGGTGCTGCCGGCGTCCTGCACCAGACGGCTGCCGGACTCCACCCGCTCCATGCTGGCGCCGATCAGGGTCTTGATCTCGCGCGCGGCCTCGGCACTGCGCTGGGCCAGGGAACGCACCTCGCCGGCCACCACGGCAAAACCGCGACCCTGCTCGCCCGCGCGCGCCGCCTCCACGGCCGCGTTCAGCGCCAGGATATTGGTCTGGAAGGCGATGCCGTCGATCACGCCGATGATGTCGCCGATCTTCCTGGAGCTGCTGTTGATGTCCTCCATGGTGCTCACCACCTGGGCCACCACCTCGCCGCCCTTGGCGGCCACGGCGGCGGCAGAACCCGCCAGCTGATTGGCCTGGGCCGCCGCGTCGGCGCTCTGGCGCACCGTCTCCGTCAGCGTCTGCATATGACTGGCCGTATGCTCCAGGGAGCTGGCCTGCTTTTCGGTGCGCACAGAGAGATCGTTGTTGCCCACCGCGATCTCGCGCGAAGCCACGGTGATGGAATCCGTACCGCTGCGCACATTGCTGACGATGCCGGCCAGCCCCTGGGACATGGCCCGCACGGCGGCCAGCAAACTGGCCTCGGCGCCAGGCGCTACCGTGATCTGTTGGGACAGATCACCCTCCGCCATCTGGCGCATCACGTCTCGGGCGTACTCGGGCTCACCACCCAGCTGGCGCCAGACATTGCCGATCAGCATCCAGGAACCCAGGCCCAGAGCCAGCACCACCAGCACGGCACTGATGACGATGGCCGTCAGGCTGGACGAAACGCCGCCATGGGCACGCTGCAAGCCCGCATCAAAGCCCTCGCTGGCCTGCACCCGCGCCGCCTTGAGCTCGGTCTCGAACGCCTTCAGGGCAGCTTGCATCTTGGGCACAGCCGCGGCCTGGTCGCCCTGCTTGATGCCCAGGAAGAGCTGGGCGGTGTCCACCGCCGCCGCATGGTAGGCCTCGAAGGCCGACTTGAGCTTGCCGCCCACCTCGGCCTTGCCCTCGATGCGTGCAATCGCATCCAGCAGCTTGCGCATGGATGCGGCTCGTTCGTTGGCCTCGTCCAGGCGCTTCTTCTCGCCCTCGGCCACAGCACTCTGGATGGTGGCCCCCAGGGCTTCCAGGTTGGACGCCAGCTGAGTGGTGGCATCCAGATACGGAAAATCGACCTCGCCGATGGCGCTGATCGCGGCCGAGGTGCGAGATGAAAAACTCCACACCACCGCAATCCCCACGGCAAAAATCAGGACCGCAAAGGCCGGCAGCAACCAGATCCGGGTACGGACATTCATAAGTTCAACTCCAAAACCGACGCACCCGGCCACTCGGGACCCGGCACGCCGTGAAGGCTCCCAGCACGGTCTTCTTCTTGTTCTTCTTGAGCAGGGCGGCACGAGGCCGCCCCTCAGACTCAGTCCACGGTCAGCACGGCCTTGACGCTCCCGTCCACCGCCGACTTCTCCACATAGCCGATGGCGTCGGGATTGGCCGCCACGAATTTCTTGACCTCGGCGCTATTGGCCAGCTCCTTGGGCGGCGTGGCCTTGCCGGAGAAGACCAGACGCGACCAGGCCGCCTTGACCTGGGCAGACTGCTTGCCCGTGACCTTGGTGTAGAACTGTTCCCGGATGGCAGCACTTTCGGCCTGATCCACAGCGGCGGCCGTGCCCCCGCTGGGCAGGGCGTTGCTCTTGCCCAGGAAGATGTTGGACACCTGCTCGGCCGTCATGCTGGCGGCCGGGTTCTTGGGGTTGACGATGACCGCCACCTGGGCGGCAGCGCTGGTGATGAAGCCCAGACCCAACAGGGCAGCGGCCAGGACCTGCGTGTTCAGCTTGCTCTTATTCATGTTTGGGTCCCCCGCCTCAGAACACAAAGTCCACGGCCAGGCTGTAGACGTTCACGCTGTCGCCCCCGAATCCGGGCTGTGCGCCGGTGAACAGACCATCGCCGCGCTTAGGCGTGACGCGATCGTACTGAGCCTTGAGCGCGATATTGCGCCACGCGTCCCAGCGCAGGCCGAAAGCCGTGGTGTTCTGCTCGGTGGACTGACCCGCCACCACCAGATTGACCCCGCCACGCAGGGTCGGCAGCGCGGCATCGATGGCCGGCACGCCCACGGCGGTCGGCAAGGCGCCCACATTGCTGCTGTCCACCTTGAGGCGCGACACCGTCACATAGGGCGTGAACTTGCCATGGCGCATGCCCAGGGTGCCGTACCAGCCCGTGGTGTCCGGCACATAGGAATCGGTGCGGCGCATGGTGTACTCGAAGTTGGCCAGCCATTGGCCACGATCCACGGCCAGGCCGATGCCGGTGAAGCTCGCGTCCTTGCCATCCGCCGCAAGCTGATTGCCCACGGCCGAGATGCTGGGCACCGGAATGCCGCGCAGGGTTCCGACCAGGCCATTCAGGGTGTTGTTATAGACGTGGAGCTTGCCCTGCACATGACCCAGGCGCAGGGTGATGCCGCCGTCCAGCTCGGCCGTGGCGTTGAAGCCCACCATGTTCTTGAGCTTGACCTTGGTGCCCTCGAAATGCGAACCCGCGACACCACCGAACAGCTGGGCGCTCAGCGTGGTGGAGCCCAGACTCTTTTGGTAGAGCGCATCTGCGCCATCAAAGTTGCTGATGGGGACCTGGCCGTAGACATCGAGCGGCGGGCGCAACCAAGTGTTGGCGTAGCCCACGTCACGGAAATCGGAGACGGCAAACAGCGGTGCGCCCATGCGACCGGCGCGCAGGGCCAAGCCCGGACTGAGCTGGGCCTTGACGAAGGCCCACTCCAACTCCGGCGTCCAGTTGCCCTTGCCATTCTGCTTGGTCAGCAGCTGGCCCGTGGCCGAGAACATGGGATTGAAACGGCCGGTGAGCTGCAAGCCCAGCTTGCTGTCCACCTCGCCGCTCCAGGACTTGTCGCCCCCACGCAGCTGGCCAGGGATGACGTACTGCGCCTTGTCGCTGCTGGTACCAACCAGGCCGGCAGTGGCGAAACCCGAAAAGCTCCAGGCCGACTGCTGATTGGCCTGTGCCTGCGCACCGAAACAGCTGAGAGCGGCTGCCAGCGGCATCAAGCGCTGAGCAATCTGAGGCAACGACACCATGGTATTGGTCCTTTATGGTTTGACAACTTGATGGCGACTTCGGCGGCAGAAGCAATAGCTGTGCGCCTGCCGCCCCAGGCCACCAGCGAATGATCGACCCTTGGACTGGATTCTTGAACCCAAGTTGGGGCCAACTTGCCTACTTTTTGTGCTTTTTGCCCCTGAAATGGGGCTGCTACCAGCACCACGGACTGAGGCCACCGAGAAGTGACGCGCGACCGCTACAGGCCACAATAGAACCGAAGAAATACCAATACAAGAACGAGGTGAATGCTCGGGCGCCCTCGTACATCAACGGGGCTCAGCGCCCGAAGGCATGACCTCCTGCATACAGTGGGGCCACGCGCCGCCACTGGGCGGGGCCCCTGCCAACAAGGCTTCGGTGCGGCTCAGAACCTGCTGCGCAGTCCACCAGCCGGGATGCTGACGCATGACATCGACGCGGCTCCCCCAGGGGGCCCAGTGCTCCGGTTCCGTGGGCCCCAGCACGCTAAGCAAACGCGCACCCACGGCCGCAGCAAGATGGCCGGGCCCGGTGTCATTGCTCACCACCAGGGCGGCCCGGCGCTGCAGGGCTGCATACACGCCGAGATTGAGCCCGGGCAGGCTCAGCGCCTGCGGGAAGCGTTCGGCCGCCACGAGCTCCTCACCCGGTCCGGGACAAACCAGCAGACGCAGCCCGCGCGCCGCAGCCAGCCTGGCGAACTCAGCAAAATAGGGCCAGGTCTTGCTCAAGGCATCGAAGTCACCCGCCGCAAAGGGGCAGATCAGCACATAAGGCTCATGGACGCCATGCCGCGCCAGCAGCTGCTCCGCGAGCTCCTGCTGGGCCAGGCTGGGTGTGAGCCCGATCTCGGTGGGCGGCAGAGGCCGCTCAATGCCCAGAAAGCGGCAGGCCAGATCCCAGTAGTTCAGCAGGGCATGACTCTGCGCCGGCATGGGCCAGCTGCGTGACAGCAGCAAGGAGCGCGCCTCATGCCGGTAGCCCACGGCCCGCAAGCCGGCTAGGCGCATCTCCAGGGCGGAGCCAAAGGACCAGGGCAGGACCAGCGCATTGAGCCGCGTATCAAACGAGGGGTCGCCAGCCTGCGCCTGCACCCGCAATGCCCGCAGCTGTGCGGCACGAGCCCTCGTCCCCTTGGCCAAGACATTCACCGACCAGGCCTGCCCCTCCAGCAGTGCAGGAGCCCAACCCTTGCCGACAAGCACGGGCGTGTAGCCGTGCTGCTCCAAGAGATGCAGCGCCGGCATGCCGAGCACCACATCGCCCACGAAATTGCGCAGCCGCACGATCACGGTCCTGGTGGCGGCGTGAGGAACCTGGGTCATTGATTTTTTGGGCCTCGCAGGACACCGTTTATGGATTCAAGGAAAATTCTGCCAGCCAGCGCCGAGCCAGCCGACCTCCCCCGGGAAAAAACAATTCATGACCAGCATCGCCCCCCTGCCCGCTTCCAAGGAACTTGCCCAGCTCCACGATCAGGCCTTGCAAGACCACGATGGGCTGCAGGAACCGCCTGTCGATCAGGTGGACGAACTCCGGCTCTGGATCGCGCGCAACCACTTCTACAACAGCAAGCTGTGGGCCGAAGAGGACCTGGCGCGCCGCACCCAGGTCACCGACAGCGAGATCGCCGCCAACAAGCGCGCCATCGACCGCTACAACCAGGCGCGCAATGACGCCACGGAGCGCGTGGACGAGCTGATGCTGCTGCGCCTGGGCCTGGTCGACGCTCAGTCCGCACGCAGCGACACGCCGCGCTCCCTGGCGCCCACCGGTGCCCGACTCAATAGCGAGACTGCCGGCACCATCATGGACAGGCTGTCCATCCTGGCACTCAAAATTCACGCCATGCGCCGGCAGGTGGAGCGCCGCGATGTGGATGAATCGCATCGCAGCAGCAGCCGTGCCAAGCTGGGACAGCTGCTGCAACAGCGCGAGGATCTGGGCAGCTGCCTGGATGCCTTGCTGGCCGATGCCGCCGCGGGCCGGGCCTTCTTCAAGGTCTATCGCCAGTTCAAGATGTACAACGATCCGCGCTTCAATCCGGCCCTGGTGGCCGAGGCCGCAGCGGCGGGCGGCTGACGCCGGCGTCAGTGCTGCAGCAGCCGGCGCAGGGCCTGGGCCAGCAGCGGCACCACGCTGAGCGCATTGCTCTCGTGCGGCACGCTGGTGCTGCTCCAGATGTGGCGCACGCCCGCCGCGCGCAGCGCCGGCAGGGCATCGCCGTTGAACAGCGCATGGGTCACGGCGACATCGACCGAGGCCGCGCCGCGCCGCAGCAGCTCGGCGGCCGAGCCGATCAGGGTGCGGCCGGTGGAGGCCATATCGTCCAGCAGCACCACGGCACGCCCAGCCACCGGCAGCTCGGGCAGGGCCAGGCTCACATCATGATCGCCGTGCCGCAGCTTGCGCCCCACGGCGTACTCCAGCCCGCCCGCGCGGGCCGCTTCGCGGACCCACTGGGAGGACTCCTCGTCCGGCCCGATCAGCAGACCGTACGGCACGCGCTGCGCGATCCAGGCCCCGAGCAAGGGGGCGGCCGACAAGGCAAGCCCTGCCCCCGGCGGCATCACCTCGTCCAGGCTGGCAATGCGGTGCAGATGCGGATCGATGGTCAGCACATGATCGAACTGTTGGGCGAGCAGTCGGGCGATATGGCGCTGGCTGACCGCCTCGCCGGGCGTGAACTCCATGTCCTGGCGCATATAGGCCAGGTAGGGCGCCAGCAACAAGAGCTGACGCGCGCCCAGCTCCCGCGCCGTGGGCGCCGCGATCAGCAACTCCACCAGCTTCTCGTTCGGTTGCTGCAGTCCGCGCAGCAGCAGCACATGCGGCGGCAGGGGCTTGGGCAGCACAAGACGCAACTCGCCGTCGGGAAAACGGTGCCGACCCACAAAAGCCAGCGACACCGCCAGGGCTTCACTCAACTCGCGCGCCAAGGGCGCCTCATCCTCGAACGCCAGCAGCAGAGTCTGCTCCATGGACTTCTCCTTTTTCGCAGCAGGCAGCGGTGTCACAGCCTCAGAACAGGAAGGGGCTGCCGCTGGCAAATTCGCGCGGCAGTTCCTGAGCGCTGCCCAGGGCATAGCCCGAATCCTTTTGCGCATGCGCCAGGGCAAAGCGCAGATCGGCCTCGTACTGGGCATGGATGCGGTAGAGCGGCTCGCCCTGGGTCACCCGATCACCCAGCTTCTTGAGCAGGTCCAGGCCCGCTGAGGGCACCTGGGGCGCACCGGCCAGACGGGCGATGCGGGCAATGCGCAGATTGTCGGTCGCAATCACCACCCCATCGCTCGCGGCGCAGACCTCGGCCTGCAGCTGCCCCGGCTGCAAGACCTGCTCGCGGCGCCCCTGGGCGTCGATGATGGCATTCATCTGCGCCAGGGCTCGCCCGGAGTCCAGGATGTCGCGCGCGATCTGGAAGCCCTCGCCACCCCGCACATCGGGGTCGAACTCGATCATGCGGCCGGCCAGGCGCAAGGCCTTCTGGCGCAGATCCTGGGGCGCGGATGGATCGCCCTGCAGCACCTGCATCACATCGCGCGCTTCCAGCACCGGCCCTATGCCCCGGCCTATGGGCTGGCGGCCGTCGGACAGCACCACATCGAGCTGCAGACGCAGATGCTTGGCCACGTACTCGAACAGCTTCTTCAGACGCTGAGCCTCGGCGATGGAGCGCACCTTGGCGCTGGGGCCCACCGGAATGTCCAGCACCAGATGGGTGGAACCGGCGGCGATCTTCTTGGACAGGATGGACGCCACCATCTGGCCCGGCGAATCGATGGAGAGCGGGCGCTCCACCGAGATCAGGATGTCGTCGGCGGGCGAGAGGTCGGCCGTGCCGCCCCAGGCCAGGCAGGCATGGGTCTCGCGCACGATTTCGACCATGCGCTCAAAGGGCAGCTCCACGCGCGCCAGCACCTCCATGGTGTCGGCCGTGCCCGAGGGCGAGGTGATGGCGCGTGAGCTGGTCTTGGGGCAGGTCATGCCGTGGGCCGCCACGATGGGCACCACCAGCATGGAGGTGCGGTTGCCCGGAATGCCGCCGATGCAATGCTTGTCCACCACCACCCCATGACCCACCTGACGCTGCCAGTCCAGGCGGCGCCCCACGGCAATCATGGCCTCGGTGAGGTGCACGATCTCCTCGCGGTCCAGCTCGTACTGGTTGGTGGCCACCACAAAGGCCGCCAGCTCCACCTTGGAGTAGCGGGCCTGGGCCACGTCGCGGATGATGGCGTGGATCTCTTCCTTGCTCAGGCGCTCGCCCGCGATCTTGCGGTGCAGGGCCGCGATGGACTGTGGCGGCTCGGCATGGCTGACGCTGGCGCTGTGGCCATCGTTGACCCCCAGGCGGGCAAAGGCGTCTTCACTGACCCCCAGCTCGCAGCCCTTGACGATGTGCTCGTCGCTCACCACATTGAGCACGGCCAGGATGGTCTGCCCATTGGCATGAACCTCGACCTTGGACAGGGCCTGAAAGCCCGCGGCACGCACCACGGGACAGTCGCGGTGCATATAGACCACGTTCTCGCGCCAGGTGTCGATGCCGACACGGCGGATCTTCAGGGTCTGGCTGGCGGGGCTGCTGCAATCGCTCATCGCCCCAATGTAGCCCAGGCCCTGGTACTAGCGCATGCCCGCGATCAAGGCCGCGCCAATCTGTTCGCGCAGATGCTCGGCCAGCGCGCGCCGATCCGCATGGGCCGTGGCCTGGGCCGTCAAGACCTCCACCCGCACGGCCAGGTCGCGGGCGCTGGCAATGCGCCACAGGCTCTGGGCCAGGCTGGTGTCACCGATGAAGCGCGCCGCCGTGCTGAAGGACTCATGCGGCTCGTGCCAGCGCAGCACCACGGGCTGTATGGGTTGCTCGGTGGCAATGGCCGCCTGCAGCAGATTGGCATGGAAGGGCAGCAGCTCGGGACCGGCCCCGGTCGTGCCCTCGGGAAAGACGGCCACGGTGTCCCCGGCCTTGAGGGCGTCGGCCGTCTGGTGCACCACGCGCAGCGCATCGCGCTTGCTGGCACGCTCGATGAAGAGGGTGCCCACGCCGACGACCAGGCGCCCCACCAGCGGCCAGTGCTGCACATCGCCCTTGGAGATGAATCGCGCCTCCGGGAGCACCGCATGCATGGCCGCGATATCCAGCCAGGACACATGGTTGGCCACCAACAGCTTGGCGCCGGGACGCCCCTGACCCACGGCCTCCAGACGCACGCCCAGCAGCTGCAGCAGGCGGCGCGACCAGGCACCCACATGGGCGTGACGCTGGGCGGGCCTCAAGCTGCCGAAGCGCAGGCTGATGATCAGCAGGCCCCGCAGCACATGCGCAAAGACGCGGGCGAGGCGCCAGACAGCGATCAGGCTGCGCATTCGTGGGCGATGTGGCCGGCCACCAGGGTGTAACGCACGCGGCCGGGCAGCTCGAAGCCGCTCACGTCCGCCGCAAACGGCGTGTACTTGCCCTGGCTCAGCAGGGCCTCGGGGCGCACGGCCCAGCGGGTCTGGGCGTCGAAGACGCAGACGTCCGCCACCCCGCCTTCCACCAGACGGCCGGCGCTGGCCGCCAGCGAGCCCAGGGCCGGACCCAGCACGCGCACCGGCTCGGCCGTGACCGTGGCCAGGGCGCGCGCCAGAGGCTGCTTGTCGTCCTCGGCCCATTTGAGCGCCAGACTCAGCAGCAGCTCCAGGCCGGTGGCGCCGGGCGTGGCCTCGGCAAAGGGCAGCATCTTCTCGTCCTCGTCCACCGGCATATGGTCGGAGACCAGGGCGTCCAGGGTGCCATCGGCCAGGGCGGCGCGCAGGGCGTCGCGGTCGCGGCCCTGGCGCAGCGGCGGGTTCAGGCGCATCGCGGAGTTGAAGAAGCCGATGTCCATATCGGTCAGGTGCAGGGAGTTGATGGACACATCGGCCGTGACCGGCAGTCCCTCCTGCTTGGCCGCGCGCAGCAGGGCCACGCCGGCCGCGCTGGAGAGGCGGCACAGATGCACGCGCGCGCCGGTGGCCCGCACCAGCTCGAAGATGGTGTGCAGGGCGATGGTCTCGGCCGTCACCGGCACGCCGGCCAGGCCCAGGCGGGTGGCCACGGCGCCGCTGGCGGCCACGCCGCCGGACAGCCAGGGATCCAGCGGGCGCAGCCAGACCGCGTAGTCATAGGTGGCGGCGTACTGGAAGGCGCGGGTCAGGAACTGGGTGTTCTTGATGGGGCGCTCGGCCTGGCCGAAGCCCACGCAGCCGGCCTCGGTCAGCTCGGCCATCTCGGTCAGCGCCTCGCCGGCCAGGCCACGCGTGAGTGCACCGAGCGGGAAGAGCCGGCACAGGCTGAGCTTGCGGGCGCGGAACTTCAGCATCTCGACCAGGCCCGGCTCGTCCAGCGCCGGGTCGGTGTCGGGCGGGCAGACCAGGCTGGTCACGCCACCAGCCGCGGCCGCGGCCAGCTCGCTCTCCAGCATGCCGCGCTGCTCCAGACCCGGCTCGCGCAGGCGCGCCGCCAGGTCCACCAGGCCGGGGGCCACCACCAGGCCGCTGGCGTCGATGACACGGTTGGCCTCGAAGTCCGCCGGCACATGGCCCAGGGCCACGATGCGGCCGGCCGCGATGGCCAGATCGCCCTGCTTGTCCAGGTTGGATGCCGGGTCGATCAGCCGGCCGTTCTTGATCAGGATCTTCATGCTTCGTTCCCAGCGAGGATGCTCATGACGGCCATGCGCACGGCGATGCCGAAGGTCACCTGCGGCAGGATCACGCTCTGCTTGCCATCGGCCACGGCGGAGTCGATCTCCACGCCGCGGTTGATCGGGCCCGGGTGCATCACGATGGCGTCGGGTTTGGCCAGGGCCAGCTTCTCGGGCGTGAGGCCGAAGTTCTTGAAGAACTCACCGGCGCTGGGCAGCATGGCGCCGCTCATGCGCTCGTTCTGCAGGCGCAGCATGATGATGACGTCGGCATCCCGGATGCCCTCGGCCATGTCGTGGCAGACGCGCACGCCCATGTCCTTGAGGTCGCCCGGCACCAGGGTCTTGGGGCCCACGGCGCGGATCTCGGGCACGCCCAGGATGTTGAGCGCGTGGATGTCGGAGCGGGCCACGCGCGAGTGCACGATATCGCCCACGATGGCCACGGTCAGATTGCGGAAGTCCTTCTTGTAGTGCCTGATCGTGTACATATCGAGCAGGCCCTGGGTCGGGTGGGCATGGCGGCCGTCGCCCGCATTCACCACATGCACATGGGGCGCGCAATGCTGGGCGATCAGATAGGGCGCACCGCTCTCGCTGTGGCGCACCACGAACATGTCCGCGTGCATGGCGCTCAGATTGGCCACCGTGTCCAGCAGGGTTTCGCCCTTGGCGGTGCTGGAGCGCGCGATGTCGAGATTGATCACATCGGCCGAGAGGCGCTTGGCCGCGATCTCGAAGGTGGTGCGGGTGCGGGTGCTGTTCTCGAAGAACAGATTGAAGACCGACTTGCCGCGCAGCAGGGGCACCTTCTTGACCTCGCGGTCATTGACCGAGAGAAAGGTGCCGGCCGTGTCCAGGATCTGGTGGATCACCGCCTGCGGCAGGCCTTCGATGGAGAGCAGATGGATCAGCTCGCCGTGCTTGTTCAGTTGGGGGTTTCGTTTGCTCAGCATGGTGTGTTCTCTCCCCGGCCTCACTTCACGTCGAAGCTGAAACGGCCCTCGGCGTCGCGGGCCAGGCGCAGCTTCTGCTCCACGGCCAGCGTGACGCGCGCGGCCGAGAAGGCCGGCTCGATGGGCAGCTGACGTCCGCCTCGGTCCACCAGCACAGCCAGGGTCACGCTGGCGGGGCGGCCGAAGTCGAAGAGCTCGTTGATCACCGCGCGCGTGGTGCGGCCGGTGTAGAGCACATCGTCGATCAGCAGGATGGGACGGCCCTCCACCTCGAAGGGCAGCTTGGTGTGGTCGGCCGCGGCGCTCATGCCCTTGGAGCCGAAGTCATCGCGGTGCAAGGCGCTGGAGATCACGCCGGGCAAGCCCGCCAGGCCCAGGTCCTTCTGCAGGCGCTCGGCCAGCCAGGCGCCGCCCGACCAGATGCCCACCAGGGCCGTGTTGGGCTGCAGCAGCCGCTGCACACCGCGCAGAAGGTCGGTGTAGAGCGCCTCGGCATCGAGGAGAAGTGTGCTCATGGGTGTTCCCGGAAGAATTGTTCAAGAATCAGCGCGGCCGAGGCCGCGTCGATATCGCGCGCGCCCTGGCTCTCGGCCTCGACGCTGGTGTAGCGCTCGTCCACCTCGTAGACGGGCAGGCGGAAGCGGCTTCTGAGCTGGCGGCCGAACTTGCGCGCCCGCAGCGTGACCTCGTGCTCCGCGCCATCGGGGTGGAAGGGCACGCCGATCACCAGGGCATCGGGCTGCCACTCCTGGACCAGGCGGGCAATGGCCTCGAAGCGCGCCTCGCCCTCCTGCTGGATGCTGCGCAGGGGCTGGCCCGTGCCGCTGAAGCGCGTGCCCGTGGCCACGCCCACCCGGCGGGTGCCGAAATCAAAAGCCAGAAGGGACTGCGCGGTGGCCGGTGTGGCGGCAGAGAGGGGCTTGGGGGCAGCCGGCATCATGCGTGACCCGCGTCCATGCTGAGCATGCGCGGGTCGATGCCCAGCAGGGACAGGGCCTTGTCGTAGCGCTGCTCGACGGGGGTGTCAAAGATGATGGCTGGCTGAGCGTCCACGGTGAGCCAGCCGTTGCGGCCTATCTCCTCCTCCAGCTGGCCGGCGGCCCAGCCGCTGTAGCCCAGGGTCACCAGCAGCCTCTTGGGGCCGGCGCCGTGGGCCAGGGCCTCCAGCACATCGCGGCTGGTGGTCATCTCCAGGCCGCCCGGCACGGCCAGGGTGGCGTTGTAGTGGCCGCCCTCCTCGTCCAGGGGCTCGTGCAGCACAAAGCCGCGCTCGGTCTGCACCGGGCCGCCATAGAACACCGGCCGTGCGGCCAGTTCCTCGTCGGGCAGGTTCAGGTCCACCTTCTCGAAGAGATTGCCCAAGGTCAGGGAGATGGGCTTGTTGATCACCAGGCCCAGGGCCCCCTTGTCGTTGTGCTCGCACAGGTAGATGACGGTTCCGGCAAAAGCATCGTCCGCCATGCCCGGCATGGCGATCAGGAACTGGTTGGTGAGGGCCATCTGGTGCTTGGACATCCGGGCATTTTATTCTCTGCCCATGAGCAGCAAGACTTTGGACCAAGCCCTGGTCTGGTTCCGGCGCGATCTGCGCCTGGACGACCAGGCCGCCCTCTACCACGCCCTGCGCCAGGCACGCCGGGTTTTCTGCGTTTTTGTGCTGGACAGGGCCATCCTGGACGCCCTGCCCCGGGCAGATCGCCGGGTGCAGTTCATCCTGCAGGCCCTGCAGGCCCTGGACGCGCAGCTGCGCGCGCAAGGCGGCGCCCTGATCGTGCGGCATGCTGCGGCCGCCGAGGAGATCCCGCGCCTGGCTGCCGAGCTGGGCGTGCAGGCCGTGTTTGCCAACCATGATGACGAGCCCCAGGCCCTGGCCCGCGACGCCGCGGTGGCCCAGGCCCTGGCCGCCCAGGGCCGCGCCTGGCACAGCTTCAAGGACCATGTGATCTTCGAGCGCAGCGAGCTGCTCACCGGCGCCGGCAAGCCCTATGCCGTGTTCACGCCCTACAAGAACGCCTGGCTCAAGAAGGTGGACGAGTTCTATCTGCGCGCCTATCCGGTGGCGCGCTACGCCGAGGCCCTTGCCCCCCACGCCCTGGCGCAAGGCGTGCCCAGCCTCGCGGACATCGGCTTCCAGGACGCCGGCCTGGCCGAGCATCTGGCGGCCGACAAGGCCGAGACCTTGCTCGAGGACTTTCTCCAGCGCATAGACCGCTATGACCAGGCCCGCGACTTCCCAGCCGTCAAGGGCCCCAGCTATCTGAGCGTGCATCTGCGCTTTGGCACGCTCTCGATCCGCCGTCTGGCGCGCGAGGCCTGGCAGCGCATGACCGCGGGCGAGCGCGGCGCCGAGGTCTGGCTCTCGGAGCTGATCTGGCGCGACTTCTACCACCAGGTCATGCACCACTGGCCCCATGCCATGGGCAGCGCCTTCCGCCCCGAGTACGACAAGATCGTCTGGGAGCGCGGCCCCGAGGCCGAGCGCCTGTTCGCCGCCTGGTGCCGCGGCGAAACCGGCTACCCCCTGGTGGATGCCGCCATGCACCAGCTCAACAGCACGGGCTATATGCACAACCGCCTGCGCATGGTGACGGCCAGCTTCCTGATCAAGGACCTGGGCGTGGACTGGCGCTGGGGCGAGCGCTACTTCGCCGAGAAGCTGCTGGATTTCGACCTCGCCGCCAACAACGGCGGCTGGCAATGGGCCGCCTCCAGCGGCTGCGATGCCCAGCCCTATTTCCGCATCTTCAACCCCGTGAGCCAGAGCGAGAAGTTCGACCCCGAGGGCCGCTTCATCCGCCGCTACCTGCCCCAGCTGGCCGAGCTGCCCAAGAAGCTGGTTCATGCCCCCTGGCTGGCCGGGCCGCTGGAGACGCCGGCCGACTACGCCCCGCCCCTGGTGCGCCACGACGAGGCGCGCCCGCGCACGCTGGCGCGCTACGGGGTGGTCAAGTCACGCGCCGTCTCCGACTGAGGCTCGGGCCCGCGTCGGCGCGGGCGCAGGCGCTGCACCAGATCGTCCACATAGGTGAAGACGATGGGCACCACCAGCAGGCTCAGGAAGGTGGAGGTGATCAGACCGCCGATCACGACGATGGCCATGGGCGCGCGGAAGCTCGGGTCCACACCAATGCCCATGGCAATAGGCAGCATGCCCGCGCCCATGGCGATGGTGGTCATCACGATGGGTCGTGCACGCTTGTGGCAGGCGTCCAGCACGGCCGCCATGCGGTCCAGCCCATGGTCGCGGCGCGCGATGATCACATAGTCCACCAGCAGGATGGAGTTCTTGGTGGCGATGCCCATCAGCATGATCAGACCGATCATGGAGGGCATGGACAGGGCCGTGTGCGTGATGAAGAGCGCGAAGAAGGCGCCGGGCACCGAGAGCACCAGCGCCACCAGAATGGTGAGGGGCTGGACGAAGTCCTTGAACAGCAGCACCAGCACGATGTAGATGCACAGCACCCCGGTCAGCATGGCCAAGCCGAAGCTGGCAAAGAGTTCCTCCATGGCCTCAGCATCACCCACCGAGGTCTGGATCACCCCCGGCGGCAGGTTCTGCAGGCTGGGCAGGGCCAGTGCCTGCTTGGCCACCTCGCCCAGAGGCTGCTGGTTGAGTTCGATCTCGAAGTTGATATTGCGCTGGCGGTCATAGCGGTCGATCTGGGCCGGACCGCTGGCGATCTCCAGCGTGGCCACATTCGACAAGGGCACCGGCCCGCGGCTGCCCGGCACGGGGAGTCGCGACAGGTAGTCCAGATCGCCGCGCACGCTGGTCGGCAGCTTGACCACGATGGGCACCTGACGTTCGGCCAAGTTGAGCTTGGGCAGCTCCTGCTCGTAGTCGCCGGCCGTGGCCACGCGCAAGGTCTCGGCAATGGCCGCTGCACTGACGCCCTGCTCGGCAGCGCGCGCGAAGTCCGGACGCACGATCAGCTCGGGCCTTGTCAGGCTGGCCGTGGAGGTCACGGCCCCGATGCCCGGAATGCCGCGCAGCTCGCGCTCCACGAGCTGCGCATGCTCGGCCAGCACGCGGCCGTCCTCGCCCGCCAGCACCAGCACATACTTCTCTGAAGAGCCACCGAAACCCACCTTGATGCGCACACCCGGAATGCGCTCCAGCGACTCGCGCAGCTGCGACTCGATGTCCTGCTTGCTCAGGCCCGGACGCTCGCCGCGCGGGCTCAGGTTCAGGGTCAGCGTGGCCTTGCGAACCTCGGGTGAGCCGCCCACCGCAAAAGGATCGGAACCGGCCGCCCCGCCGCCGATGGCGTTGTAGATCAGGCGCACATGGGGGTGATCCTTGACGATGGCGCCTGCGGCCTCGGCCGCCTCGGCCGTCTGCTTGAAGGTGCTGCCCGGCGGCAGGGTGATGTTGACCTGGGTCTGGCTCAGATCATCCGGCGGGATGAAGCCGGTGGGCAGCAAGCCCACCAGGCCCAGGGAGCCCAGGGTGAAGAGCGCGGTGGCCAGCAGGGTCTTGACCCGATGCTGCAGGCACCAGCGCGCCCAGCCCGTGTAGCGCTGCAGCCAGCGCGGCTCATGCTCGGGGCCGCGGGGGGGCTTGAGCAGATAGGCCGCCATCATGGGCGTGAGCATGCGCGCCACCACCAGGGAGAAGAAGACCGCGATGGCCGCCGTCCAGCCGAACTGCACGAAGAACTTGCCCGCCACGCCGCTCATGAAGGCCGTGGGCAGGAACACGGCAATCAGGGTGAAGGTGGTGGCGATCACGGCCAGGCCGATCTCATCCGCCGCCTCCATGGCCGCTTGGTAAGGCGTCTTGCCCATGCGCAGATGGCGCATGATGTTCTCGATCTCGACGATGGCGTCATCCACCAGGATGCCCACCACCAGGGACAGGGAGAGCAGGGTCACGATATTGATCGAGAAGCCCAGCAGCTCCATGACAAAGAAGGTCGGAATCGCCGAGAGCGGCAAGGCCGTGGCCGCCACCAGGGTGGCACGCCAGTCGCGCAGAAAAAACCACACCACCAGCACCGCAAGAAAGGCGCCCTCGTAGAGCAGGTACATGGAGCCCTCGTAGTTCTCCTGCACCGGGTCCACGAAGTTGAAGGCCTCAACGATCTCCACCTCGGGGTGGTCGCGCCGGAGCTCTTCGAGCGCCAGCTTCACACCCTGGGCCACCTCGATCTCGCCGGCGCCGCGGCTGCGCGTGATCTCGAAACCCACGACCGGCTTGCCATTGAGCAGGGCCGCGCTGCGCTGCTCGGCCACGGTATCGCTCACCGTGGCCAGCTGGTCCAGGCGCAGGCGCCGGCCATCTGCCAGGGCGATGTCCATGGCGGCCAGCTCCTGGGCACTCTGCACCGTGGCCAGGGTGCGCACCGACTGCTCGGCGCCGCCAATATCGACCCGACCGCCCGAGGCCTCCTGCTGGAACTGGCGCAGCTGGCGCGAGACCTCGGCCGCCGTGGTGTTGAGCGCCAGCAGCTTGATCGGGTCCAGCTCCACGCGCACCTCGCGCGTGACGCCGCCCACGCGGCTGACCGCGCCCACGCCCCGCACCGCCAGCATGCGCTTGGTCACCTGCTTGTCCACGAACCAGGACAGGGCCTCGTCATCCATGCCCTCCTTGCGCAGCGAAGCCACGGTGTAGGTCAGGATGGGCGTGCCGCTGAGTTCCAGCTTGTTGACGATGGGGTCGCGCAGCTCGCCCGGCAGGTCGGAGCGCACCCGCGCCACGGCGGCGCGCACATCGTCCAGCGCCTCCTGGGTGGGCTTCTCCAGGCGGAACTCCGCGGTCACCGTGACCGTACCGTCCTGGATGGTGGTGTAGATGTGCTTGAGCCCCTGCAGGGTGGCGATCTGGTTCTCCAGCTTGCGTGCCACCTGCGATTCCAGCTGCGCCGGCGAGGCGCCGGGCAGGGCCGCCGACACCGTCACGGTGGGCAGGTCGATGTCCGGGAAGTTCTGGATCTTCATCCAGCGAAAGCCCAGCAGACCCGCCAGGGTCAGCATGATGAAGAGCAGGATGGCCGGCGTCGGATTGCGGATCGACCAGGACGAGACGTTCAGCATGGCTTACTTCCCCGCGGCCGTGGTCGTGGTCGTGGTGGGCAGCACCTTGACCAGGTCGCCATCGGAGAGGAAGCCCACGCCGCTGGCGACCACGCGCTCCCCGGCCTTGAGGCCCGCGAGCAGCTCGATGCGGTCCCCCACGCGCCGGCCCGTAGCCACCTTGGTCTGCTGCACCTTGCCCTGCGCGCCGACCTTGAACACATAGCTGAAGCCGTCGCGCAGCAGCACCGCCGTCTGCGGCAGGCTCAGCACCCGGCCGCCGCCCAGCTGGATCTCGCCACGCACAAAGCTGCCGGCCCGCAGCCCGGCCTCCATGGCGCTGGCGGGCAGATCCACATAGACCAGGCCGTTGCGCGTGGCGCTGTCCACGGTGGGCGCCAGCATGCGCACGCTGCCGCGCAGCGGCGCCGTGCCGGCCCCCGGCAGGCTGATCTGCACCGCCTGACCGGGCTTGAGGCGCGGCAGCTCGGCGGCCGGCACCTCGGCCCGCCATTCCAGGCGCTTGCCGCGGATCAGGCGGAACAGCTCCTGGCCCTGCACCACGGCGCCCAGGGTGGCGGCGCGGGCCGAGATCAGGCCGTCGTCCGGCGCCAGGATGCGGGTCTGGGCCAGGCGCAGCTCATCGCTGCGCACGCGGGCCTGGGCCGCTTCCGCACGGGCCTTGGCGGTCTGCTCGGCGGTGAGGTATTGCTGCAGCTGCTGGGCGCTGAGCGCGCCGCTGCCGCTGGCCTGCAGGGCGCGGGCGCGCTCGGCGTCCAGGCGAGCCCCCTCCAGCGCGGCCTGGGCCTCGGCGGCGGCGGCGCGGCTTTGCGCCAGCTCGGCCTGCACCGTGTCGCTGGAGAGCTGGGCCAGCAGCTGGCCGCGGCGCACCGCATCGCCCACATTCACCAGCACTTGCGAGAGGCGCAGGCCCGAGATTTCGGCGCCCACCACCGCCTCCTGCCAGGCCGCCACCGTGCCGCTGGCGCTCAGGCTCTGGGGCCAGTCCTGGCTGTCCACCGCCACCAGCTGCACGCTCAGCGCCGGCCGGGCCTTGGCCGCCGCCGCAGCGCCGTCCTTGCCCGAATCGGCCGCCAGGGCCCATCCGCCCACCAGGGCCGCGGCCAGGGCCGTGACCATCCACTTGCTGTGCTTGTTCATCTGCATCATTGCTGCTTCCTTGTTCTCCGGGCGCGAGGGGGCTCAGGGCTGCTGCCAGCCGCCACCACCGCTGGCCTTGTAGAGCGCGATCCAGGCGCTCTGGCGCTCTCGCTGCACCTGCAGCAGCGTGGCCTGGGCATTCAGGGCCAGGCGGCGCGCCTCCTCCAGCTCGGCCGCGCTGGCCAGGCCGCGCTGCCAGCGTGCCTGCGTGGCCTGCAGCGAAGCCTCGTAGCCGCGCGCGCTGTCCTGGGCATGGCCCTCGCGGGCCTCGGCCGCGTCCAGGCGCACCAGCACCTCCTCCACCTCGCGCACCGCGCCCAGCAAGCGTTCCTTGTGCAGGGCCAGGGCCTCCTCGTAGCGGGCCTGGGCGGCGTCCAGATTGGCGCGGCGCGTGCCGCCATCAAAGAGCGGCAGGCTCAGCGTGGGGCCGAGAGACCAGCCCTCGCCGCTATCGCGCAGGCCGCCGACCCGCAGGGCGCCGCGCGAGAAGGCGCCCGTGAGGCGCAGCTGCGGGTAGCGCTCGGCGTCGGCGGCGCCACGCTCGGCCCAGGCCGCCAGCACCTCGCGCTCGCTGGCGGCCAGATCGGGGCGCTGGGCCAGCAGGTCTGCGGGCAGGGCCGGCACGGCAAAGCGCGCGCTCTGCGGCAGGCGGGCCCGGCCCTCGGTCAGGCGAGCGCGCAGGGCCGGCTCGTCCAGCACGGTGAGCGCCACCAGGGCCTTGATCTGCAGATCGCAGTCGGCGCGCTGGGCCAGCACGCGGCCGGCAGCCTCGGCGGACGAGGCTTGCAGCAGGGCAGCAGCGGCGGGTGACTCCAGGCCCACGCGGGCCTTGTCCTGGGCATAGCCGGCAATCAGCCTCATCGACTCGGCGTCGCGCTGCACGATGTCCAGCAGGCGCTCGCAGCTGCGCAGGCCCAGGTAGTTCTGCGCCACCTCCGCCGCCAGGCTGATCTTGGCCTGGTGCCAGGCCAGCGTGGAAGCCGCAGCGCGCTCGCTGGCGGCCTGGCTCTGCAGGCGCTGGCGCGAGAAGAGATCCAGCTCCCAGCTCGCGTCCAGGCCCACACTGCCCAGGCTGCGCGTGCCCTCGCTGCTGGGCACGGCGGCCCGGCTGCGGTTCAGCGAGCCACCGAGCCCCAGCTGGGGCAGGGCTGCGCCCTGGGCCGCACCGG
Source organism: Roseateles sp. (assembly GCF_046300915.1). Lineage (GTDB taxonomy): Bacteria > Pseudomonadota > Gammaproteobacteria > Burkholderiales > Burkholderiaceae_C > Kinneretia. The sequence continues at coordinate 19,148 of NZ_JBKCLH010000186.1, read as the reverse complement.
CCGCGGCACGCGCCTGGGCAATGCGCGCCACAGCCTGCTGCAGGCCCGGATTGGCGGCCTCGGCCTGGCGGACCAGGGCCGCCAGCAGGGGGTCGTCAAAGCGCGCCCACCACTGGCCCAGCTGCTCGCTGCTGCCCCCATGCGGCAGGCTGGCCTGCCAGGCGGCGGGCTGGGGCAGCTCGGGCCGCGGTGCCGGCCCCAGGGCACAGCCCGTCAGCAACAGAGTCAGCAAGAGGCCCGGCAAAGACCTGCGGGCGGGGGTAGTGGGCACTTTCACGACTTGGCGGACTTTCTGGTCTTGGAGGCCGGGGCCTCGGCGCGCTGGCGCAGCGCGATCTCGCATTCGATCAGGGCCTGGCCATAGGCCACCAGGCGGGCGAGCACCCGCTCGTAGGCTCCGGGTCCGCGGGCCACACCCGGGCTCAAGGACTCCATGAAGTCACTGGACATCCAGTAGTCATGGGCCATGGCGGTCAGCGCATGGGCCAGATGCTGCAGGCCCATATCGGCCTGGGCCAGGCCGCAGCGCTGGCGCAGCATCTCCACCAGGCCCTCGTGCAGGGGGGCGATATGGCGGCTGCAGAGCTCGTCGTAGACGGCGCTGGGCTCCATCATCTCGCGGCCCATCAAACGCATCAGATGGGCCAGGTCGGAGTCGGCCATGCGCAGCGGCAGCAGCAGGGCGCCGAAAAAATCACGCAACCACTCGGGCAGAGGGCGCCCAGCCTCGGGCACCGGCATATGGGCCAGCACCTCCAGCATGGGCTGGATCAGGGCCTCGCGGTACAGGCCCTGCTTGTCACCGAAGTAGTAGTGGATGGAGGCGATATTGACGCCGGCCGCCTGGCAGATCTCGCGGGTGCTGGCCTTGTCAAAGCCCTTGCTGGCAAAGATGCGGGTGGCCTCGCGCAGCATGCGTTCGCGGGCGCCGGGCTTGGGGGTCTCGGATGCGGACATCCGCCCATGCTAGCGAATTCAATCAAGCGATTGATTAAGACCTCATGAAGACCAAGGGAAATCCCGCAGCCTCCCCCTGCCCGTCGGTCTCAGAACAGCTCGACGGCGCTGACCTGGCGGCTCTCGCGCATCTGCCCCTGCTCCACCAGGATGGCATGGCTGCGCACCTGGTTTCGGCCATGCGCCTTGGCATGGTAGACGGCGCGATCGGCGCGCTCGAAGGCACCGGCCGGCGCATCATCGGCACGCACCTCGGTAAAGCCAATGCTCACGGTGATGCGTCCGACCTGGGGGAATCCGTACTGCTCGCAGTTCAGACGCAGGCGCTCGAAGGCCTGAGCCGCATCATCATCGTCCTCGCAGCGCATCAGGACCACGAACTCCTCGCCGCCGAAGCGGTAGAGCAGGTCATGAAAGCGGAAGCTGTTGCGCATGAGGCGCGAGAGCAGCAGCAGAACCTCGTCACCGATGAGATGGCCGTGCCTGTCATTCACCGACTTGAAGTGGTCGATATCGATCACACCCAGCCAGTAACGCGGCTGGCGGCCCGCGGTGGGCCCGGCCAGGCGGCGCCCGTCCTCGGCCAGGCTGCAGGCCTGCCGCTGCGGCGCGTTGAGCTCGCTGAGGGCCTTGAGAAAGCTCTCGTCAAAGGTCTTGCGGTTGAGCAGGCCGGTCAGGGTGTCGCGCTCGCTGTAGTCCAACAGGCCCTGGAAGTTGTGATAGATGCGCAGAATGCTGCCGACCATGCGCTGGGCCGAGTTTCGCAGCGGTGCATCCGTGCCCAACTCCAGCACACCCACCACTTCGCGGTCGGTGGCCAGAGGAAAGAGGGTCAGCCACTGCTCGCCCTGGCGGTTCTGCAGCACATGGCGCTCGCGCATGCACTCCAGCCGGGCCGGCTGTGTGTGCAGGGCGGGCAGATGCTCGGCCTCGGTCCAGAACGCATCGGCGCTGGCCACGGCTTGCTCACCCTCCAGCCGGGCCCGCGTGAGCCAGCGCTCCTGACCGGACTCTCCGACGATGCGGTAGATCGCCACGGAGCGCGGCTCCAGCAGGTCGCGCAAGGCGGAGACCAAGGTCACATCCATGACGTCGCGGTCCCGGAATCCGGTCAGCTCCGCGAGATGCTCGACGACTTCAGACATAGCACCCTAAAACGCAAGCAAGGGCAGGCCCGCTGACGCGGGTCCGCCTTGATGAGATTCATGAGGGCCCGGGGCGGATGCTGCAATGCCAGCCGGGCATGTCTCGGCCGCTAGGCCGGTTCGGCTGCAGCGAGAGTGCCCGAAGTGTATCTGGCAATCAGGCTCAGCAACTGCTCTTCGTCATAGGGCTTGCCCAGGTAGTGCTCCACCCCGAGTTCCAGGGCATAGGCACGGTGCTTCTGGGCTGTGCGCGAGGTGATCATGATCACGGGCAGACCGGACAGGCGGCTGTCGGCCCGGATATTGCGCACCAGATCAAAGCCATCCATGCGCGGCATCTCGATGTCCGAGAGCACCACGGCAGGCAGTTCGTCGCCGGAGAGCTTCTCCATGGCATCCATGCCGTCCTTGGCCAGCAGCACGCGATAACCCTCGCGGTCCAGCAGGCGCTGGGTGACGCGACGCACGGTCAGCGAGTCATCGACCACCATCACCAGCGGCGCCAGCACCTCGGGCACATCGGCGGGCGAGATCAGCTGCGCGCTCTGCGCGTTCTGCGCATGGGCATGCGCAGCCGCGCCATAGGACTGCGACAGGGCCACGGGGTTGTAGATCAGGGCCACATCGCCCGAGGCGAGCAGGCTGATGCCCGCAAGACCTGGCACGCGGCCCAGCTGCGGCCCCAGGTTCTTCACCACCACTTCCTGGTTGCCCAGCACCTCGTCCACATGCAGGGCGATGCGCTGATGGGCACTCTTGACCAGCAAGACGGGCACGCTGCGACCAGCCAGCACGCCACGGCTGCTGTCGCTCATCAGGCCGCCCAGCCAGTAGAAGGGCAGCTGCGCATCGCCGACGCTGATATGCCCCTCGGCATAGGCCCGCTCCACCCGCTCCAGCGGCATGCGCAGCACCGACTCCATCAGACTGGCCGGCACGGCCACCTGGTGTTCACCGTAGCGCAGCAGCACGACCTGGGTCAGCGCGGTGGTCAAGGGCACATGCAGCGCGAAGGAAGCCCCCTGCCCCGGCGTCGAGCTCACATCGATATAGCCACCCAGGGTGTTGACCTCGGAGCGCACCACATCCATGCCCACGCCGCGGCCGGCCAGCTCGGTGACCTCGCTGGCCGTCGAGAAGCCGGGCGAGAAGATCAGCTCGCTCAGAGCCTCTTCGCTGAGCTCGGCCCCCTGGGCGATCAAGCCCTGCATCTCACCGCGCTCGCGGATGCGGGCCAGATTCAGGCCTGCACCATCGTCGCTGAAGGTCAGCAGCACCTCATTGCCTTCCTGCGCCAAACGCAGGGTGATCAGGCCCTGCTCGGGCTTGCCGGCGGCCAGGCGCTCGGCCGGGCTTTCGATACCGTGACTCACGCTGTTGCGCAGCACATGCTCGAAGGCGCCGGTCAGACGCTCCAGCAGACTGCGGTCCAGTTCGATATGACCGCCCACAATCTGCAGCTGAGCCTGCTTGCCGGCCTCGCGGGCCGCCTGTCGCACCACACGGTGCAGACGCTCGGCCAGGCTGGCATCGAACTCCACCATGCGGGTACGCAAGAGATCGTCCTGCAGCTCGCGGGTCAGTCGCGACTGGCCGGCCAACTCGTCCTCACCCAGCTGCACATTGCGTTGCAGGGAGCGCTGCAGGGTGGCGACGTCGCCCACCGACTCGGTGAGCAAGCGGGTCAGTTCCTGGAAACGCGTGTAGCGATCGAACTCCAGGGGGTCGAAATCGCGGCCGGCCTGCTTGGCGGCTTCCTGTTGCTGACCCAGCTGCGCCTCGGCCTGCAATTCAAGCTCGCGCAGCTGGCTGCGCAGGCGCTCCAGGTTGTCGTCCAGATCCAGCAGGGAGGTCTCCATCTGCGAGAGTTCGGACTCCAGGCGGGCGCGACGTATGCTGATCTCGCCGGCTTGGACGGCCATGCGCTCCAGCAGCGCGCCACGCACACGCACCATGCCGCCGCCCACCGGGCCGGCCACCGCTTCATCGCCTTGCGCAAGCGCAGGCAGCGCGCCATCCTGGAAGCGCGACCAGTCGATCTGCGGGCCCGATTCCTGCAGCGGCAGAGTTTCGATGTCATCCGGGCGAGCTTGCTGGTCCGCAAGCACGTCCGCAGCCGGCACAGGCTCAGCGGGCAAGGAGGCAGGCACCAACTCGACGCCCGGCTCCTGAACTGAGGCCGGTGTCTGCTTGAGTGCGGTCTGCAAGGCTTCGAAGCCGGCCTGCAAGGCATCGGCCAGATCCTGCAGCACATGCAGATCCGGCGCGGCGAGCGACTCACGCTCCAGCAGAAGCTCCACCTGAGATTCCAGCTCATGGGCCTGCTCGCCCAGGCGCATGGCACCGGCCAGACGCGCGCCGCCCTTGAAGGTGTGCAGGGTGCGCATGGTCGCCGCGGCATGGCTGCGCGCCTGAGGCTGCGCCACCCAGTCGCGCAGCTGGGCATGCAACTCGACCAGCAGTTCCGCAGCCTCTTCCTCGAAGAACGGGAACAGGGTGGGGTCGATCTGGTCGGGCGTACCGGGCTCCACGGTCTCGTGACCGGCCTGCACGGCACGCTCGGCAAAGGCCGACAGCGCCGGGACCTGCGCTGGAACGTCCAGCAAGTCCATGGGCTCGGAGTAGCCCTGGGTCTCGCCATCGCGCGGCTCCAGCGGCTCATAGGCCTGCAGGCGCTCCAGCCACTGGCGATCCACGGACTTCAGGAAGCCGGCCGCAAACTGGTGCAGCAGGCGCCGCAACTCGTCCGCAGCCCCAACGAAGAGCTGGGCGTCCTGTTCGCTGTAGCGCCCGGCACGGGCGGCGCGGCCCAGGGCATGTTCCAGCTCACGGGCCAGGGCCGACAGATCCTCGAAGCCCACGGTGGCGGCATTGCCCGCCAGGGAATGGGCATGCGCCTCGGCATTGGCCGGGACCGGCGCCGCCAGCTCCAGCGCCCACTCGGCCAGGGCCGTGGACAGACGGCGCGACAACTCGTCGGCCTCGTTCAGGAAGATGTTGAACAGCGCGATGCCTATGCGCAGCGGGCCGATGACCTTGAATTCTTCCTCGCGCTCCTGCTCCGAAGCAGGCTCGGGCTCGGGCGCGGTCTCGGGGACGACCAAAGTGAGCTGCGGGACGGCGGGCACCGGCTCCGGCTCGTGCTCGTGCTCGTGCTCGGGCAAAGCCTCAGCCTCGGGCAGCTCCAGCAGCACCTCGCCGAGCTCAGGCGACTCGCCGGCCGGCAGCTCGGGCACGTCCACGGCCTCGCCGGGCTCGCTGCCCATGTCCAGATGCAGCTCGAACTCGGGCAGTTCGGCATAGGCCGCGGGCTCCGCCGCCACAGGCGTCTGCAGATCAAGCTCCAGCGGCAGCTCGACCGACTCGAGCACCTCGGGCAGCTCCAGCAGCTCGGTCAGGCCGGACGGCTGATCGACTTGCGGGGCAAGCTCATGGTCCAGGCCCACCGGCTCGGTCGGCGCAAAGGCCGGCACAGCCGGCGCCACCCACTCGGGCTCAGCCGGCTCGATGGGCGCATCGCCGGGCAGCGCATCAGGCAGGAAGTCCAAACGCAAAGAGAGCTCAGGCTCTGGCTCGGGCTGCGCCTGCTCCGCTTGCGGCAGCACTGCCGGCACGGACTCAGCGAAGCCCGGCTCCAGCAGGTCCGGAACCGGGGCGGCCGGCAGATCCTGCACCTCGGGCAGGGCCAGGGCTTGCGGCTCCTCGCTGAGCTGCGGCTGCGGCTGCGGCGCGGACTCGGCCAGCGGCCAATCCAGGGGCAGCACACGCCCCTCCAGCCGCAGGGCATCCGCGCTGCGGCGCAGGCCCTCGGGCCTGTGCATGGCGGCGCGGTGTTCCGCGATGGCGGCGCACCAGTCGGCCAGATAGTCCAGTGCCTCGGCGCTGAAAGCCAGCAGGGCCGGGTCGGCCCCGGTCTGGGCGCTCAGTCGGTCGTTGTAGAGCTGCTCACAGGCCCAGGCGCCCTCGCCAAAGGCATTCAGGCCCACCATGCGCGAGCTGCCCTTGAGGGTGTGGAAGGCACGGCGCACCGTGGTGAGCTCGGCCACATCCTGCGGCTGGGCTTCCAGGGCCGCCAAGGCCGCGCGTGCGGTGGCAAAGACCTCCTCCGCCTCCTCCAGGAAGATGGACAGCATGTCCTCGTCCAGCACGTCCTCGGACGCCTGGGGAAGCGGCGCGGGCGCCGGGGCGCGGGCCTCCAGCAGCTCGTTGAGCGACTGCAGGGCCTGGGCCGGCGCCTGGGCGGGATCTTCCAGCAGGCGCTGGGCCTGCTGGGCGGCCTGCGCCAGGCCGGTATCGTCCTCGGCTCGCGCCTGCAGCGACAGGCGCTCCATATCGCGCGCCAGCTCATCAGCAGGACGGTCTTGCACGTCCTGCACCACGGCCTGGGCCTGGCTCAGCAGACTGGGCTCGGCCTTGGCCTCCAGCGGCGGCAGGCTCACGGCATCGCTGCGGCGGCCCATGAGCGGCGACAGCACACCGCTGGCCTCGTCGAAGTGGAACATGCGCTTGGCCAGGGCCGGCTGCACGCTCAACATATCGATCAGGAAGCCCAGGGCACCCAGATTGGTGGCCAGGCGCTCAAAGGCCTCGCGCGGCCCGGGGAGGCTGGGATCGACCTCGGTATTGGCCAGCGCGTCCACCTCGTCGCGCATGCGCAGCGCGGCCTGGGCGGCCTGCGAGAGGCCCAGCACGCTGAGCACGCCGCGCATGGCCTGCAACTGGCCCGGCACCGGAATCAGCACCTGACGCTGACTGGGGTCGCGGAAATACTGGTCGGTCTCGCGCTCCACCTCCGAGAGGCTGGCGCGCAGCTCATGGACCACACTGCCCAGGGTCTGGCGGTCAGAGACCCGGCGGTACAGGTCCTCCATCCAGGCCTCGAGCGGAGCCGGCGCCTCGCCATGGGCCACGCTCTCGACCCGGCGTGCCAGCTGACGCACGCGTTCGGCCTGTTCGGGCTGGTCGAAAGCCGCGTCCTCGAGCGCCGCCTCCACATACAGCAGGCAGGTGGCCACGTCCATGGCCATACCGGGCTTGGGCGCCTGGCCCGAGCGCAGGGTGGCCACCACGGCGCGCTGCAGGGTCTGGCCCAGCACCTCACCGCTGGGGAAGAGCCGCCCCAGGGACTCGGACAGGGCGGCAAACTGCTCGTCCAGGCCCGCCAGGCGGTGGTTCTCGCCTTCGGCGGCGGAGGACCAGCTGTCCTTGGCCACCGACACCCGGCGCTTGGCCTGACTGACCCAGGCCGGGTCGATGCGCCCCAGCGAGTCGTCTTCGTAGTCACCCACGCTCTCGGCGGCCAAACCATAGCTCTGGCGCACGGCCTCCAGGCGGGGCGCCTGGCCGGGGGCTGGAACCTGGGCTCGGGCGCAGAAGAACAGCAGGTCCTGGGCCAGACGCTGGGAGGGCAATCCGCCGGCGCGCAGCTGGGACAGCAGGCGCGAACCCAGACGCTTGGCATAGGTATCCGGGGGCAGCAGGCCTAGCGCCTGGGCCTGGAACTGAGCGGCGGCCAGCTGCCACAGGCAGCGCACCTGCATCTCGGAATGCGCGGCCGCCAAGCCGGCGCAGAGATCGCTGAGCTGGCTCGCGGGCTGCGGACCGGGCTGGCGCATCTGCCGCAGCAGCGCGGTCTCGAAGGCGCCTCGCAGCGACTCCGGCGCCAGGGCCGGGCTGGCCTCTTCAACGGGCAGGGCACGCCAGCTGAACTCCTGGGGCCAGAGATCGGCCGGGTGAATGCGATCCACGCCATTCCAGGTCTGCAGCGCGCGGTAGGCCGGGAACAGTGCGAGGGCCGAAGCCTTGTTGCCCGCCAGCAGACGGGCCACATAGGACAGCAGGGCAAAGTCGGCCTGCTCGATCAGCTCGACCACCGCCGGCTCCACGCTCTGTGGCGACTGGGCCAGGCGCAGCACGGCCGTCTCGGCCGCACGCAGCAGGGTGGCACCGGCGGGCAGGCCCACCAGGGACAACACGCCGGTGACCTGGTGCAGCTGCGCGGCGGCCGCCGTCAGCGGACCATGGCCGGCGCCCGACGCCGGCTCTCCGCCCAGCGCACTGAAGCTGGAGCCGCGCTGGTCGCCGTCGCGCAAGAGGCGGCGCAGGGTCTTGTGTACCGACTCCAGCGAGCGACGCAGCTCTTCCTGAACCCAGGCCAGGGGGCTCAGGTCGGCCGGAAACTCCGAATCGCGCGGAAGGTCCATCCTCGAATCGATGCTCGCTGCCATGAATATGTCCCGCTCAGGAGACCTTGAATCGGGCCACCGAGGCGCGCAGGGCTTCCGCCGAACGCGACAGCTCGTGAACCATCTGGGCGGTAGAGCGTGTGCCCTCCGAGGTCTGCTCGGTCACCGCGAAGATGTGCTGGATATTGGCGGCCACCTCGTTGGCAGCCTGCGCCTCGGACAGGGCCTGCGCCGAAATCTGCGCGATCAGCTCGTCCAGGCGACGCGACACCTTGTCAATCTCCTCCAGGGCCGAACCGGCCGCATCGGAGAGCTTGGTACCCTTGACCACACCCACGGTGGAGCGTTCCATGGCGGCCACCGCATCCTGGGTGTCGGTCTGAATGGTCTTGACCAGGGCGGCAATCCGGCGCGTGGCATCGCCCGAGCGTTCGGCCAGGCGCTGCACTTCTTCCGCCACCACCGAGAAGCCGCGACCGGCCTCACCGGCCGAGGCCGCCTGAATGGCCGCATTCAGCGCCAGCACATTGGTCTGCTCGGTAATGTCCGAGATCAGTTCGGTGATCTCGCCAATCTCCTGGGAGCTCTCGCCCAGACGCTTGATGCGCTTGGAGGTCTCCTGGATGGACTCGCGGATGGTGTTCATACCGCCGATATTGTTCAGCACCGCCTGGCGGCCGGTCTCGGCGGCCTCACGCGATACGCGGGCCACCTCGGCGGTCTGCTGCGCCTGGGCGGACACCTCGTTGATTCGACCCGCCATCTGCAGCACCGCCTCGCCGGTGGCGCGAATCTCATGCAGCTGCTCGGTCGAGGCCGCGAGCAGCTCGGTGGAGGTCTGGTCCACCTGGGCCGTGGTCTCGTTCACGCGAGCGGCCGTGCCCTGCACCTGACCCACCAGGCTGCGCAGTTCTTCCACGGTGTAGTTCACCGAGTCGGCGATGGCGCCGGTGATGTCCTCGGTCACGGTGGCCTGCTGCGTCAGATCGCCCTCGGCCACCGACTGCAGCTCGTTCATCAGTCGCAGAATCGCGGCCTGGTTGGCGTCGTTAACGCGCTTGGCTTCCTGCTCCTGGGCCTCGGCCTCGCGCTTTTGCGCCTCGGCCAGCAGGGCGCGCTGGGCCTGGTCGGCCACATACAGGCGCAGGAAACCCAGGGCACCACCCACCAGGGCGGCCAGCGAGGCCAGCATCAGACCGATCAGCCACCAGCTGGCGCCGCCCGAGCTTTCCAGATCGGCCGCGATCTGCTCCAGATGGCGGCGCATGGGCTCGGAGTCGGCCAGGATGGAGGTCTGGGCCTCGCGCACCGAGACCAGACCCTGCAGATTGGACAGAATGGCCGAGGCTTGGACGCGCGTATCCTCGTACTGCTTGAGCAGCACCTCGATGCGCTCGCGCAACTGGGCGTCGCGTGCGCCGGGCAGGCGCAGCTCCGGGTTGCCCTTGAGCAGACCCTCGGCGATCTCCTTGAAGGTGTTCAAGTCCTTGCCCAGCAGGAACACGGCCTCGGGGCTCACGCCTTCCTGGGTCAGGAACTCGTTGGCGCTCTTGCCGATACGCTGGGTCAGCATCACGAGCTGGCCCACGGCCGAGATCTCGGCCACGGTATTGCCCTGCTGCAGGGCCAGGGAGGACACGGCCTCGGCGCTTTCCAGCAGGTCCGAGCTCTGGCGGTTGATGGAGCGCAGGGCCTGGCCCACCTGGGTCAGCACCTTCTCCTGGGCCAGCACGGTCTTGCCGTTCTTGTCGGCCTTGGCGATCAGGGGCTCCACCTTGTCCAGCTCGCTCTGCACCGCGGCCACACCGCTGGCGCCCTCGCGCAGATCGGGCGGCAGGGCCGTCAGCACCGCCACCGATTCACGCAACTCGGCAAAGGCGCCGGCATTGCCCACCAGGGCGGCCGACACGGACTTGGCCAGACGCTGGGACTGCATCAGGGCCTGACCGGTGGCGCGGACCTGGGCGGCCGAACGGTTGGCGCTGATCAGAGCCACGCTCACCGTCACAGCCGAACCCACCAGACCCGCTGCCACCAAGGCGGTCAGCAGGCGCTGACGACGCAGACGCGCCGCGCCCTGATCGACCTCGGGGCGCTCGCTGCCCGCCGTCACGGTGCTGGCCCCGAAGGCGCTGGCCGTCTCGGCAAACTCCTGTGGCGCGATCTCGGTGGGCACGGCTTCCGAGATGATGGAAGCCGACTGCGTGGTCGGCTGGTCGCCTGGCATGGAGCCGCGGCCATAGGCATTGGCCGCGGACGAGTCGGCCAGCGCACCCGCCGCCGCCTCGTTTTTGCCCAAGTTCTTGATCTTGTCCAGGAAGCTCATCTCACCCTCTTGTCATCTTGACTGCCCACCCCTCGCTGATGGAGGGCCGGGACTGGCCTTGTCAGGCCACTATCCGCAGGAACTGCTCGTGTCTGGCCAGGGATTCCAGGTCCAGCGCCTGCCAGCGCCGTCCCTGGGCATCCCGCCACTGGCCACCCGCAAAGCGTGGCCGCGTACCGTCATGCGCCGGCGTCTCCAGCGCTTGCAACTGCTCGTCGGAACGCAGGCCCAGCAGCCGGTCGACCAGCAGGGCGCAGTTCACGTTCAGATCCGGATTCAAGGTCACCAGGCGCGCACCGTCGCTGCGCGTCGCAGTGGGCTCTCGCAGGCCCAGAAAGGCCGCCAGATCGACCACCGTGTGCAGACCGCCCCGCAGATTGGCCACGCCCAGCAACCAGGGCTGGGCATAGGGCACGGCGCGCAGGGGCACCGGGGTGAAGATCTCGCTGGACTGGCGCAAAGGCAAGAGCAGCGCAGCGCCACCCGCCTCCACGGCCAGCCAGTTGGCGGACTGAGCCTGCTCTCGCGCCGCCTGCATGCGCTGCGCGAGGCGCTGTTGCAGTTCGCGCAGGGCTTGCTTATTGCTCATGGGGTATCAACCCAGGGCCTTGATCTTGGCCAGCAAGTCTTCGGCCTTGACCGGCTTGACCACATAGTCACGCGCGCCCTGGCGCATGCCCCAGACCCGGTCGGTCTCCTGATTCTTGCTGGTGCAGATGATCACCGGCACATCAGCAAAGCGCTCGTCGCGCGTGATGGTGCGGGTGAGCTGGAAACCATTCTGGCCGGGCATCACCACGTCCATCAGGATGAGGTCGGGCTTTTCCTCGTCAAGGCGCTTGAGCGCCTCTTCGCCGTTTTCGGCAGTGCGCACTTGATAGCCGCGCTTGAGCAGCATCTCGCTGAGATGGTGCAACTCGGTCTTGGAATCGTCGACCAGGAGAATTTTCTGTATAGACATTCGGGTTCCTCGCTGGGCCTCTTTAAGGGCGTTCGGGGAAAAAAGGGGTTCAGGCGCCGCGGCGGTGCTGACGCACCGCTTGCAGAAGCTGGTCTTTGGTAAAGGGCTTGGTCAGGTAGTCCTGCGAGCCCACCATGCGGCCGCGCGCCTTGTCGAACAGGCCGTCCTTGGAGGACAGCATGATCACGGGCACGGCCGAGAAATTCGGGTTGCGCTTGATGATGGCGCAGGTTTGATAGCCATCCAGCCGGGGCATCAGGATGTCGCAGAACACCAGATCGGGCCGGTAGTCGCTGAGCTTGGCCAGGGCATCAAAGCCATCTTCGGCCAGCACCACCTCATGACCCGCCTGCTTGAGAAAGATCTCGGCACTGCGGCGGATGGTATTGCTGTCATCAATGACCAGAACCTTGGCCGCGGTGGCCGGCTCGATCATGGAAACATCGGGAGCCTGCAGATCCAAAGAACTCTCCTCAGGGGTGGGGCTCAAGGCCCTCAGATGCGGACCATCTCAAAGTCTTCCTTGCGGGCACCGCACTCGGGGCAAGTCCAGTTCATGTCCACATCGGCCCAGGCTGTTCCGGGCGCAATGCCATGCTCGGGGTCCCCTGCAGCCTCGTCGTAGATCCAGCCACAGATCAGGCACATCCAGGTACTTGCTTCGGTCACGGTCGCCTTGTTCGCTTGCTCACTACAATGACCAATGATTGTAGCCAGCCCACCTCCCCCACTCAGGGGATGAATAGGCGCAGATGCAACAAGCAGTTTGAGGCATAAGCGGTGCTTAGTCACACATTGTTCGGGTCCTGAGTAACAGGATCTTTCACCCCCTCCTGACCATGAGCACAGCCGACTCTCCCCCCGACGCGCAGCACGACGAGCAGGAAGCACCGGCGCCGGCCTGTGTGATGAGCTTCAACGCCAGCGAACCCAGCGGCGCCGCCGGCTTGGCCGGCGATGTCGCCACCATCGCCGCCATGGGCGCCCACGCCCTGCCCGTGGTCACCAGCATCCTGCTGCGTGACACGGCCGAGATCTTCGACCAGCATCCCATCGACAGCGATACCGTGGTCGAGCAGGCCCGATCCATCCTGGAAGACATCAGCATCACGGCCTGGAAGGTCGGTTTTCTGGGTTCGGCCGAAGGCGTGAGCGCGGTGGCCGAAGTCCTTAGCGATTACCCGGATGTTCCCCTGGTCGCCTATCTGCCAGCCATCACCTGGCTGGACGAGGAACAGCAGCAGAGCTATCTGGACGCCTTCCGCGAGCTGGTCCTGCCCCAGACCCTGGTGCTGGTGGGCAACCACAAGACCCTGACCGACTTCCTGCTGCCCGACTGGGATGCCGACCGCCCCGCCTCGCCACGCGAGCTGGCCGTGGCTGCCGCCCAGCATGGGGCCGAGCATGTGCTGGTCACCGGCATCACCCTGCCCAACCAGTTCGTGGACAACGTGCTGGCAAACTCGCAAGGGCCCATCGCCGGGGAGCGGTTCGAACGTTTCGAAGTCAGCTTCGTGGGTGCGGGCGACACCCTGTCGGCGGCCCTGGCGGCCCTGCTGTCCGTGGGCGCCGAGGTGCACGACGCCGTCGCCGAGGCTCTGTCCTTTCTGGACCAGAGCCTGGACGCAGGCTTTCGCCCCGGCATGGGCAATGTCATTCCCGACCGCTTCTTCTGGGCCTTGCCACCGGGCGAGGACGAGGAAGCCGCAATGCCGGTCGCGGGCGAAGCCGCGGAAGCCGACTTCGCCGAACCCGAGCCCAGCAGCCGTCCGCCGCGACGCATGCACTGATCAAACCGTTCAGACCTCCATCGGAGCCTGAAAGCCCAGCGGCCCGGCAGCGGGCCGCAGCGCCTTGTGAGTCCAATCCCATGAGCAAGAACCAAGACCTGTTCGAACGCGCCCAGCGCGTCATTCCTGGCGGCGTGAACTCGCCCGTGCGCGCCTTCCGCGCCGTGGGCGGCACGCCCCGCTTCATCAAGCGCGGCGAGGGCGCCTACATCATCGACGCCGAGGGCAAGCGCTATATCGACTACATCGGCTCCTGGGGTCCCATGATCCTGGGCCATGGCCATCCGGCCGTGCTGGAGGCCGTGACGGCCGCGGCGCGCGAGGGCTTCTCGTTTGGCGCCCCCACCGAGCGCGAGATCGAGCTGGCCGAGGAGATCCTCAAGCTGGTGCCCAGCATGGTGCAGGTGCGCCTGGTCAGCTCGGGCACCGAGGCCACCATGAGCGCCATCCGCCTGGCCCGCGGCGCCACCGGCCGGCCCAAGTTCATCAAGTTCGAGGGCTGCTATCACGGCCACACCGACGCCCTGCTGGTCAAGGCCGGCTCGGGCCTGGCCACCTTCGGCCACCCCACCAGCGCTGGCGTCACGCCCGGCGCCGCCCAGGATACCCTGGTGCTGGAGTACAACAACGTGGCCCAGCTGGAGGAGGCCTTCGCCCAGCATGGCGCCGAGCTGGCCTGCGTGATCGTGGAGCCCATCGCCGGCAATATGAACTTCGTGCGCGCCAGCCTGCCCTTCATGCAGGCGCTGCGCGAGCTCTGCAGCCGGCATGGCGCCCTCTTGATCTTCGACGAGGTGATGACCGGCTTCCGCGTGGGTCTGGCCAGCGCCCAGGGCCACTACGCCCAGCTGATCCCGGGCTTCAAGCCGGACATCAGCGTCTTCGGCAAGGTGATCGGCGGCGGCATGCCCCTGGCCGCCTTCGGCGCCAGCCACGAGATCATGAAGCACCTGGCCCCGCTGGGCGGGGTCTACCAGGCCGGCACCCTGTCCGGCAACCCGGTGGCCACGGCCTGCGGTCTGGCCACGCTGCGCGAAATCCAGAAGCCCGGCTTCTTCGAGGAGCTCTCGGCCAAGACCCGGCGCCTGGTGGACGGCCTGGTGGGCGTGGCCCGCGACAACGGCGTGCCCTTCAGCGCCGACTGCGAGGGTGGCATGTTCGGCTTCTTCCTGATGCCCGAGCTGCCGCAGAACTACCAGACCGTGATGAGCACGGACAAGGAACGCTTCAACCGCTTCTTCCACGCCATGCTGGACGCCGGCGTCTACCTGGCCCCGGCGCTCTACGAGGCCGGCTTCGTCAGCGCCGCCCACAGCGAGGCCGACATCGTCGCCACCCTGGCCGCCGCCCGCAGCGCGCTGAAGTGAGCCCGCTTGCCGCGCGCCGCTTCGAGGCGGTGATCTTCGATATGGATGGTCTGCTGCTCGACTCCGAGCGGCCCATCCTGGAGGCCTGGCTGCGCCTGGCCCCCCAGCTGCGCCGCGAGGACTATCTGCTCACCGTGGGTCGCAACCGCCCCGACAGCCTGGCCGTGCTCAGCGAGCGCCTGGGCTCGGAGGCCGCCGCCCTGGCCCTGTACGCCCAGGTGGATGTGGAACTGACACAGCGCTTCGGCCCCGGCACCAGCGGCTTTGCGCTCAAGCCCGGCGCCCTGGCCCTGCTGCAGGCCCTGCGCGCACAAGGCATACCCCTGGCCGTGGCCTCCTCCACCCGTCATGCCAAGGTGCTGGAGCGCCTGAGCCTGACGGGTCTGATCGACTTCTTCGGCCCCATCCACGGCGGCGACCAGGTGGCCCGCGGCAAGCCCCATCCCGATCTCTTCGAGCTGGCCGCGGCCAGCCTTGGCATCCATCCTGCTAAGGCCCTGGTGTTCGAGGATTCCAGCTATGGCGCGCGCGGCGCGCTCACGGCCGGGGCCGGCGTGGTGCTGGTGCCTGACCTGAAGGCACCCGATGCCGAGATCGCGCCGCAGTGCCTGGTGCTGCAGTCCCTGGACGACGCCAAGGCCCATCTACCGAACTGGTTCTGACCATGCACATTCACATCCTCGGCATCTGCGGCACCTTCATGGGCGGTCTGGCGGCCCTGGCCCGCGAGGCCGGCCACAAGGTCACCGGCTGCGATGCCAACGTCTACCCGCCCATGTCCACCCAGCTGGAGCAGCTGGGCATTGAGCTGATCCAGGGCTTCGGCGCCGAGCAGATGGAGCTCAAGCCCGACCTCTTCGTGGTCGGCAATGTGGTCACGCGCTCCAGCGAGGGGCGATTCCCCCTGATGGAAGCCATCCTGGACGCCGGCGCCCCCTACACCAGCGGCCCGCAATTCCTGGCCGAGCAGGTGCTGCAGGGCCGCCATGTGCTGGCCGTGGCCGGCACCCATGGCAAGACCAGCACCACCTCCATGCTGGCCTGGATCCTGGAACAGGCCGGCCTCAAGCCGGGGTTTCTGGTGGGCGGCGTGCCGCAGAACTTCGGCGTCTCGGCGCGCCTCGGCGAGGGCAAGGCCTTCGTGATTGAAGCCGATGAGTACGACACCGCCTTCTTCGACAAGCGCAGCAAGTTCGTGCACTACCGGCCGCGCACCGCCATCCTGAACAACCTCGAGCACGACCACGCCGACATCTTCCCGGACCTGGCCGCCATCGAGACCCAGTTCCACCACCTGGTGCGCACCGTGCCGCCCTCGGGCCGCCTGGTGGTCAATGCCCGCGAGGACGCCCTGCAGCGCGTGCTGGACCGCGGCTGCTGGAGCGAGGTGCAGCGCTTTGGCGTGCGCAAGGAAGAGCCCGGGGCCCTGCGCGCGCGCGGCGAGCCCCAGGCCTTTGACGTGCTGCGCGGCGCCATGAAGGTGGCCCGTGTGGAGTGGAGCCTGCTGGGCGAGCACAACCAGCTCAATGCCCTGGCCGCCATCGCCGCGGCCGAGCATCTGGGCGTGACGCCGGAACAGTCGGCCGCCGCGCTGGCGGAATTCCAGAACGTGCGCCGCCGCCTGGAGCTGCGCGGGGAGGTCGGCGGCATCAAGGTCTATGACGACTTTGCCCATCACCCCACGGCCATCCACACCACGGTCAACGGCCTGCGCCGCAAGATCGCGCCGGCCGAGCGCATCCTGGCCCTGTTCGAGCCCCGCTCCAACACCATGAAGCTGGGCACCATGAAGGCCCAGCTGCCCTGGGCTCTGGAAGAAGCCGACCTCGCTTTCTGCAACCAGGCCGGCTTGACCTGGGACGCCAAGGAGGCCCTGGCTCCCATGGGCGCCCAGGCCCAGGTCTGCGAGGGCGTGGATGCCCTGGTGGCCGCCGTGCTGAAGGTGGCCCGCCCCGGTGACCATCTGCTGTGCATGAGCAATGGAGGCTTTGGCGGCATTCATGAGAAGCTGCTTGAGGGCTTGGCCGCCCAGACCTGAGGGTCTGAAGGCGGCATTCATGAGAATGCTGCCGGAGGGTTTGGCCAGCGCTCGCTCTACGCCAGTCAAGATGAAGATTCGCTGACAGTGAGCCCCCCGTGTTCGGGGGCACTGCACCGGCGATCGAAGCCCGGCTGCGGAGATACTGCCGGACTCGCCATGGATTTCCCGCTCGCGCGCAGCGCCCTCGCCTCTCCTGCCCTCCCGCCGCCGCCCAGGTTGTGCCTGCTGGGGGGCTGCGAGCTCTTGATGGGCGATGGCGCAGCTGTCGAGTTCCCCTACGACAAGACCCGCCTGCTGCTGGCCCTGCTGGCCCTGGAGGCCCGTCCGCTGCCGCGCGAGCGTCTGGCCGAACTGCTCTGGCCCCAATCCCAGGGTGAGCAGGCCCGCGCCAATCTGCGCCGCGCCCTCTTCGACCTGCGCCGCCTGCTGCAGCAGCAGCCCGCCTCCGGCATGGAAGTGCTGCTCAGCGACAAGAAGCAGATCGCCCTGAACCCGGAGCTGGGCTGGCGACTGGACTGCCAGGAATTCAGCGCCGCACCTCCCGCTTTTGCCACCGAACAGCCCCCCAGCGCTGAAGCCCTGCAAGCCCTGGAGGCTCAGCTCGATCTCTACCGCGGGCCACTGCTGGACGGGCTGGAACTCGATGGACTGCACAGCCTGCAGGACTGGCTGAGCCCCCGGCGTGAGGCCCTGGCTCTGACGGCCGGCCGTCTGGCGCGCCGCCTGAGCCAGGGCTGGGAGCTGGCCGGCCGCAACAGCCAGGCGCTGGGCGCCGCCCGCCGCGGCCTGCTGCTCGACCCCTGGAATGAGGCCTTGCTGCGCGCCTGCATGCGTCTGCAGGCCGAGCGCGAGCGCCCCGCTGCCCTGGCCCTGTTCGAGCAGTTCCGCCAGCGCCTGCAGGAGCAGTTGGGCCTGCCGCCCGAGGCTGAGACCCTGAGCCTGGCGGAGCAGCTGCGCCGGGCCCCGGTGGGCGGGAGCCCGAGCGCCTCGCTCAAGCATCCCTCGGAGCGCCGTCGCATCGTGGCCCTGGCCTGCGAGCTGGAGCCTGCGCCGGGCGTGGAGGCGGAAGCCCTGAGCCAGCAGCTGCCCGCCCTGCAGACCCGCTTGCGCGAGATGCTGCAAGCCCATGGCGGCTTTGTGCTGCGGGCCGAGGGCGGCGAACTGCTGGCCTTCTTCGGCCATCCCCGCGCCCTGGAGCAGGCCCCGCGGCGTGCCCTGGCGGCTGCCCTGGCCCTGCAGGCCCATCTGTGCGGCAGGCCACAGCACCCCGCCCTGCTCTGTCCACGTCTGGGGCTGGAGACCGGCTGGGTCTATGCCGATCCTCGCCAGGGCTCACCAGACAGCGCCGGTACGCTGAGCCGGCAGGCTAGGCGCCTGGCCCTGCTGGCCGAGCCCGGCGAGATTCGACTGGGCAGCGCCCTGGGCAGCCAGGCGCCGGCCGGCTTTCGCCTGGCCGCGCTGGCCGACGGCGGCGCAAGCCTGCTGGGCAGCGAAGGCCTCATGAGCCTGCCACGCCGCGCGCCCTTGGTCGGTCGCCAGCGCGAGCTGAGCGTGCTGCTGCAGGCCTGGCGACAACCCGAGCTCGGCCCCCAGGCCCTGCTGGTGCAGGCCGAGCCCGGCCTGGGCAAGACCCGCTTGCTGCAAGCCCTGCTGGAACACAGCGAGGCCACCGCGGCCCAACACCTGCTGCTGAGCTGCCTGCCGGAGTTCCAGCACAGCCCCTATCACCCCTTCATCACCAGCCTGCAGCAGCGTCTGAACGCCCTGCAGCTGGCGCATGGCGAGGATGGCCCGACCAGCCAGCGCCGCCTGCTGGCGGGCGTGGCGCCGGCCTTGCAGGAGCAGCAGCCGCGACTGGAGCGTTTGCTGCAAGGCGGCGAAGGCACGCCATCGGGCCATGCCGAGCCGGACCGCCATGCGGACGAAAGCCTGCTGCTGGCGGCCCTGGGGCTGGGCCAGCCCGGTGGACCGGCCCTGCTGCTGGTGGAGGACCTGCACTGGGCCGACCCCTCCTCGCTCGGTTTGCTGGCGAGGCTGCGCCGCCTGGCCGCGGCGCCGCGCCTGATGGTGCTGAGCTCGCGCGAGCCCGCCCCCAGCGCCCTGCCCGAACTGCCCGCCTTGCTGCTGGAGCCCCTGCCGGCCTCGCAGATGCAGCGCCTGATCGCGCATCTGGAACTGCGCGATCCGGCCCAGGCCGAGGCCGTGCTGCGCCGCGCCGAAGGCGTGCCGCTCTATGCCGAAGAACTGGCCCGTGCCCTGCAACAGGCGCCCGAGGAACCCATGCCGGCCCGGCTCTGGGATCTGCTCGCGGCGCGGCTGGAGCGCGTGGGGCCGGCCTTGCAGGAGCAGCAGCCGCGACTGGAGCGTTTGCTGCAA